>CALFML010000141.1 GCA_937879845.1 uncultured Myxococcales bacterium
GTTGCAAGCGATGAAGCGGCGGCGGCCCTCGCAGCTGCGGTGGTTGCAAGCGATGAAGCGGCGGCGGCCCTCGCAGCTGCGGTGGTTGCAAGCGATGCGGCGTCTGTGGCCCTCGCAGTCGCGGTAGTTGCAAGAGATGCTGCGGTGGTTGCCGCAGCCGCGGTGGCGGCGGCGGGGGCCTGTGCAGCCGCGGTGGTGGCGGTCGCAGCCCTGGTCGTAAGTGCCGCCGCGCTTGCTTGCTCCAAAGCGGTGGGGCGGCTACGGTGCGCCGATGCTGTCGAACAAGTCGGGGCGCCTCATCCTGCCGGGCGGGCTGCGGGGGCCCGTGCCGGCGATGCTGGGGATTTTGGCGGTGGTCTGGGTCGGGATGTTTGTCCGCGGGCGGTCGCAGCTGGGGCTTGAGAATCACGTCGCGCAGACGATCTCGCTTGCGGGGGCGGCGGCGGGGCCGGCGGCGCAGGCGGGCGACGGGCGGCTGTTCGTGGTCACGGCGGAGCAGCAGCTCGTGGCGCTTGAGCGCGGCGGCGAGTTCGCGTGGAACAAGCGCCTGCCGGGACCGGTCACGCCGGTGCCGATCGTCGCCACGGCGGAGCTTTTGGTGCTGGTCGGCCGGGGGGTGCTGTACGGCTACTCGCTGGGGGGCGAAGAGCGGTTTCGCGTCGCGGCGGACACGGCGCTCGGCGACCTGGCGGCGGCCGATGGCAAGGGACACCTGGGCATATTGGATACGGGCGGCAGCCTGACGATCCTCACCGAGCAGGGAGAGCGGCAGTCGCGCACGAGCCTGGGTCTGCGCCACAACCGCCGGCTGATCGTGCTGCCGAGCGGCCAGCTCATGGGGGTCGGCACGCGCGACGACGGCACGCACCACATGTTCTGGGCGGAGCCGAGCGGCCTGGTCGGCATCCGCTCCCTTTTGCCGGCGGCGCCGGTCGGCGTGGCGCTGTCGGCGCGGCCCGGCGAGTCCGTCGGGGTGACGGCCGGCCGCGAGCTGTGGACGCTGGCGGCCGACGGTCCGCCGGAGCAGCTGGTCCGCCGCCTGGCCCTGCCGGGCACGGCGCTCTCGGCACCGCTCTTACTGGCCGCCGGGGACGCCTATGTCCTTGTGCAGCAGACCGGCGGGGAGGCGCTGTGCCGCCTCGATCCGATCACCGGCGCGAGCCGCTGCGTACCGACGGGAGACGCCGAGCCGGAAGACCCCCTTCACCAGCGCCTGCCGCGTCAGCCGGCGCTCGGCCGCAACGGGCTCGTGTTCGTACCGTTTGCGGCCAAGCGCCGCCTGCTGCCAAGCTATGCCGGGGTGCTGGCGCTGCGCACCGACCGGCTCGCCTACCGCCAGGCGCTGCCCGGCGACTCGGCGATCCATCTAATGGTGGATCAGGAGGGGGCGCTGATCGCCAGCGGGGACAACTACCTATTCCGCCTCGACAGCGGCGGCAGCGAGACAAGCCCCTACAGCGTCTGGCCGCAAGCGCTCGGCAGCCCGGCGGCGGCAAGCCGCGCCTGGCAGTGAGTCGCCCGCGGCCGTGCCGCCGCGACCAGGCCGCTCCGCGGGTAGCCGGATCCATCGTGCGGCCGACGCCGCAAGCCGTAGCTGGCGATGAGTCGCCCGCGGCCGTGCCGCCGCGACCAGGCCGCTCGCGGGCAGCCGGAGCCATCGCGCGGCCGATGCCTGCCGTCCAGAGCGCCTTCACCCTGGCCCTCTTCCGCCAAGCGGGACAGAGGCGCGAGGGAGCTTTGGCTGCGGGGAGCTGTCTTGGGTTTCTTACTTGCGGAAGCGGGAGAGGTTGGCCGGGAGGGAGGTGATGGCCGGGAACTCTTTGTCGGGGTGGAGCTTGACGGCGCGGGCGAGGAGCACGGCCTCGGTCTCGCGCTTGTTGGGATCGGGGATGCAGCACTCAACGGGACAGACGGCCTGGCACGCTTCGTAGTCGTGGAAGCCGACGCACTCGGTGCACAGGGTCGGGTCGATGACGTAGATGTCTTCGCCCTCGGAGATCGCCTCGTTGGGGCACTCGGGCTCGCAGGCGCCGCAGTTGATGCATTCCTCCGTGATCATCGTGGCCATATGTAGGGGCTCCTTGGTCTGCTGCTGGGAGAGCTGTGTGTTACCTTACCGGCCGACCCGGCTCAGCGTCTACTCTGTTTCGATGGGTCTGTAGAACGCTAGCCGAATCCGATGGCCGCTTATGCTTGGACCTAAAGGGATCGTAGCGCTCCCGCCCGGTCACGGCCATTTTCGTCGGGTAATCCGCCTGCCCTAGCGATTTTTGTCTGTGGCAAATAGTTTGATGTCGTACGTCCTAGGATCTGCGCTAGGCCATCTTCGGGACCTACGGCTACCACATGAAAGCCAAGCTGTGCCAGTCCTCTGTGCATATGTGCTTCCTGGCGGCCCTGCTCCCAGGAAAAGATCGTGGTGGCACGGGCGGCTGCTGGCTCAGCCAATAGATCTTTAGGCAAGTAACGCCGCGCTTCCGGCCGCAGGCACAGGAGGCGCAAGCCCCGCCGCCGGCACAGGGCCACCGCCCGCGATAGGACCTGACTGTCGGTAGTGAGGCCCAGGAGGTCGGAGATCAGGACGACCTGCGCCCCCGGCGTAGAAGCGGCCTGCTCCAGCGCCGCGGCCAGGCCGTGGGCGCGGCCGGTGGCGGAGCGCTGGCCGTACGGCAGCTCGATGCCGCGCTGGTGGCACAGCCGGCGCAGGATGCCCAGATCATGGCCGGGGCCGCTGCTGGGACCCGGAGCGCTGTCGGGGCCCGCCCCCGGTCCCGAGCGCGGCGCCGACAGCGCGGGCGAGCTCGGTCCGGGCGGGCGCTGGCCCAGCTCCGGCCGCGAGCCGGGTGCGGACGGCGCGGCTCCCAAGCCCGGCGAAGACGGGGAGGCCGGCGCCGGCGGGGGCTGCACCAGCCGCAGCGCCGCCTGCATCAAGAGCGGCAGCGAGTAGCGCTCGCCGTTTGGCGCCACGGCGATCTTGGCCCACTCGGCCAGATCGTCCATGGCCGGGGCGCGGCGCACGCGCACGTCGATCCCCTCTTGCTGGCGGAGGTAGCGGGCGACCGTGGCGCACAGCTCGCCGTCGGTCATGGCGACGAAGTTCTCCTCGACCACGTTCATCGTGTCGAGCAGCCGCTCGGTGAGCTTGAGGCGCTGCGGCGGCCCATCGCCCGGCCGCAGGTGGCGGAACAGGGTCGCGTCGAACGCCAGAAACCCCACCCGATCGCCGCTGTCCAGCACCGAGCGGGCGTAGCTCAGGCACAGCTCCAGGGCATGGTCGAGCTTCCACTGCCCCGGCTGCCCCTCGCGCATGGTGACGCCGATGTCCAGAACGATGTAGTGGGTCTGGAGGGTCTCGCGCTCCAGCTCCCGCACGAGCGGACGGCCCAGCGGGGCGCGGGCGCTCGCCTTCCAGGCGATGAGCTTGAAGGGGTCGCCGGGCACGTACTCGCGCAGCTCGCGCAGCTCGCCGCCCAGACCCCGCTGGCGCAAGGTGTGGGCCCCCAGGCGCTGATCCGGCGACCCGGCGGCGATGCGCGCCGCCGGCAAGGCGACCCGCGGCTGGTAGCGCGGCAGGACCTTGAGCCGCAGCGCGGAGGGAAAGTACGCCTCCACCGTGTACAACCCCAGCCGATCGCACAGCCGCACCGCCGCCCCGTGGACAAACCACTGGCCGGCCTGGGCGACGCGCATCGTCAGGGTGCCCTTGGCCTCGCTGCCGGCGCGCAGCGGCAGCGGCGGCAGGTGGCTGCTGACCTCGAGGCAGCGCGAGCCGAACACCCGCAGCTCGCCCAGGCCCAGGTGCACCGGGCTGACGTTGCGCAGGGTGACCTGGACGGTGAACGGCCGCTGCGCCACCAGGCCCTCGCTGCTCGCCGAGCGCGGCAGCCACCACACGAGCTCCAGATGCCGGCGCCACAAAAGCGCGGCGCTGGCCGTAAATGACAGATAGGAGCCCAAAAGCAGCGTCGTGGTGACTAGCCCTCCCGCCGCCAGCGGCCAGCTGCCGCAGCCCACCCCGACGATGAGCAGGACCAGGCACAGCGACAGCACATAGCAGCCGCGCACCGTCAGGGTCGGCCGTTTCCCCTGCCCGCTCTTCAACGGCTACCGCCCCTTGTCGGGACGCACCGACTCGCGGTTGCGCCGCTCGCTCGGCCGCACCGGCACCTGCCCCAGGGCCTCGGTGATGACGCTGCTCGGGCCGATGCCTTCCATCTCCGCCTCGGCGATGAGCATGAGGCGGTGGGCGATGACGTGCGGCGCCAGCGCCTTGATGTCGTCGGGCAGCACGTAGTCCCGGCCCTGCAGGAGGGCTCGCGCCCGCGCCGCGTGCAGGAGCGCCAGCGCCGCGCGCGGCGACGCCCCCAGCGCCACCCGCCGATGCCGCCGGGTGAAGTGGACGAGCTCCACCACGTAGTCGTAAATCTCGTCGTCCACGTGCACCCGCGCCGCCATGCCGCAGAGCTCCAAGATCGCCTGCGCCGACAGCACGGTCTTTAACTGCGGCCGCGGCTGCGAGTAGGCGCGCAGCATCTCCTTCTCGGCCGCGAGCTCGGGATACGACACGTGCAGCTTCATGAGGAAGCGGTCAAGCTGCGCCTCGGGCAGCGGGTAGGTGCCCTCGTGCTCGATCGGGTTCTGGGTCGCCAGGACCATGAACGGCTGCGGCAGCGCCCGCGTCTCCCCCTCGAGCGTGACCTGGCCCTCCTGCATCGCCTCGAGCAGCGCCGACTGCGACTTGGGCGGGGCGCGGTTTATCTCATCGCCGAGGATGATCTGGGCGAAGATCGGCCCCTGCCGCAAAACGAAGTTGCCCGCCGACTGGTCGAGGATGTAGGTGCCGGTGATGTCCGAGGGCAGAAGATCCGGCGTGAACTGGATGCGCCGGAACTCGCAGCCGATGACCTGGGCGAACGACTTGGCCAGGGTGGTCTTGGCGACGCCGGGCACCCCTTCGAGGAGCACGTGGCTGCGGCTCAAAAGGCCGACCAAAAGCCCCTGCACGAGGCCGGGGTTGCCGATAAAGACCTTGCCGACTTCATCGACCACGGCCTGGCCCAGGTGCTGCGCCTGCATCAGGCTTTGCGGGTTCAACAGGTTCGCATCCATCACGGAGCCTTCTTATCAAGTTCGGCAAACAGGGCGGTGGCGAGGTTGAAAAAGCGCTGCAGCCGCTTGCTGGAGATGTGGGTCGGGACCTCGCGGCGGCTCGGGCGCGGGCGGGCCGACTGGAGCACCCGGAACTCACGCCACAGCGTCTGCGCCAGGCGGGCGGCGGCGGGGTTATGCTGCGCCGCGACCAGGCTCTGGACGCCCTCGGGGGTCAGCTCCTCGGGGCGCTGCGCCTCGCCGTGCTTGCCGCGGGCGGCGGCCAGGGCGGGGCCAAGGCGCGCCAGGACCTCTTCGCGGATGAGGGTGGCGGGGTAGACATAGCCCCAGCTCACCGGGTGCTCGGAGCCGCCGGCGTAGCGGCGGATGCTCGCCAGGAGGCCGTTGTCCGGCGGGGCCGGCGGCTGGGCGAAGCTGCCGTCCTGCGGCGGCTTGGGCATCGGCAGGTAGCGGACCAGGAGCAGCAGCGCGGCGACGCTGAAGATAAGGCCCACCACCACCACCACGTCCATGTCGCCGAGCGCGCTCTTGCGCTTGAGGGTCTGCAGGATGTGTAGGTTGGCCCCGGCGAGCGAGCGGTTCCAGTACTCGGGCAGGTCGGAGACGCCGTCGGCGCTGGGAGCGCCGGAGAGCACCGCCGGGGTGGTGCCGCGCTGCAGGAACGGGCCGTACAGGACCACCAGGCGGTCGCGCTGCTGCCGGCAGATGTCTAGGACGAGGCGGGCGGCGAACTCCCGGTTGCCGGTGAGCTGCAGCATGTTGTTGATGAATATGCTGGGGTCGGCGATCGCCACCAGCCGGCCGCGCTGGATGGTCGCCTCGATGACCAGCGCCGCGCCGGGAGCGAAGGCGTAGGTCGGGGGCAGGGCGCTGGAAAAAAACGCCGAGTGGTTGCCGACCAGCTCCGCCGCCGAGCGGCCCAGCGCCGTGCCGCGCGCGGGGACGGCGATCGGCAGCTCCTGCCCGTCGCGGTAGCGGCGCGTGCCGGGCGGCAAGTTGCCGCTGCGGCGGCTGATCCCGAGCTTGCCGAGCGCCGCCGCCCCCATCCCATAGTCGTCGGCGAGGATGACGCGCCCGCCGGCCGACAGGAACGAGAGCAGGTTGCTCTCATCCAGCGCCGTCTCCGGGTGGAGGAACAGGAGCACGTCCTGGCCGTCTAGCGCCCCGTAGTCGAGCGTGCGCCGCACGTCCATCGGGCAGCCGAGATCCGCGGCGAGGGTGGCAAAGTCCGACAGGCCGTTCCAGCCTTTGTGGCCGATGTGGAAGTCGCGGCCGACCGATACCGCATCGTCGCCGGGCGCGGCACGCGCCGCCGCCGCCCCGAGGCAGAGGCTGCCGAGCACCAAAACCGCAAGCAGGGCGGGCTTCACGGGCGCAGCGCCTCGCCGGGGAAGGCGGCAGGCAGGCGGACGGCGCAGCGGCTCACGGCTCGCGCTCGGCCAGGGCGAGCCGGGCCAGCTCGCTGCCTACCCACAGGGTCGACACGCCGATGAGCAGCAGCATGGCCGCAGCGACGTAGTCGCGCCGCCCCAGGTGCGCCACGCACTGCCAAAAGAAGGCGAGGCTGCTGCCAAACAGGAGCACGGTCAGGACTTGAAAGTAGGGCAGCTTGCGCATCGCGTCGCTCGTTCAATCGCGAAAGTGGCGGGGCCAGGCTCTCTGATTCTCGCTGGAAACCGTCACAAACTCCACCAGATCAGAAGGCCCATGCTGAGCAGCGCCACCAAAATCGCCAGGTACAGATTCAGCCGCGGGCGGCCGCGGCGCGAGCTTGTGCGCAGGGCGGCCAGCCGGCCGCGCAGCCCGCGGTCATGGTCGAGGTGGGCGTCCATCGCCGCCATGAAGAAGAAGTGAAACAGCACGCTCCACAGCATCGTCGCAAACGCGGTCAGCGACGCCTGCATCGCCGCGGCGCGGCCCGGCGAGCCGAGGGCGGCGCGCAGGGCGCGGACGTGCTCGGGATGCCAGTTGATGGCGTAGAGGAACAGGAGCGGGACCGCCACGCTCATGGCGAGCAGCAGCCGGTACACGCCGATCCGCCGCCGCAGCCGGTCGGAGACCACGGTGGGGACGGCGGCGACCGAGTGCCAGCCCGGCGGCGGCTCAGCGGCGGCGCCGGCGGCGGAGCCGGTCAGGTCCTCATAGACCGGGGCGGCGGAACGATCGGCCAGCGCCGGCTGCGGGCCGCGCGCCAGCTCCGCGCAGACCGCCGCCAGGTACCCGACGAGCACCGCCAGCTGCACCATCACGGCCGACGGCGGATGCAGCTTGGCGGCGGCCAGCGCCCCATCGGCGGTGGGCAAAAAAACAAGTAGCGGCACGCCGATGATAAGGAGGATCTGGGACGCGGCGGTCGCCCGGTAACGCCTTAGCCCCAGGCCCAGCAGCAGGGCCAAAAGTCCCAGCGGCGCCACCGCCCAGGCAAGCCCCGAGGCGGTCGCCCGGCCAAGACACAGCGGCACGAGCAGCGCGATGAGCCAGAGGTTTACGCCAAGCAGCGTCGGCAACAGCGGCAGCGACCGCAGCATGAGGCGATGATAACACACAGGCCGTCGCGCGCTGCCCGCGGCGGGCGGCGCCGGCACGCGCCGCGGCGTTTAGTAGCGGAGCTGCCGCAGGACGGCATCCGGCGCACGCCGGTCCCAAGAGGTGACAGCGCCCGGCTTCCGGGCTAGATTGCAAGATCATGTCGATTCTTCTAGACGGTATGTTCTGTCTGCGCCGACCCTCCGTGCGGCGTCCCCTGCTGCTTGCGGCGACGATGCTAGGGGTGCTTCTGGCAAGCCCCACGGACGCCGCGGCGCAGGCGAAGCCGGCGGCGCCCAAGAAAGCCGCGCCCAAGGCCAAGACCCCGGAGTGGCACGGCGAGGCCGCCCCGCGGGAGGTGGTGCCGGGCGAGAAGGTGCTGGCGGCGCTCATCGAGCTTGGGACGACGCGCATGTCGGCCGGCCGCTACGACGAGGCGCTCAAGGCGTTCACCGACGCGGTGCTGCGCGCGCCGCTGGAGCCCAAGCCCCTTTACCTGCGCGGCGCCTGCTACCAGAAGATGAACCGGCTGCGCGAGGCGGAGACCGACTTCCGCGCCGCGCTCAAGCTCGATCCCACCGGGGCCGACGATCAGAGCGTGAAGGTGCGGGCGGAGCTCGGTGCCGTGCTCACCGACAGCGGGCGTGCCGCCGAGGCGATCGAGGTGCTGGAGCTGGCGGTCAAGGCCAAGCCGGATCTGTTCGAGTCGCAATACAACCTGGGCGTGGCACACGAGGCGCTCAAGCACTGGCCGGAGGCGATCGCCGCCTACACCCGCGCCACCAAGCTCAAGCCGACCGACGCCAACCCGCGCGCCAACCAGGCCGATGCGCAGCTGAACCTGGCGGTTGTGCTGCGGCGGTCGGGACGGATTCAAGACGCGCTCGGACCGGCGCGCGAAGCGGTGCAGCTGGCCCCGGATCGGCCGCACCCGCACCTTAACCTGGGCCTGCTGCTGTCGGATAACAAGCGTTACGACGAGTCGGTGGCGGAGCTGACGGCGGCGATCCAGCTCGCCGATGCGATCTATAAGAGCGGCGCGACGCCCGAGGAGCGTGAGGACGGCAAGCAGATGCTCCACAAGGCGTACTGGCGGCTCGGGGTGGTGCACATCCGTCTTGAGCAAGCCGGGCCGGCGGTGACGGCGCTGGAGCAGGCCAAGGCGATCCAGGCGACGCCGGAGGTCTTGACGGATCTGGGGCTGGCGCGGCGCAAGGCCAACGACATCGCCCGCGCCGAGGTCGAGTTCCGCGCCGCCCTGCGCCAAAACCCCAAGCTGAACTCGGCGCGGCTGCACCTCGTGTCGACCCTGACCGCCACCGGGCGCTGCGATGAGGGGCTCAAGGAGCTGGCGCTGCTCAGCCCCGACCCGCAGTACACCGAGACGGTCAACCGCATCAAGGCGCGCTGCGACTACGAGCGGGAGATCCAGCGCCGGGGCGGCAAGCCGAAGTAAGGGGCCGCCGTCCCGGGAAGGAGAGGCGCAGGCTAGCGGGCGGGGCGGGCGGCGCTGGGCAGAAGGGCTTCGACCACGGGCTTGTAACCGACGACGGCGCAGCGCTGCATGTAAAGCTGCATGCCGCGCACGCCGCCGAGCTCATGGCCGTCGCCGGCGCGGCCGGGTCCGCCGTGGTTGAGCGCGGCGAACACCGTGCCCGGACCCGGAGACTGCCCGCCGAGCTTGGCGCTGCCGAGGAAGAGCCGGCCGTTGTAGGGGCCTAGGCCCAGCACGGCCTCCGGCACGAAGTGGCGATCGTCGCTGTAGATGGAGGTCACCAGGCTGCCGCCGCCGCGGGCGACCGCGGTGATGAGATCGGCGGTCCGCGCATAGGGGATGACGGTCGCCACGGGGCCGAAGACCTCGTGCTGATCGACTGCGCTCGGGGCGGCGCCGGCGGCTTGGGCGTCGCGGCAGAAAAGCAGGGTCGGGCGGACGAAGTAGCCGCGGCCGGCGGGGGCGGCGATGCCGTCGAGCGGCTCGGCGCCGCCTACGGCCACGGCGAGGCCGGGGGACTTGGCCAAGGTGGCGATGCCGCTGCGGACCGCCTCCAGCTGGGCGCGGGTGGCGACGGGACCCATGGTCACGCGATCGTCTTGCGGGTTGCCGACCCGGACGGAACCGAGGCGATCGGTCAGCTCTGCGAGCACCGCGTCCAGCCGCTCCGCGGGGACGTAGATGCGGCGGATGGCGGTGCACTTCTGGCCGGCCTTTTGGGTCATGTCGCGGAGGACATCAGCAATAAACAGGTCGTAGGCTTCGGTTCCCTCTTCGCCGTCGGGACCGAGCACCGCGGCGTTGAGGCTGTCGGCTTCGATGTTGAGGCGCACGCCGGCTTCGACGACGGCGCGGTGGCGGCGCAGGAGCTGGGCGGTGTCGCTGGAGCCGGTGAAGGCCAGCACGTCCTGTTCTCCTAATAGGTCCAAAAGATTGCCCAAAGGTCCCGGCAGGAAGGTGAGCGCGCCGGGCGGCAGGAGCTGGCCCTGCGCCCACAGCTCGACGATGCGGTAGGCGACCAGGGCGGAGCTTGTCGCCGGCTTGGAGATCACCGGCAGGCCGCACAGCCATGCCACCGCCGCTTTTTCGCACAGGCCCCAGGCGGGAAAGTTGAAGGCGTTGATGTGTACGGCGACGCCGGTGCGCGGCAGCCACAGGTGCTCGCCCCACAGCTTGGCCGAGCGCATCGGCTGCTCGCCTTCGCCGTCGCGCAGGTGGTTGCACTCGCCCAGGCGCTGGCCGAGCTCGCCGTACGCGGTCAGGGTGGCGATCGCGCCGTCGATGTCGAACTTGGCATCGCCGCGCGTGTTGCCGCCGTTTTGCACCGCCAGGCCGATCAGCTCATCGCGGTGGGCGTGCAGCGCTTTGCCGGCCGCGAGCAGCAGGCTCCCGCGGGAGGCGAAGTTCATCGCCCGCAGCGCCGCGCCGCCTTGCGTGCGGGCATGGCGCAGGGCGGCGGCGAAGTCCACGCCCTGGGTGCTGGTCTTTGCCAGCGGCTCCTCGGTCGCCGGGTTCAAGAGCACCGCGTGGGTGCCGTCACCGGGGACAAAGCTCTCCGTTACGTAGCTGCGCAGCGTGATCATCGGAAACGGCCTCCACCACCAAACAGTTGCGGTTTTTTTTAGACCGCAAGCCTATATGAAAGCCGCCCTGCAGCGCAGTCCTCAGACGCGGTCGGCCGGGGCTGCAGCGTAAATTTGCGAAATCTTGAAAAAAAAATGTTGACCCTGAATTAGAAATCCGTAGAGTGCATTCCCTGTCCGCGACGCAAACAAGCCGAGCGGCGGCGTTGAAAAAAGTTTCAAATGAGCTGTTGACAAGTCGTTCGGAATCACTAGGATTGGCAACCCAATCACGAAGTGACGCCGAACTGGAAACGGCCCGCTTCAACGATTGAGTTGGTCCCTGAAAACTGAATAGCGAGAGGGAGAGAGGAAAAATCTCACAAAGAAACCACTCGAACCCCCTGTGAAAACAGGAAGGTCGAGCCGGTCAAACACCTTAATTGGAGAGTTTGATCCTGGCTCAGAGCGAACGTTAGCGGCAGGCCTAACACATGCAAGTCGAGCGAGAAAGGGGCTTCGGCCCTGAGTAAAGCGGCGGACGGGTGCGTAACACGTGGATAATCTGCCCTTCGGCGGGGAATAACATTCCGAAAGGAATGCTAATGCCGCATGTCACAGCAATGTCTCCGGACAACGTTGGAAAAGGGGACGCCCGCAAGGGGTTCTCACCGAAGGATGAGTCCGCGGCCCATCAGCTAGTTGGCGGGGTAATGGCCCACCAAGGCGAAGACGGGTAGCTGGTCTGAGAGGATGACCAGCCACACTGGGACTGAGACACGGCC
>CALFML010000142.1 GCA_937879845.1 uncultured Myxococcales bacterium
GGCACCCCGTCGCTGGCGCGCCGGGGGCCCCGCCTCCGGTGCCACCCGCTAAGGGTCACACGCGCGCGACGAGTCAGGCTGGTGGCTCAGCGGCGAACCATCTGCTCGCTGGAGCTTTGGGTGAGCGCCGCGCGGTTCCATAGGACGAGCGCCGCCAGCACGATAAGCGGCGTCAGGATCGGCGCGATGATACCGGCGGTGCGCGGCCAGAAGGCGGCGGCGGATGCGCCGGCCGCGACGACCGGCAGCCACAGCCACAGCCGCGGCAAGGCCATCGCCGACAGCATGCTGACCAGCGAGCACAGGGTCACAAGATCCAGCGTGAAGATCTGCGCCAGCGACAGTTTCAGGACAAACCCCGCCAGGCGCAGGGTGAGGATCTGGCCTGCGAACACCAGGCCTGAGACCACCATCGTGCGATGGAACGCATTGGTCAGCAGCCGCCGCCGGAAAAAGAACACCAGGAAAGCGAACACCGAAAAAAAACCGACTCCCATCCCGAGCGACGACAGCACCGGATCGCCGCCGCGCCACAAGATGAGCCGCGTGGCCACCGATGAGAGCGCGGTGAAGGCGACCAGGCCCGCCGACAACCAGCGCCGCGCCCGTGGTGCCGCCGCCGGATCGCGCGCCTCATCAAAGGACAGCGCGGTGAGCAGCTCCTGCATCGAAGGGAAGCGCTTCTCCGGCAGCACCGCCAGGCCGCGCAGGAGCGCCTTGTGCACCGGCTCCGGCACCCGGCTGCCCGTCGGCCGCGGCTGCAGACGGCCGCGCACGACGTTGTGGCGCAGGGAGGGCAGCGTCTTGCCGGCGAACGGCCGCTCGTCGTACAGCGCTTCGTACAAGGCGACGCAGAAGCTGAACTGATCGCTGCGCCGGTCGGCGGGCTCGCCCAGGTGCTGCTCCGGCGACATGTAAAGCGGCGTGCCCACCATCATCCCCTCTTGCGTCAGCGCCATGAGGTTCGGGGTCACCGCGTTGTGGGCATTGTGCGAGTCGAGAAGGTCGCGCTCCGCCGCGGCGGCCCCTTCTTCATCGCCGCCGAGCCGCGCCAGGCCGAAGTCCGCGACCTTGGGCGTACCGTCGCTGCCGACCAGCACGTTGTCGGGTTTGAAGTCGCGGTGGGTGAGCCCCGCCTGATGCGCCGCCAAAAGCCCCTGGCCGGCGCCGAGGTACATCTGCAGCGTCTCCTGCCAGCTGCGCGACTCCGCCGATTGCCAGCGCGTCAGCGTCGTGCCGTTTACAAACTCCATGGCGATGAACATCTCGCTCTCGATCTCGCCGACTTCGTAGACGTGCACGACGTTGGGGGAGGAGACGCGCGCCAGGGCCTGGGCTTCGCGGACGATGCGCAGGCGCAGCTCTTGATCCTGCTGCCGCGCGGTGTGCAGGAGCTTGACCGCGACCCGGCGGTCGAGGTCTTCGTCGTAGGCCGCATACACCACGCCCATGCCGCCCTTGCCGAGCATGCGCAGGAGGACATAGCGGCCGATGCGGCTGGACAAGCCGCCGTGCAGGATGGCGCCCGGCTCGACCCCGGGGTTGGAAGACGGCGGGGCGGAGTGCAAGGGGGCGGTGACCGCTTGCGAGGCGGGATCGGAACCAGGCGTCTCGCGGGCGGTGACGGCGACCGTGTCTCCGAGCAGTCCGGGATCGGTCAGCCGGCCCGGAGCACGGCTTGGACTGGAGGGATTTTTCAGCCGGCGCCCGGTGGTGTTCGGACTCGGCGTCTCGGGCCCCGGGGCCGCGACCGTATCGCCGAGCAGGCTCGGATCAGTCACCCGGCGCGGGGCCTGGCTGGGACTGGACGGATTTGACAGCCGGCGCCCGGTGATGCTCGGGCCCGGCGTCTCTGGTGCCGGGGCCGCGACCGTGTCTCCGAGCAAGCTCGGATCAGTCACCCGGGCCGGACGCCCGGGGGGCTTAGACTTGTCCATGCGCGATTATAGCGCGCCGCTCAAGTACCGGGCAGCCCAAGTGCGTCGAGCGCTTGCACAAGACCCGCCGTCGCTGCCGCGTAGGTCCAGCTGGCAGCGCGCCGGCGCGCTCCCGCCGCCAACTTCCGCCGCAGCTCCTGCGCGGGCGCGCCGGCGCATAAGGTCTCAAGGCACCGGACAAGCCCCGCCGCGTCGCCGCGCCGGAACGTGAGGCCGGTCGGCAGGACGGGCTCGACACCGGCTGGCGGCGTGCTCTGCGCGCACCGCGGGGAAAGCTCTTGCGGCTCCGCCGGGGGAGGCAAAATTAGATCTTCGGCGCAGCCGACGCCGTCGGAGGCGATGACCGGCAGACCGGCGTTTTGCGCTTCGACTACGACGATGCCGAAGGTCTCGCGCTGCGAGGGCAGGACCAGCGCATCGGCGGCGGCGTACAAGGCCGGTAGCTCCGACTGGTTCTTGAAACCGAGAAAGTGGACGTCCGGCACGGCGTGAGCGCGCACCCACTCCGCAAGCGCCGGCCGCAGCGGCCCGTCTCCCGCCAGCACCAGCGCGGCCGCGACGCCCGATCGGCGCAGCGCGGCGTAGGCCGACAGGAGCAGCTGCGGCGCTTTTACCGGGATCAGCTTGCCGCAATAGAGAAGCAGCGGCGGCCCGCCAGCTGCGCCGTCCGCGTCGGTCGCACCGGCAAGCCCGAGCTGCGCCCGCAGCCGCAGTCGCGCCGCCTGCCGCTCCGCCGGCGGTAGCTGAAATCGCGCGCCATCCACGGCGTAAGGGGAGGCGAAGATCCGCTCCGCCGGCATGCCGTAGTGTTCCAGCAGCCGCCGGTTGCCGCTCGATACCGCCAGCGCCCCGGCGCAGGCGCCGAGGTAGCGGCGCAGCACGGCTTCCTTGACGAGCTGGCGCGGCGTCCGCTCCGCCTCCGGCTCGTTCGGAAGGAGCATGGACTCGGCCCGCATCAGCACCGGGATGCCGGCGCGCCGTGCCGCCAGGAGGGCCAGCGGGTAGAGCGCGTAGTTCCAGCCCTGGATCACCACCGCGTCATAGCGCCCGGCCCTAAGCTCAGAAAAGACCGCGAGGCTGGCCACGCCGAAGAAGCGCCCGACGCCCGGCCGCAGCGCCTGATTCGGCAGCAGGATGCGGCGGTAGCCGGTCGCCAGATCGATATCCCAGCGAAAGGACCGCCCGAACTCCGGATCGTGGCCGGCGGAGAGCCCGTGCGCATCGCCTAAGAGCACCGTGATATCGAGCCGCGGATGCGCCCCCGCCTGCACAAACCACGGGACCAGATATTGGATCGCGTGCGAGCAGACCATCGCCACGCGATAGCGCCGCCCGACCGGCTCCGCGGCGGACGCGGCGCGGCTCCCGAGCATCTCAGCGCAGTCCCTGGCCGCCATCGACGGGCAGGCACACGCCGGTGAGATACCCCTCGCTGAGCAGGTAGCGCACGGCGCGGGCGACATCGGCGGGCTGGCCCTGCCGGTTGAGCGGCACCCGCGCCAGCACGCGGGCCTTGGCCGCGGCGTCGTAGTCGTCGGGAAAAAGCACCGTACCCGGGGCTACGGCATTGACGCGCACCGTCGGCGCGAGCTCCCGCGCCAGGATCCGCGTCAGGTGCAGGAGGCCGGCTTTGGCGACCGCGTAGGCGCTGTATTCGCTCCACGGCTGCCAGGCGGCGATGTCGACAAGGTTCACGATCGCGGTGGCGCCCGCGGCCACCGCCAGACGCATGCAGCGCTGCGGCGCGGTCAGGTTCACCGCCAGCTGCTCATCCCACGCCGCATCGGTCAGCGCATGGAACGGGGTGCGGCAGAAGATCGCGGCGTTGTTGACCAGCATGTCGATGCGCCCGACCTTGGCTTCGATGGTCTGGAACATGCTGACCGTTTCGCCGGTGTTGCGCAGGTCGGCGTGGAGCGCCAGCGAGCCGCGGCCGAGCCGCCGCGCCAGGATCTCGGCATCGGACTGCGAGCGGTGGTAGTGCACGATGAGCCGCGCCCCGGCCCGCCCGAGCTCCTCGCAGATGGTGCGGCCGACGCGCTGGCCGCCGCCGGTCACGAGGATGAGCCGTCCCTGGAGCTCGGTCCCGCCGTCCGGGCTCGGTTGCTGTCGCATGATGACAAGATAATGCAATCCGCCTTCGCGCGGGGGCCGGCCCGACTACAATGTACTTCCATGCCTAGGGACAACGACCTCCTCCACCTTCGTCCCAATTCTCAACACCATCGCTGGTTGGCGCTGCGCACTGGGCTGCCCGAGCCGCGCCGGCCCGGCCGCAACTCCAAGCCGCGGCCGCGGACCGGGATCATCGCCGCGGTGCTTGGGGCCGCGCTTGGCTGCGCCGGCTGCCAAGCGCACACCGGCGCCTCGACGGTCGCCGCCCCCGGTCAGCCAGCGGCCCAGACCCAAGCCGGGCCTAGCCCCGCGGCGGGCGAGCATAAAGAGAGTATCTTCGCGACGTTCGTGCTGCGGCTGCGCGACGGCCAAACCGGAGCGCCGCTCGCCGCCGAAGCTTTCACCGAGCGCCTGCGCGCGGCGCAGGTCGTCTACGTCGGCGAGCGTCACAACAGCCGCTCTTCGCACGCGGCGCAGCTGCGGGTTCTGGAGCAGGTCTACGCCCTGGCAAAAGAGATCG
Organism: uncultured Myxococcales bacterium; assembly: GCA_937879845.1. GTDB lineage: Bacteria > Myxococcota_A > Polyangia > Palsa-1104 > JAEUJZ01 > CALFML01. The sequence continues at coordinate 4,573 of CALFML010000142.1, forward strand.
CAGTGGGCATCGAGATGCTGCCGCGCACCCTGCAGCCGCAGCTTGACTCCTATCTGGCGGGACGCATGGACACCGCGGATTTCCTCGCGGCGGTGGACTGGGACAACACCTGGGGCTTCGACTTCGCCCTGTACCAGCCGCTGTTTGAGTTCTGCAAAAACCACGGCGTGCCGATGTACGCGCTCAACGCCCCGCGCGACCTGGCCAAGGCGGTGCGCCAGCGCGGCGTGGCCGGTCTCACCGCCAGCGAGCGCAGCGCCCTGCCCAGCGGCTACCCCTGGCCGGCCCCTGAGGCGCACCGCATCGCCATCGAGCATGTCTTCGCCCGCCACTCGTTCGGCGATGAGGCCAAGCGCACGCCGGAGGAGCGCCGCGCCGCCTTCGATCGCTTCTACGCCGCCCAGCTTGTGTGGGACGAATCGATGGCGCAGGGCGTCGTCGAGCTCCTAGGCCGCGCCCAGACGCCGCCGCGGCGCGTGGTCGTCCTGGCCGGCACCGGACACGTCGGCCGCTTCGCCATCCCGGCGCGGGCGGCCCGCCGCGGCGTGAAGGCCGGTCTGGCGATAGGTCCTGTAGATGAAGCGAGCGAGGATCCTCCCTCTGAAAGCGGGGCCAACGCGGCTGACGCGGTCGATGTGCAAGTCGTCCTGCCCGCACCTGCAGTACGATAGGTTTGATGGAGTCTGTGTCCCCCGCGGCGCCGGCGACCCTGCAGACAGCCGATCCGGCGCCGCCCAGCCCACCGAGCGCGCTGGCCATACTCGCCGATGAGTACTGCCAGCGTCATCGCAAGATCGAAAACTATCTGCTCATCTACTTTCTTGTCTTCGCGCTGCTGCGCCGGGCGCGGCTGGAGCCGGGCTCGCGGGCGACGCGCTTGTCGGCGCAGCTGGCCGCTCTTTTGCTGGTCGCCGCCGGGATCGTGGGCGGACCGATCGCGCTGACCGCGGCCCTCAACGAATGGGAGGTGGCGCCGGTCGGTACGTGGATCGCGGTCGGCCTGATCTTCGGGCTGATGCTGGTGCTCCTTTACCGGCCGCTCCTTTTCGCGCTGGACAACTTTCTCTGCCTGCATCGCGCCGTCTCCGACGAGGCCGGGCTGCGCCGCCTCATCGCCTGGGAGCGGCGCTTTTTCCGCCGCCGCTTCGCTGTCCCGACCGCGCTCGGGCTGAGCTTCGGACTGCTCGCCTATCTGTATTCCCTGGGCGGCTCGATCGAGGGCAGCGCGGGCGAAAGGCCGATGGCCTGGGGCACGGTGCTCATCGGCTTTCTGCTGCTGTACGGGGTCGGTGAGATCATCTACTCCGTGGTGCTCCTGGCGCTGGAGTCGGGCGTCCTGCGCGACTGCAAATACAAGGTCTACCCGCTAAGCCCCCTGGACTCGGTGGCGCTGCGGCGGGCGATCCGCGGCTCGAGCCAGCTTGGGCTGCTGGTGAGCCTGATGGCGACGATGTTTATCGTCGGCTTTGTCGCGCTCCTGCAAGACCGGCCGATCATGGTGACCCAGGTCGGGCTGTTCCTGGTCGGCCTCTCTTATATGGCGACGCTCGCTGGGGTGCTGCTGCCGCGCCTGGCGATCAAAGCCATCGTCCAGCGGCAAAAAGAAGAAGCGCTGGCGCCGCTGCAGGACCGGCTGGAGGTGCTGATGCCCCAGCTCGAACAGATGAACGAAGAGCAGTACGACAAGTTCAAGCGCATAAAAGAAGCGCACGACACCATCCGCGATGCCACGGAGGAGGTCCTGCCGCTGCGGGTGCTCGGGCGCCTGATGGGAGCGCTGGTCCTGCCGACCCTGACCTTCCTCGCCAGCCGCTTCGGCGAGTCGCTGATTCAGGGCATGCTGCACCAGATACGCCGCTAGCTAGTCGTCGGCATCGCGCCGCCGCAGCTGCTTGGTGGTCGAGCGCTGGCGCTTATCGGCGACGCGCCGCTGTTTGGAAGCGAGCGTGGGCCGGGTCGGCCGGCGCGGGGTCGGGCGAATCAGGGCGCGCAGGATAAGAACGCGCAGCTTGTCGCGGGCGTCTTCCAGGTTGCGGCTCTGATCGCGGGTGAGCTGGCTCGTCACAAGCAGCCACCCATCGGCGTCAAGGCGTGAGCCGGCCTGGGCGCGCAGCCGGTCTTTGGTCGCTTCATCTAGGGCGCGGGTGCCGGGCAGGTTGAAGCGCAGCTCGATCTTGGAGGCGACCTTGTTGACGTTCTGTCCCCCGGGTCCCGATGACCGCGCCGCGGCCACGGCGAGATCCGCGAGCGGAATCTGGACCGCGGCGTTTATGAAGAGCGGCTCGTTCATGGTCCACAAAGTATATAGTGAGGCCCATGCGTAAGCTCACCGCGATGCCGTGGAAACCCGGTTATGCCGCAACCTGCTTGAGCCTCGCGCTCGCCGCCTGTGATGCCGCGGGAGGGACGGCGCCGCCGAGCCCGGAAGACGGCGGGGCTCCGGATCTGGCCGCGGCGGCGGGGGGAGCCCGCATCACCGGGACGGTCATCGATCTGGACCGCCACGGCCTGCCGGGGGTCCGCATAAAGCTCTGCGGACCCTCGTGCCGCGAAGTGACGACCGACGGCGCCGGCATCTTCGAGCTGCCCAACATCGCCGCGGCGAGCTACGGCCTGCACGCCGAGCTGCCGGGAGCGCAGGCGATCGATTATGGCAAGGTCGTCGTCCCCATCTACTACCTCGATCCCAAGGCGACGCCGGTTCGCACCGTGCCGCCGATCGTGCTGCCGCGGCTGGCCGCGCCGCTGCCGCTCACCGCGGGCAAGCAGACCGTGGCCATCGACGCGACGCTATCGCTGACGCTCGATGCCGATGCGCTCAGGTTTCCCGCCGGCGCGGGCGCGCCGCAGCTTGCCGGCCTGCGCATTCCGGCCGGGCTCTACCCGGATTTCTGTCTGCCGAGCGGCGATGGCCGCATCGTCGCGGAATGGGCGCTGGGGCCGTTTGACACGACGAGCAGCGCGCCGATCACGGTGCACATCGCCGACAACTTCGGCCTCCCGCCCGGCAGCACGGTGGTGCTGAGCAGCGTCGATCCCGACTTCGGCCGGCCGGAGCGGCAGGGCGTGGGCAAGGTGTCGGCCGACGGCAAGTCCATCGACTCGGTGGCGACGATGGAGCTGCACCGGCTGACCTGGCTCGTGGTCTCGCTGCCCGGCAGCGGCGCGTAATAAGCGTCCCGCATCGGGCTCCTAAGACCGCCCGCCGCTTTCTCAATCGCCGCAGCTTTCTCGACCGCCCGCCAAAAGACTGCGCCGCCGACGCATCCGCCGGCGCGCACCAGGCTGGAGGTACGCGCCACAGCCTACGGCGCCGCTTGCCGCCTGACTGTGCGATAATGAGGCGGCCATGTCAAAGCGCTGTCGTACCGTCCGCTGCGGGGGGATGCCATGAGTGACGCGGCGGCACCTCAGGCGGTACCGCAGGCGGCACCAACCAGCGCGCCGCTATATAACCCGCTATCGCCGGAGTTTCGCATCGATCCGTACCCGGACTTGCACCGGCTGCGCCAGCTCGATCCGATTCACTGGTCGCCGGGCGGATACTGCTGGGTGCTGACCCGCTACAACGACATCAAGTTCGTGCTCAGCGATAAGCGGTTCGCCATCGCGCTGGAGCGCTTGATGGCGATTCCGGCGCTCCAACCGGTGTTCGCCGAGCCGTATAACCAGATCATCCGCACCCAGCTCCTATCGTCCGATCCGCCGGATCACTCGCGCATCCGCGCCCTGTTTCAGCGCGCGGTGTCGCCGCCGCGCATGGAGCGGCTGCGCCAGCGGGTGCAGGAGATCGTCGATGAGCTGCTCGGCAAAGGGCTGGCCGACGGCGGCATGGATCTCATCGCCGACTTCGCCCACGCCCTGCCCTTCCGCGTCATCTGCGAGATCATCAACGTGCCGCAGGAAGAGCGCGAGGCGCTGGCGCACTACACCCATGCGATGATGCGGCCCACCGATCCGACGCCGATGTCGCGGCAGGAGACCGAAGAGTCAAACCGCGCCGCGCTCGGCTTCGCCGATTCGTTCCTGCGCGCCTTGCAGCGCTACGGCCACAGCCCGCAGGACGACTTTTTCGGCGAGCTTGTGACCGCCGTACAAGAGCGGGTGCTGAGCCAGGAGGAGTTTGTCGCCAACCTAATCCTGCTTTTTTGCGCCGGTCATGACACGGTCATAAACCTGTTCGGCAACGGCATGCTGGCGCTGCATCGCAACCCGCGGCAGTGGCAGATCCTGGTCGAGGACACTGGCGGCAGCCTGCTCAAAGGGGCGGTGGAGGAGCTTCTGCGCTTTGATACCTCGGTGCAGATTGCCCGGCGCACGGCGCTGGAGAACGTGCAGCTTGGCGACCGCATGATCTTCGATGGGCACTACGTCCTGTGCCTGCTCGGCGCCGGCAACCGCGATCCCGAGGTCTTCGCCGATCCCGACCGGCTCGATGTGACGCGCAAGAACGTGAAGCCGCTGTCGTTTGGCGGCGGCATTCACTACTGCCTCGGCGCGCAGCTGGCGCGGGTCGAGGGCGAGATCGGCTTTGGCACCCTGCTCCGCCGCGCCCCCGAGCTGACCTTGGAGACGCTGGAACCGGAGTGGAAGCAGAACACGTTCGTGCGCGGCGTCAAAGCGCTGCGCGTTTCCTTCTAAGCCTGCCGCGGCGCAAGCCGGCACAAAGGGAATCCCAGAGCCATGACGACACCGACGCCGAAGGAGGCCATCGACTGGCTGAAGTACGATGCGCGCTGCGCCTTTTTCACCAACGCCATTCAGTTTATCAATTGGGAGAAGGTCGAGGGCGACATCGTCGAGTTCGGGGTCTCGGTCGGCAAAAGCTTGGGGCTTTTGGCCGCGCTGCTGCGCGAAAACCTGGCGCTGTGGCAGTACGCCGATCCGGTCTGCACCGGGCGCCGGCTCGCCGGCTTCGACTCCTTCGCCGGCCTCCCGCCCGATGATGTCGAGCACCCGCGCTGGACGGCCGGCTCGTTCGCCACCAATTACCTGCACGGCCACCCTTCGCTCGCCTACGGCGCTCCGATCACCCCGGAGTCGATCGCCCGCCTGTTTCTCTGCTGCGGGCTGCCGATTCCCGAAATCGAGGTCGGCTGGTTCTCCCAGACCCTGAAGCAGACCATTCCCGGAAAGTATCCCAAGATCGCTCTATTACACATCGACAGCGATCTTTATCAGTCGGCCAAGGAGGTGCTGTTCGGCGTCGAGCCGAGCTTGTCGGACGGCACGCTCGTCTGCTTTGACGACTGGTTCATGTACAAAGGGAATCCCAATCAGGGCGAGCAGCGGGCCTTTGGCGAGTTCCTACAGGCCCACCCGCACTGGCAGGCCATTCCCTATCAGCCCTATTCTGTCTTTTGCAACTCGTTCATCTTGAGCCGCCGCTAATGAGCGGAGAGGCGAACGTCTGCTGATCTCCGGAGACGAAGACTCGGCCACCGACACTGAAGATCCGACTCAGATTCGCCGTCAGCGCCGGCGAGGTCATATCGACGATCGGATTGGCCGGCGCCATCACCGCCGGGTTCCAGTCAAGCAGGGTGCCACCGTCCCCCGCCACCCACAGATCGGCGAGCCCGGTGCCGCCGATCGCATTCAAGTTGGTGCTGAACATACAGCCTTGTCCGCCGCAGATCACGTTGAACACCGGATACAGCGTCCCGGCTGGGATCGTGCCATCGAGCAAGCTGTTGTTGCTGTACAAAAGAGCGCCTTTGGCACCGACGATGAATATCTCGCGGGTGTTCACCGCGAAGCTCGTCCAAATGCCCTGCAGCCGACTCACGGTAAGTGGGGGCGGCGAAGCCCCCTGGTTGCTGTTCGAGTAATCCGTGTATATATAAACCCCATCGGTCGCATACGAGTAGGCTTGCATGATGAATCCCCTACTCGTCCCATCGCTGCCGACGAACCAGCACTCGTTTTTGGCGATGCAGCTGACATCGGCGAAGGAGATGCCGCCGCTGAAGGCAATCATGTTGGTCCCGCTCGGCGGGTAGGCTTGGTAGCCATTGGTTATAGGTATCGCCGCCACTCCGTTGAATCGAGTCTTGTAGAACCGGCCGATCGCGTTTCTATCGCTGGCAAAAAAGACGTCGTCACTCCCGGAGTCGGCGATCGCCACGCCGAGCCAGTTCGGCACGCTCGCCGACTTGGGATCGATGGGCATGTTCATCGAATCCACCAGCGCCACCGCCTGGAGCTCGGTCCCATTCCAGCGCGCCACGGCGCCCTTATCGCCGGCGAACCAGACGTAATCGCGACCGACCCCGGTCACCGCCCGCCAGGTCGGCGGCGCCGCGGCCAGCGCGGGCGGCAGGGCCACACGACGGAAGACGCGGCCGTCCCAGCGCAGAATCGCTCCTTTATCACCGACCACCCAGATGTTGTCCGGAGCATCCCCCCAGCTCGCCAGCGGCGCCATCGTCGTGGGCGGCAGCGCAAGCGGAACCTTGGTGATGGTGCAGCCGGACGAAGTCTCATTCGCCAGCGCAATGGTCTGCTCTTGCCGATACTGTCCGCTGAGACTCAGGGTGCCGCTGCCGCTGCCGGCGATGCACGGCAAGCTGTCGCGGTAGGCGAACACGCCGGTAGTCAGCGTCCCGCGATAGTCGGCCGGCAGCTTGAACGCAAACTGGTCCAGACGCTGGGTGATGCCTGAGGCGTCGTCCGCTCCCGGCCGCGTATCCAGGCTGTAGTAGGCGCCGAGCGCCTTGCTCCCCTCCGGTACCGCCTGCACCGTAATCACGATGTTCTGGTCGGAGTCGCAGCCCGCAAGACCAAGTCCTAAGAGCCCGCCGAGCGCCGCCAGCCGCGCGCTTCCCAGGGTCTTTTTTATTCCGCGCGCCCAAGCTCCGCGCGGCTGCAAAAACGGCCGGCGGGCCGGCGCGG
>CALFML010000143.1 GCA_937879845.1 uncultured Myxococcales bacterium
ACTAATGCCATGGGTTTACTTTAAAGGTCTAGGCCACAAATCGCAATCTTTGCCGGATGTTCGTTGTACTTCGGAGCTCTCCGGGATTCTTTATGGTTCTTCGGGCGGTTCTTCGGGCAGTTCTTCGGGGGGTTCTTCGGGCGGTTAAGATTTGCGGGATTTAGGACGCCGCGAGCGCGCGCAGCCTGAGACAAGGCGCGAGCTCGGATTTAGCGGGGCGAGGGGGAGGGGACCGCGGTTATTCGCGGCAGAGGCGGCGCAGCGTGGCGAGACGGACCACGATCACCTCATCTTCGATCGTCTGCGCGTAGGCGACGATCTTCGGGCCGATCGCCGGCCGGCCGACGAACACCTGAGCATAGATCTCGTCTAGGAGCGGCAGCGGCATCTTGTACTTGCACAGCCGGGCGTAGTCGAAGATCCAGGCGAACCACTGATCTTTTTTGGTCGCCGCGGCCAGGCGCAGCGAGCGGCGCAGCGCCTCGGTGATGATCGGCTCTTCGGGGGCCTCGCCGGCTTCGGCGCGGGTGCGCATCTCGGTGAGGCGCGGGCCCATCATCCGCTCCGCCTCTTCGATGCGGCCCATGGCCAGGACCTTGTCCGAGAGTCCCCAGAACAAGCGGTAGGCGGAGCCGCGGTTTGAGCTCTGGCCCTGATCGCTGGCGTCGCCGTCGTTGTGGGAGACGTGGGTCGGCCCGTCGGGGATCATGGCGCTCGTATCGACCCCGGAGACGTTTGACAGCGACATGCCGGCGCTGCCGGGGTTTGTCATGTTGCTGCCCGCGGTGCTGAACGTGCTGACCGAGGCCACGCTGACCGGATTAGTCGAAGTGTCTTCGACGTTGCTGGCCACGCTGACCGGGGAGCCGGCCGGCGGCGCGTTCCACTGCGGCGTGTAGTTTACCGTCGGCCGGTGCGGCGACGGATCGTCTTCGCGCTCCAGGGTGAACTGCTGCGTGCCGACGCCCAGGATGTCGCCGGAGTTCAAGGTGACGGGAGCCGTGGCGTTGATGCCGTTGACCCGAGAGCCGTTGCGGCTGCCCAGATCCTCTAAAACCACTGCGCTTGGGGTCACGCGCAAGCGCGCATGGCGCCGCGACACCATGGGTTCATCGACGCGGAGATAGCACTCCGGCCCGCGACCAATGATGATCTCGCCCAGCGGCAAGTTGATCTCCATGGTGCGCATGCGCAGCCTAAATCGGGCCATGGTCTTAAAGTTACTCTAGACCAGTCAATGCTCACAAGTACACAGTGCGGGCGAGGGAAACCACGGGACTGAGACCGATGGCCGGGCACCTGCGGGTCAAGCTTTAGGCCAAATTAGGCCAGGCCGGCCAACCGCAACCGGGCTAACCCGGGCGCCGCAGGTTCAAGCCAAGTCCGGCCCAAGTCTGGCGTGAGCCTTGTCCAAGCCCTTGGGCTTACCGACCAGCGTTTGACCGGGCGCAGCCGGGCCGCAGCCGCCGAGGCGCGATCGCGCTTGATTCCCGTCGGGGATTTAGTGTACCTCAGACATCGTCATGTCTGAACCGCGCGAACATTTGATGGTGACTCCAGCCAAGGCTGACGCCAAGGATCTGCCGGCCGCGAAGACCGCAACACCCGAAGGGAAAGCGGCTGACTCCCCCCGATCGCCTGACCCGGCCCAGCCTTTGGCCGATGGCCTTATGGCAGGGATCGCGGCACCGAGCTGGAAAGTCCAGATCGACCGGGCCCAGGTGCTGGCTCAGGAACTAGGGCTGCGGCCGATCCAGGTCGAGCGCACGCTCGAGCTTCTAGATGGCGGGGCGACGCTGCCGTTTATCGCCCGCTATCGTAAAGAGGTGACCTCGGGGCTCGATGAGGTCCAGATCGCTACGATTCAAGAGCGCGGCGCCTACCTTACCGAGCTTGTCGCCCGCAAGAGCTCGATCCTCACCGAGATCCATAAGCAGGGGAAGCTCACCCCGGCGCTTGAGTCGCGGATTATCGCGACCTTATCGAAGACCGAGCTTGAGGACCTGTATCTGCCCTACAAGCCCAAGCGGCGGACGCGGGCGACGATCGCGCGGGAAAAGGGCCTGGAGCCGCTCGCCCTGTGCATCCTCGCCCAGGAAGACAGCGCCCCGAGCCAGAAGGAGCTGGCCGCCCCCTACATCAGCATCGAAAAGGGCCTGCTCGACGAGAGCAGCGTCTTTGCCGGGGCGCGGGACATCATCGCCGAAGTTCTCTCCGACGATGCCAACGTGCGCGCGGCGCTGCGGGCGATGGCGATGGAAGAGGGGGTGATGCGCAGCCGGCTCATCAAGCGCAAAGAAGAGGAAGAGGACTCGGCGCCCGAACCGGGCAACGAAAAGGATCCCGCGGCCCCGCGGCCGGTCAAAGAGGCCAAGAAGGAAGATCCGGCGGCCAAGTTCACCGACTATTTCGAGTATGAGGAGGCGGTCAAGACCATCCCGTCCCACCGCATGCTGGCGCTGCGCCGCGGGGAAAAAGAGGGCGTGCTGCGCGTCACCCTGGAGCTTGATCGGGAAGCCGCGATCGCCATCGTCTCGCGCTTCGCCATCCGGAACCGCAAGGCGGCGCTCCTGCATGAGCTGGAGCTGGCGGTCGCCGATGCCTGGGAGCGGCTCCTCAAGCCGGCGATCGAGGTCGATGTGCGCCTCGCCCTGCGCGAGCGCGCCGATGCCGAGGCGATCCGGGTGTTCGCCGAGAACCTGCGGCACCTGCTGCTCGCCCCGCCGCTCGGCGGCCGCCGCGTGCTGGCGCTCGACCCCGGCTACCGCACCGGCTGCAAGCTCGCGATCATCGATGAAAAAGGCGATCTCGGCGTCCACGACATCATCTTCCCGACCCACAGCGAGTCGCGCCGCAGCGATGCCGCCACGCGCCTGGAACAGCTCATCACCGAGCACAAGATCCAAGCCATCGCGATCGGCAACGGCACCGCCAGCCGCGAGACCGAAGGCTTTGTCCGCCGTCTCGCCAGCGCCGGCAAGCTGCCCGGCGTGAAAGTCGTCGTGGTAAACGAGGCCGGGGCCTCCGTGTACTCGACCTCCGAAGTCGGCCGGCAGGAGTTCCCGACGCACGATCCGACGGTGCGCGGGGCGGTGTCGATCGGCCGCCGGCTGCAGGATCCGCTGGCCGAGCTCGTAAAGATCGATCCCAAGTCGATCGGCGTCGGCCAGTACCAGCACGATGTGCATCAGCCGACGCTGAAGAAGCAGCTCGATCAGGTCGTCGAGAGCTGCGTCAACCAGATCGGCGTCGATGTGAACACCGCCTCGCCGCGGCTGCTCCAGTACGTCGCCGGCATCGGTGAGACGCTGGCCGGCAACATCGCCACCTACCGCAGCGAGCACGGGCCGTTTGTCAGCCGCCGTCAGCTCCTTGACGTACCGCGCATGGGTCCCAAAGCCTTTGAGCAAGCGGCGGGCTTCCTGCGCATCCGCGAAAACGGGGAGAACCCGCTCGACGCCTCCGCCGTGCACCCGGAGAGCTACGACGTTGTCGAGCACATGGCCAAGGATCTCGCCGTCGCGGTAAACGAGCTTATCGGCAACAGCGAGCTCGTAAAGCAGATCCAGATCACTCGTTACATCGACGAGCGGCGCGGCGAGCCGACCTTGCGCGACATCCTGGGCGAGCTGGAGAAGCCCGGACGCGATCCGCGCAAAGAGTTCGAGGAAGTCGGCTTCAACCCCAACGTCACCGAGGTCTCGCACCTCCAAGAGGGGATGATCCTCAACGGCGTGGTCACCAACGTCACCAACTTCGGCGCCTTCGTCGATGTCGGCGTGCATCAGGACGGCCTCGTCCATGTCTCGGAGCTCGCCCATCGCTTCATCAAGGATCCGGCCGAAGCGGTGAAGGTCGGCGATAAGGTGAAGGTCAAGGTCATCAAGGTCGAGCTCGATCGGATGCGTATCGGGCTTTCGATCAAGGCGGCGACGGAAGCACCCAAGGCCGATCCCGGCGATGCGCGCAAAGGTCGCGACGCATCCTTTGGCCAGGCCCGCGGGCGCGAGCGTCCCGAGGGACCGCGGACCGACGCCCCGCGCGGCGAACCTGCGGCCGCGCGCGGCGGCGAGCGACCGGCACCGGGACGCGATCGGCCGCGGCCGCCGCGCCGCGATGAGGGCAAGCCTGGTGATCGGCCGGAAGGGCGGGAGCGCAGCGGAGCGACGCCGGCACCAGCGGCCGGTCGGCGTGATGAGCCGCGTCGCGATGAGGGCCACCGCGGCCGCCGCGATGAAGGCCAGCGGCCCTCCGGACCGCGCCCCGATCGTGACAACCGCGACAACCGCGAAGGCCGTGACAACCGCGACAACCGCGGCGGCGGTGCCGGCGGCGCTGCCCCTGGAAAAGCTTCGGCGCCGTTTAACACCATCCGCGGCTTGAACTTTGTCCTGAAGAAATAGTGCGGCGCGAGCTGCGCCGGGCTCTAAAGGCCAAGGACCTGCTGCCGGCTGGCGTGTTGGGCCGGCGCGGCAGCGGGAACTTTAGGGCTGGCGGAGAGGCTTAAGGCTTTCGTACGAACTCATCGCCCGGGTTCCACTTGGGCGGCAGTTTGCTCTCGGCGATGCGCAGGGCGGTCAGGTAAAGCAGCTGCGCATCCTCCGCCGTGGCGTCCAGGACGAGGTCATCGCCCAGCGCATCGCTCGGCTGCAGGAAGCGCTCGCCGAAAAATCGCGCCGCATCCGCTGCGCCCAGGAACAGCGAAGGGATGCCCGCTAGAGCGAACGGCAGCGAGTCGCTGCGATAAAAAAGTCCAAGCTGCGGGCTGGGATCCGCGACCACCTGGCGCTTGCGCAGCTTGGCCGCCGCATCCAGCAGCGCATCCAGCGACGACTTGCCGCGGCCGATCTGGATGACCTGCGGGCGCTCCGGGCCGATCGCCGGGACATCCAGGTTGATGTGGGCGACGGCCTTGTTCGCTGCCGCCGGCAAGTGCGCCAGCAGCTGCTTGGCCCCCTGGAAGCCGGAGGACTGGGCCGTGAGCGCGGCGAAGATGAGCGTGCGCCGGGGCGGCGGACCGAGCTTTGCGGCTTTGGCGAGCTCGATGAGCGCCGCCACCCCAGCGGCGTTGTCGCGGGCGCCGCGGTAGATCTTGCCCGGCCCGGACTCTTCGCTGCGTGTGCCCGCGCTGTCCAGGTGGGCCGTGACGATGACCGCCTCACTGCGCCCGCGCGGGTCGCTGCCGGCGACCAGGCCGATGACGTTGCCGGTCGTCAGCTTGCGCGTCTGGTTCTGCAGCTGGGCGGTCATGCGGACCGGCAAGGTGACGGGGTTGAAGGAGCGATCCTCGGCGGTGCGCCGCAGCGCGTCGTAGTCCTGACCGCCGGCCTGCATGATCCGCCGGCAGGCATCCTCGCTGATGAGGCCGCGCATGGCGAGGCCGGGCGACTCGTTGGCGCTCGGGTCGAGATAGTGTTCGCCGGTCCACATGGCCGCCACGGTCGAAAACTTCGCCCCCACGGCGCTTGGATCATGGACGACCAAGGCGGCCACCGCGCCGCGCCGCGCCACTTCCGCCAGCTTGCTCCGCCAGCGGCCGTAGTGCAGCTGCGCCTTGCCGGCAAACAGGGTCGGGCTGTTCTGCGGATCGCCTTGCAGCAGGAGCACGACCTTGCCGTGCAAATCGACGCCCTTGTAGTCGTCCCACTGGAACTCGGGGGCGGTGATGCCGTAGCCGACAAAGATCATCTCGGAGTCGCGCACCATCGAGGTCGCGGTCGCCTCGGCCGCTTGCAGCGCCAGATCGCCGGAGCCCACCGCGATTTGCACCGGAATCGAGGTCGAGAGCGAGCGGAACGCCGGAGCGCCCATGAGCCGCGAGCGCACGCCGGTCAGATTCAGCGCCTGGACGAAGCTGCCGCCGTCTCCGCCCGCGGTGAGGCCGGCTTTCTGCAGCTGCTCGGTCAGGTAGCGCTGGGCTTCTGCCTCGCCGGGGGTGCCGGGCTGGCGGCCGGCGGTCTTGTCATCGGTCAGGACGCGGACATGCTCGCGCAGCGCGGCGGCGGTGATGCTCTGCGCCGCCTTGTCGGCGGGTAGAGCTTTGGGCTTGGCCGGTGCGGCCTGCAGGCTTGGCGCGGCGAGCGTGAGCAGCACAGCGCAAAAAGATCCTAGGACAGACCGGGAGGCCTGGAGAGTCGGCATGGTGAACTTAACATCGTACCAAAATCGCAAAAATCCAGGTGCCGCCCCAGATTCCGGCGGGAATCCATCGCCGGCCGGCGCTTGCGCCTACTGCAGGATGGTGCTGTCTATCTGCCAGGTGGAGGTCAGCGGGCCGTAGGCGACCCCCAGCCGGCCGACGACCGGCAAGTTGAAGTACACCGACCCTTCGGCCGAGACCGGGACGCTCAGCATCGGCGTGCCTCCGGATAGAAGCGTCGTCACATACTGCACCGCGGTCTTCTGAAAGACATTTATGGCCTGGGTCAGCCCGAGATCGAAGCTGAGGTTGAGGTTGACATCTCCGCCGGCGAGCAGCGTGGACTTGCGCAGCTCCTGCTCCGCGTTGCCGCTGACGATGTCGCTTATGAGCGACGGAATCCGCGCCGCGAAGTCGTCCAGGTTGCGGATGTCGGTCTGCGTCGAGGCGCAGGCGCCGGGCTTGGGCTTGCCGTCGCAGGTCGGATCCATCGCGCCGCACAGGCTGAGGCAGATGGCGCCGAGCGCTTCAGTATCCTGGCCCTGGAACAGCTTGAGCGCCAAAAGGACATCGAGCGCCGGGACCGGGACGTTGTTGGGATTGTGCATGGTGATGCTGATCCCGAACTGGAACGCCAGGTCCGCCTGCGTGACCGATGGCAAAAACGCACAGCCGAGCCGGAGCATGGGATCGGTGATCACGATCGGACAGTAATAAGACGCAAGCTGCGTAATCGATGGCCGCTTGCGCAGCTGCAGCTGCGATGCCTGCACCGCCGGCGGTGTCGAGCCGTCGGACTGAGTAAACTCATCGAGCAGGCCGCAACCGCCAAACCCGAGCCCAAGGCCAAGCCCCAGCACCCAAGCGTGCCCCAAAATCCGCGCCGCCCGCTGCGGCCGCCGCGCGCCGCCGCAGTCGCCGGTCGATTTTTTCGCGCCTTCAGCTGCGCCGGATGCAGCCTGGGCGCGGTCGGCCGGTTCCAAAGATTTCAACAAGGCACGACGATGAGCTAAGCCAAGGGTGTGCGGCATGGGTAGACCTTCTTTGACGAAGTTACGAGGAGTCCCCTATTTTCCCCTGTCTTGACGAGCGCGGGAAGGGGCTGGAGTGAGATGCGCGGCGGCGGTGGTTTATTCGCAGCGGCAGTTCCGAATCGGGCCGGCATTAAGGCCAGATGAAAGAGGTCTGGAAATAATCCGGCCGATTCGTGGATAATGCCGCCGCTGTTTGTCCGGCTTAGTTAAGAACCTCTAGTCGAAGGAGCTGACGATGATAAGAAGAACCCTGATTGCGCTGGCTGCGATGTTCGCCCTCTCCTCCGCCGTGGGCTGCGGTGGCTCAGTGACGGCTCTGGAAATCTGCAACGCCAACTGCGACAACGATAAGAAGTGCGGCCGGAAAAACGACACGGAGACCCAGAACTGTCACAAAGACTGCAGCGACAACGCTGGCATCTTGGCGCAGACGGACATCGATCTGAACAATCGCTGCTCCAACGCCAGCTCGATCCTCCAAGCGGAGCTTAGCTGCCTGAGTAACTCCGACGCCTGTTCCGGCCTGCAGCCCGGGGTGTGCCAGGCGACCGCGCGCGCGAACTGCGTCCAGAAGTAGCCGATACGTAAGCCAAAGTTCGGCTGGAGCCTGTCATCGGCCGCGCCGCAGTGGCGCGCGGCTCATGATGCGCTGCGGCCTGGCCTATGACATAGTCTTCACAAATGCCTATCTCGCAAGGGCCTGGTCCCGCACCCTCTGGCAGCCGCCTGGAAGCGTATGACGGCGCGTCGTGGCGGATGTGGAGTGCTATTGGGATTGCCGGGATCGTGCATCTGGGCTTTCTGCTCTTCGCCTATCTGCGGCCGCTGCCGCCGCCGCCGCGCAAGCAGCCGCCGATCCTCATGGACGTGGTGGTAAAGCCCAAGCCGCCCGAGCCGCTGCCGCCGCCCCCACCGCCGCCGCCGCCGCCGCCGCAGGTGCCGCCGACGCAGACGCCGCCCAAGACGCC
>CALFML010000144.1 GCA_937879845.1 uncultured Myxococcales bacterium
CTCCAGCACCGTGCGCGAGCGCATCTTCAGGCGCCGGTAGAGCTCTTCCTCATACGGCGGGCTGAAGAACATTTCCCAGAATCCCTGCGGGTCGATGTCAAATTCGTGCGCGAAGCTGAAGTTCATGTGGGTCTCGCCGTTTTGCCGTGAGGGGAAGAGGTGGGTTTAAGCGCTGCGCGAGCGCGGGTAGCTTAGCCAGACCGGAGCTAACCGAACAGCTTCTTTAGCTCTTCGCGGATCTTCTCTTCGATCTTGCCCTTCATGGGCGAGAGCACGAACGCCAGGTCCAGGTTGACGCGGATGTTCTCGGGCTCGATCTTGATCGAGCCGGTGGCGCCGGTACGCTCGACCTTGGCTTCGGTGTCACTGTGCCACTTCGAGGTCAGGCCGTACTTCTCCGCGAGCTCCTGGCTGAGCGCGCTGAGCTTGGCCTTGGCATCGGCCGCGGTGACACTGTGCTTCTGCGTAATCTCTAGTTTGGGCATGGCCCAGGCTCCTTTTCGTTTGCGTTACGTGACGCGCGGAATCTGAGGACCCAAGGTCCTTGATGGTGCTGCCTATATCATGTGCTAGCCTCGGCCGCGAGATGAACAAAATTCCGCGGCCGGATCCTCCGGACGAGGCAAGCACAGCGGCGGAGCGGAGCGCCGAGCTCCGGGAGCAGCCTCGCGATGAGGCGCAGGACGGGCCTCCGGACGCGGCGCGGCAAGCCGCAAGCGCTGGTGCCGCGGCGGCCGCCGCATCGCTTCGGGCCAGCCAGGAGGAGCCGCAGCCGGATCCGCGGCTTATCACCCGCTTCGCCTCGTCGGGCGGTTGAGCGGCCAAAGTGGGTCCGGGCGACCTGCAAGAGCTGATGCAAGTGCTGACGCCGAGCTCCGATGCGGCGGCGCCGTCTTCCGCGGATGCGGGAGGCGGACCGGATGCCGGGGCCGGGCCGAGCTTTGTCCGCCGCCAAGCGGTGCTGGTCGCAACCGAGACCGGCGACGATGCCGGCGTGTATCTCATCGAGCCGGAGCCGCGCCCCGACGGCTCGGCCGGGATCGGCATCGTCCAGACGGCGGACTTTATCACCCCGCCGTTTGACGACCCGGAGGCGTACGGGCAGATTGCCGCCGCCAACGCGCTCTCGGATGTGTACGCGATGGGCGGGCGGCCGATCTCGGCGCTGAACTTGTGCGTGTTTCCGGCCGCGCTGGCGGCGGTGGCGGGGCGGGCGATTTTGCAAGGGGCGCAGCGCAAGCTGCGGGAGGCGGGGGCCGAGCTTCTCGGCGGGCACACGGTGCGCGGTCCGGAGCTCTTGTTCGGGCTGGCGGTCACCGGCGTGGTCGCGCCGGACCGCATGTGGCGCAACGTCGGCGCGCGGCCGGGCGATGCGCTGCTGCTAACCAAGCCTTTGGGCAGCGGGCTTATCGTCACCGGCTCCCGCAAGGGCCTCATCTCCGAAGCGGAGCGCCGTGCTTGCAGCATCGGCATGGCCACGCTGAACCGCCGCGCCGCCGAGCTCTTGGCCACGGCCGAGGTTCACGCCGCCACCGACGTAACCGGCTTTGGCCTCATCGGCCACGCCCTGGGCATGACGCGCCTTGGGGATGTGGCGCTGGCGATTGCCGCGGCGGAGCTGCCGGCGTATCCGGGGGCGCTGGCCCTGGCGGCGCAGGGGGTGACCTGCGGCGGGGCGAAGAACAACCGGCGCGCCTACCGCGACCGGATCGAAGTCCACGGGATGCTAAGTCCCGCATCCACAGAGCTTCTATTTGATCCGCAGACCTCCGGCGGACTCTTATGCGCCCTGCCGGCTGCGGAGGCGGAGG
The DNA here is from genome assembly GCA_937879845.1 of uncultured Myxococcales bacterium. Lineage (GTDB taxonomy): Bacteria > Myxococcota_A > Polyangia > Palsa-1104 > JAEUJZ01 > CALFML01. The sequence goes on from CALFML010000144.1 coordinate 1,812, forward strand.
CGATGCTGACCAAGCTCCGCGATGCCGGGGTGGCCGCCCGCCGCATCGGCGAGGTCCGGCCCCGCCCTGGCGCCGCCGCGGCCCCCATCATCGTGTATGGCGATGCGGGGCCCGGTGGCTGAGCGCCCGCAGGAGTCGCTGCCTATCGCAGATTCGGCGCCAACAAGAACGCCACACGCAAATTACCAAGCCGCCCCATTGCCACCGCGCGGCGCCGCCTTCGGGCGGCTGAAGTTCCCGGAGCGATCGAGCTTCAGCGTCGGCAGCGCGGCAACACGCAGCACTTACGGCAGCTGGCACGCCGGCTGCTGAGGCCCTTTTGCCAAGCGAGCGGGCCCGCCCAGAAGTGGCCGCGACGAGATAGCTCCCTTTCAAGTTAGGAGACGCCCATGAAGACTACGAAACTATTCCTTGGTATCGCCGCGGCCCTGGTTCTGGCGATGGGAACCGCTGGCGCTCAGAAAGCCACCAAAGCCGAGAAGGTCGAGGCACGGGCGGAGAAAGTAGAAGCCAAGGCCGACGCCAAGGCCGCCAAGGCGGAGAAGGTCGAAGCCAAGGCGGATCAGGCGGCGGCCAAGGCTGCGGCGACGGGCAGTGAGAAGGATGCGGCGCGGGCGGAGAAGCTCGATCGCAAAGCCGACAAGGCCGAGCGCAAGGCCGACAAGGCTGCCAAGAAGGCCGAGAAGGTCGAAGCCAAGGCCGCTGCCGCCGGCAACTAAGCGCGCGACCGACCGACCGACTCCGTAAAACAAAGCAGGCTCTGGGGGCGACCTCAGAGCCTTTTTTGCGTCGCCAGCCGGCTGCCCGCGGTAAGCAGATAAAGTGCGGTCAGCGGTCAGCGGGCCAGCAGGGATGCGAGCAGCTGCTCACGCTGCGGCGGCAGCGGTGCTTCGATGGTGTGCACCTCGCCGGCGGCTTGCTTCGCCAGGCTGGGAAACTGCAGCCGGGCGGCGTGGAGGAAGTAGCCGTCCCCGGCGCGCAGGGCCTGCTCGGCGGCGGTCAGCTCCAGCGCGGCGGCGTCGGCCACCGCGGCGCCGCCGTACAGCGCATCGCCCAGCAGCGGCAGACCCAGGTGCGCCAGATGGGCGCGGATCTGGTGCCGCCGCCCGGTCTGCGCGTAGGCGCGCAAGAGGGTGAATCTCCGGCCGCGCGCGACCACGGTGAGCCGCGTATAGGCATCCAGGGCGCCCCGGCTGTACATCTGATCCGGCGTGGCCGCGACCGTCACCCGCCGCTGGCCTTCCGCGCCGCCGCCGGCGAGCAGCGGCAGCGCAACGTCGAACGCATCTTCTTTGGGCGTGCCGACCACGAGCGCCAGGTATTCCTTATCGACCTGTCCGGCGGAAAACGCCGCGCGCAGCGCCCGCCAGGCATCCGGCGTACGCGCCGCCAGCAGTGCCCCGGTGGTGAACGTATCGAGCCGGTGCGTCAGCCCCCCTTCCCGCGGGCTGTCGCTGGCGCGGGCGCACTCGGGGTAGCGGGCGACTAGCGCGTTGGCGACGGTTCCGAGCTCACCGGCGCGCAGCGGATGGCAGGGCATCGCCGCCGGCTTGTTGATGACGACCACCGCGTCGTCTTCATAAAGGACGGCGAGCGGAAGCTCCGGCTGCGGCTGCGGCGGCGTGCTCTGCCCGTCGAGCGGCAGGGCGCGCAGCTGCACCCGCTGGCCGCTTGTGAGCAGCGCCCCTTTTTTGCCGACCCGCCCATCGAGCAGCACCTGCCCGTCGTTTATGAGCCGCATCGCGGCGGCGCGCGATAGGCCGGTGTGCTCGGCGACGAAGTGGTCCAGGCGGCAGCCCGGGGCGGCGTCATCTACGACAAAAGTCTTGGCTGGTTCGTTCACGTTACACAGGTTGCAGGAGCGAGGCGAAAACGGTCGCCCCCGCCGGCAGCGCAGTCGGACCCGGCGGCACTTGCAAAAGGGCGTTGATCCCCACCATCGATCGCAACATGCCCGAGCCCTGGTGCCGCGGCGCCCGCGCCAGGAGCACCGCGGGGTCGTCGGTCGAGCGGGAGACCAGGGCGCGCATGAAGTGCAGCCGCAGGCGGTCGGGCTGGATCGGCTCGACCAGGCGCACGGGCACGAGCGGCCGGGGCAGGGCGCTGCCGGTGAATCCGAGCAGCCGGCGCAGCGCCGGGCGCACGAACAGCTCGAAGCTGACCATCGACGACGCCGGGTTGCCGGGCAGCCCGAATACGAGCACCTCGCCGCCGCGGCCCAGCGGCTGGCCGGCTTCCACCTTACGGCCCCCTGGCGGCATCAGCAGGAACTGCAGCGGCTTGCCCGGCCGCATCGCGACCTTGGAAAACTGCTCCACCGCCCCAAGCATCGCCAGCGCGGTGCGGACATAGTCAAACTCTCCCACCGAGACCCCGCCGGTCGAGATCACCACGTCGGCCCGCGCCGCTTCGGCGAAGCAGGCCGCGATCGCGTCGCGATCGTCCGCCGCGATCGGCAGCACGCGGCCGACCGCGCCGGCTTCCATGACCTGGGCCAGCAGGGCGTGGGCGTTGCTGTTGACGATCTGCCCCGGACCCGGCGCCACATCCGCGGCGACAAGCTCGTCCCCGGTGGAGACAATCGCCACCTGCGGCTGCCGGTGGACCTGCACCAGCGTCCGTCCGAGCGCCGCCAGGAGCCCGAGCTCGCCCGGCCCCAGCACCGTTCCCGCCGGCAGCACGACGTCGCCGGTGGCGATGTCCTCGCCGGCGCGGCGGATGTGCTGGCCCGGCTCGGCAAGGGCGCGGAAGCGGACTTGGTCGTGCACCTCGTCGGCTTCCTCTTTCATGATCACGGCGTTGGCACCGGCCGGCAGCGGGGCGCCGGTCATGATGCGGACGGTCGTGCCGGCCAGCAGCGGGGCGGTGGCGGGATGGCCGGCCGCGACGACCCCGACCACCGGCAGCGGCTCCCCGAGCCGGACCTCGGCGGCGCGCACCGCGTAGCCGTCCATCGCCGAGCTGTCCCAAGGAGGCAGGCAGCGCCCGGCGGTTATCGACTCGCGCAGCACCCGTCCGAGCGCCGCCTTCAGCTCGACCACTTCGCCGGACAACGGGAGGCAGAAGCGCAGGACAAGCTCCAAGGCCGCTTCGGGGGTCAGTAGCTCCGGCACGGCAGCGGCCGGCGCAACACGAGAACTCATGGCAGGCGTTTTCCTCCAGCCGCCGCGGTCTGTCAACGATCAAACCTAGAGGCAGCCGCGGCGGCCCGGTCGTGCTGCGGGGCGCCCGGTCGCGGGCTCGCTGCACCCCGCCGGTCGGAGGGTCGCGGCCGACCTCTGGCGTTTGACAAGCGCCGCCTGTGGATTAGGTTCCGCTTATGCCCATCTATGAGTACCGCTGTGAGTGCGGGGTGACCCTGGAGAGCCTGGAGTCGGTCGGTTCGACCCGCGCCCTGTGCAGCGAGCTGTGCAAGCAAGCCGCACCGGAAAAATCGTCCATCCCCAAAGGCATGGGCCGGCTGGAGCGCCTGCTGTCCGCCCCCGGTATCCGTGGCGACGGGCACGAGGCCAAAGAGCCGGTCTTCGACCCGGTAAAGCGCGCCAACCGTCCCGGCTGTGATGACTGCGGCGCTGACAACTGACACCTGAGCCCTTTTTCGCAGTGCGGTGGTCCCTTTGCCTTTGTCGCGGGCCGTGTTAAAAGCGCGAGCGCATGTGCCCACAGACAAGAGGCGACACGGATCGGAAAGCGACTTCGGCCGGCGCTCGGGCGGCGACGCCGGCGGGGCTCGGCGGGGCGCTTTTGTTGCGCGTGAGCCTGCTTTTCCCGCTCCTTGCCGGCTGTGTGGTCGTAAAGCCGTATCAGCGTGAGCAGCTGGCCGAGCGCTGCATGGCCGCCGGCCTGGGCGATGCCGCCGAGCTCAAGTTCCGCTCCCACTGGGAGGGCTCGCGCCAGGGCGGGGAAGGCGGATTTTCGTACGCCAGCGGTGGCTGCGGATGCAACTGACCCGCTGCCGTCCGCGCCGGCTGGCCGTAGCGGTGCGCTGCGCCGTTGTTGTCGGGCTGGTCGCACTTTTTTCCGCACCGGCCGGCGCCGAGCAGATCCCGCAGAACCCGAGCGGCGAGGTGGTCTTCCGCGGCAACTACTGGCGCGACCGCAACACCCGCGTATTCAACCCGACCGCCGATGTCCGCCAGGAGCTGCCGGGGCGGGTGAGCGTAAACGCCCACTATGTGCTCGACGCCATCACCTCCGCATCGCTTGCCGCCGGCGCCAGCAGCGATCAGCCGTTCACCGAGCTGCGCCACGAGGCCGGCCTCGGCGTCGACATTCCCCTCCCCGGCAAGACCACCCTGTCGGCCAGCTACAGCTACTCCACCGAGAGCGATTACTTCTCCCACAACGCCGGCCTGCGCGCCAAGTTCAACCTGTTTCAGGACAACACCTCGCTCGTGTTCGGCGCCGACTACGGTCACAACACCGTCGGCAAACGCCTGGGCGCGAGCGCCTACTTGGTCGAGGGCGTGCTGCAGACCGTGCACCTTGTCGCCCTGTGGTCGCAGGTCCTGGGCAAGCGGCTCCTCGGCACGCTCTCCTACGAGCTGACCAGCGCCAGCGGTTACATGAACAACGTGTACCGCCCGGTCCCCGGCGAGCAGACGATCGAGATCGAGAACCTGCCGACCCAGCGCATCCGCCATGCCGCCACGATCTCCCTGCACGCGCTCATTCCGACGCGCTCGCGCCTCGTGCCGCACGTGACGCTGCGGCCGGCGCTGCGCGGGCACTACGACTCTTGGAACCTGCGCGCGCTGAACCCGGAGCTCGCCGCCTATGTGCCCGTCGGTCCCCTGGAGCTGCGCGGCCTCTTTAGCTTCTACACCCAGGGGGAGGTCTACTTCTACCGCCACGAAGGCGACGGTCAGCCGAGCGTCTTTCCTGGCTCGCCGTACTACAAGAGCAGCTCGCTGCGCGAGCTCGTGGTCTTTACCTCCGACACGAAGCTTGGGACCTACAACACCTATACGGCCGAGCTGCAGATCAAGTGGCGGCTGTCGCTTGTGCCCGACCGCGGGCCGTTCAGCCAGCGCCTGCGCCGCACCGTCATCGAGGCCACCGGCGGCATGTGGTTCGCCGATCAGGCGGTGGGAAATCAGTTTGGTATTCCATTTTCCAGTGGCGATCCGCGCGGGCCGGCCGGATGCTCGCTGCGCTGCGGCGCCGGCTACGCCAGCCTGGGACTCTACGTTCCGCTGTGAGACCTCCGCGGTGAGCGGAGGAGGTGGTCTGGCCATCTGTGGGCAGTCACCGGTCACATTTGACCGAATCCACAGCAGTTGGTGGGGCTTAGGCGCTCACTGTGGCGGCTTGGCGGGCTTGCGGAGCGACTGCGGGGGCGGCATTTTCCCTCGTGACAGCAGAATTTCTTGGCCGCTTGCCTAGGGTTGCACCGATTCTTGCATAAAAGCTCGGGCATGCCTTCACGCGCTGTTCCTCCTCCGATCCCTGCCGGCTGCGAGCCGTCTTCGGGCAGCCCGGCGCCTTCCAGCAACCCGCGGCTTCTCCGGGCGAGCGCACGCATCGAGTCGCTAAGCGAGCTGCCGATCCGCCGCTACGACATGCACTGGCTGCAGCACGCCGCCGCCAGCATCAACCGCCGCAGCGAGCGCACCCAGCGCCAGCGCCTGCTGACCGCCGCCATCCTGGGCGTCGATCACCTGTTTGACACAAGCGATGTGCCGAGCCGCCCGCACGCCCTGCGCCGCACCCGCCTTGCCCCGACGAGCGATCCCGGCGTCGGCCGGTAGAGCATCGCCAGAGCATCAGTAGAACATCGGTCCATAAAGCGATAACCAAACTCATCTTTATCGCCGGCGCAGCGAATCGACCATCCTGCCGGCATCCTGCCGGGTAGCGCTTTACAGCTCGGAAGCGCACGTGTTACGCGCATCGCATGCGAGCGGTCGTCCAGCGGGTGTCGCGCGCCGCGGTGCGCGAGGTGGCCACCGGAGAAATACTCGGCAGCATCGGCCTCGAGGCGGAAAAAAAGTCCGTCGGCGGTCTGTGCGTGCTGCTCGGGATCGGGCAGGGCGACACGAAAGCGGAGGCCGACTGGCTGGCCGATAAGGTAGCCGGGCTGCGGATCTTCGCCGATGCCGATGTCGAGGCCGGCCAAGCGGCCGATGGACTGGCTCCGGATCCGGAGCTCGGGGCGCGGCAGAAGGGCAACATGAACCGCTCGCTGCGCGAGGTCGGCGGCGGGCTTTTGGTGATCAGCCAGTTCACCCTGTACGCCGACATCAGCCGCGGGCGCCGGCCGTCGTTTACCGCGGCGATGCCGCCCGATGCGGCGCAGGCGCTGTATGAGCACTTCGTCGCGGTGCTGCGGCAAAAAGGCTATGGCGTCGCGACCGGACGCTTCGGCGCCTTGATGGCGGTGGAGCTTATCAATGAGGGGCCGGTGACCATCTGGCTCGACACGCGCGAAGCCGGTAAGAGCCGCGACAAGCTGCCGGAGCTTGCCAGCACCGGAGGCCCGGCATGAGCCGCATGAACCCCAGGCGCGGGCGCTCCCAGGTGCGCTGCGCGTTTTTTCTCCTGTCTCTCAGCACGCTCACGGCCGGCACCGCGCGGGCCTCGCTGCCGGAGCTGACTTCGCTTGGTACGCGCTCGCCGGCGCTGGCCGGAACCGGGGTCGCCGAGGCCACCGGCTACGAGGCCACCTACCAGAACCCCGCCGGCCTGGCCACCGGAACGCGCAACCTCACCCTGGGCCTGGTCTACGGCGGCTACCGCACGACGATCGACGGCGAGCCCTACCCCATCGAGAACACGCTCGGCATCGTCATCGGCGGCGCCCTGCCGCTGCCGCTCGGCGGGGTGATGAAGAACCGCCTGGGCCTGGGCCTGGGACTTTACCTGCCGACCGGCTTTATCAACCGCGTGCGGGTGCCGTTTCCCGATGTCGCGCGCGCCAGCTTGCTCGACTCGCGGACGCAGATCGTGTCGGTGCTGTTCGGGGCGGGGGCGCGGCTGCCGTGGGGGCTGCAGATAGGCGGCGGCGTGCTGGCGCTGGCGGCGCTGGTCGGCAACATCAACATCCAGCAGGACGGGGCGGGTCGCCTCATCGCCGCCTCCGAGCAGCAGCTCACCGTCAACTACGCGCCGATCGTCGGCGTGCGCTGGCAGAGCCCGAGCCGCCGCATCGCCGCCGGCGTCGTGTTCCGCGGCGTCTCCCAGTCGTCCTACAAGATCACCGTCCACACGAGCCTTGGCGACGCGCTGCCGCTCATGCTGCCGGTGATCTACTTCTCCGGCATCGCCCAGTACGATCCGCTGCAGGTCGCGGCGGAGGTCTCGGTGCGGCCGACGGCGCGGCTCTTGCTCACGGCGCAGGCGGCGTGGAAGCAGTGGTCGGCGTACGTCTACCCGATCGACAAGTCCACCGATGGCTCGCTGCCGGTGCCGCTGCCAAACTTCCACGACACCGTGGTGCCGCGCGTCGCCCTGGAGTGGCAGCCGGCGGTGCTGCGGTCGGTCGAGCTGCTGCTCCGCCTCGGCTATTTTTTCGAGTGGAGCCCGACCCCGAGTCCGCCGCCCGAAGATCTGGCGCGCAACCTCCTAGACACCGATCGCCACGTGCTCACGGCCGGCATCGGCGTGCGGCTGCTCGGGCGGCTGCCGCTGTCGATTTCGGCGTACGGGCAGGGGCACTTCCTGGCGCCGGGGGCGCGGCTCGGCGGCGGCTTCGGTATGACGGGTATCGCCGTGGGGCTTGACCTATGAGGACCGCAGCCGGATTTCCCCGCCAGTCTCTGGCGCCGCGGCGGGCGGCGGCGCTGCTTTTAGGATCGGCGCTCCTTGGCCTGGGCGGGCGCGCCGCCGCCAACCCCCTGGACTCCTTCGGCTGGGGGGCGCGGGCGCCGGCGCTCGGCAGCGCGTATGCGGCGATTGCCGATGACAGCGCCGCCGGCTACTACAACCCGGCCGGTCTGGCGCGCGGCTCCGACTTGCGCATCGACGTCGGCTACCAGGCGGCGCGACCGCTTATCGACGTGTCCGGGCAGCGCCAGAACGTAAAGGATGCGCGCGGTCTGGCGGCCGGCATCGTGCTGCCCGGCCAGATCCTGGGCGTCCGCTTCGCCTTTGGCGCGACGCTGTTTCTGCCGGATCAGTACGTCACCCGCGTGCACGTGCTGAGCTACGACGCGCCGCGGCTGCAGATGTACGACAACCGCACGCAGCGCTTCTTCCTGGCCGCCAACCTGGCGGTGCGGATCTACCGCGGCCTGTACATCGGCGGCGGGCTGGCGTTCCTTTCGCGCTCCGCGGGGACGGTGCAGCTGCGCGGCCAGATCGCCCTGTCGGATCCCGAGTCGAGCACGCTGCAGTCAGCGGTGGCGGTGGATCTTTTGGCGATCCGCTACCCGCAGTTTGGCATCTTGTGGGAGGCGACCTCGCGGCTGACGCTGGGCTTGGTCTACCGCCACACCTTCCGGTTGGATCTGAGCCAAGGTTTCGACATCAACGCCGACATCGGCGACCCCGGCCAGACCCCGGTGGTAAAGGGCGCCAAGCTGTCGGAGATCTCCAACTCCGTGGATCTGTTTCAGCCGTGGCAGCTCGTGGCGGCGGCGGCGGCGCGGTTTGGCCGGGTGCTCATAAGCTTTGATCTGACCTTCGCCCGCTGGAGCGAGCAGCCGCCCCCGGCGTCCAACTTCCGGCTCGATGTCGATGTCGGCGCGCTCAGCGATCTTGTGAAGATCCCGCCGTCGCGGGCCTACCCGGATCCGGGGTTTCATGATCTGCTCATTCCCGCGGTGGGGGTGGAGTGGCGGGCGATAAACAGCGCCGCCCGCGATCGGCTGGCGCTCGACGTGCGCGCCGGGTACCGCTATGAGGCCTCGCCGGTGCCGGAGCAGCTCGGCGAGTCGAGCTTCGGCGATGCCGACAAGCACATCGTAAGCGGCGGGCTGGGGCTGGAACTGCGCAAGCTCGGGCGGGTGCTGCTCCAGCCGATCGCCATCGACGGCTTCGCCGCGGTGACCGTGCTTCCGGAGCGCACCTTTCGCAAGCTCGATCCGCGCTCGGCGGTCGGGGATTTTACCGTGCAGGGTCTGGTCGTTCAGGCGGGAGGGCAAGTCCGATGGCGGTTCTAATAACGGCCGGCAAGGGGCAGTCGGCCCTGGCGTTCGTCGTCGGAGTGCTCGGAGTGCTCGGGATTATGGGCGGGACGGGCTGCGGCACGCAGGGCAACGCCGAGGCGCTCATCGACACCTGGCCGCGGACCCCGCTGCGCGGCTTCGTGCTGCGCGATGCGGAGCAGCCGTACGCCTTGCTGCGCCTGGGCTGGGATCTGGACCAGCCCGTGGTCGCCCCAGCGCAGAGCGGGGACGCGGCGGGCGCTCCGCTGCAGATCTGGGGCCGCATGAGCCCGCGCCAGGAACCGGAACACGGCCTGCTGTTCCGCGCCGCGGTGAGCGATCTGGGGGCCGCCGAGCCGCCGGAGCTGGCGCTTACGCCGGAGGGCTGGGAGGGGGACGATCTCGCATCGCCGTCGTGGCTGCCGGCGGAGGCTGGACGGCCGGCGCTCCTATTTTATCAAGGCGGCGACGGCAGCGTCGGCATGGCGAAGCTCGGCGCCGATGGCCAGGTGCAGCGGCTGACGCCCACGGCGCCGCTTGTGCCGGCGAGCACGCTAGGGCCTGGACGCATCGGCCGGGTGTACGCGCTGAGCGTCGGAGCGACCGTGCGGCTCTATTACATCGTCGATAGCCAGCACGCCCATTTTGCCGAGCTCGATGCGGCCGCGCTCGCCCGGCGGGCGGCCGGTGAACCGGGGGAGCTTGCGGCCAAGGTCAGCCCGCCGCTATTGTGGGCGGCGGATTTTTTGGTCAAGCAGACCGCGGTGGTGATGGCACCGGCGGAGCGGCTCGACGGGCTCTCGGTGCGGCGGGTGCTGACGCCGGCGGGCCGCGAGCGCTACGACCTTTATGCGGTGGCGGCGGCGACGACGCGGGCGGTGGTGGTGTCGGCGGCGTCGTATAGCGGCGGCAGCCTGACGACAACAAGTGAGCGTTTTCTGCCCGTGGAGTCGCCGGCGCTCAGCGGCAATCCCACCGGCACCCCGAGCAGCCCCGCGGTGAGCGAGACCACCGGCCAGCCGATGCTGCTCCTTGGCCTGCACACGGTTGAGACAGGTATCGCCGCCGCATTTATTCCCCACGGCCCGTGAAGGACTTTGCCGCGGTCGCGGGCTTGCTGCAGGACGGGGTCGGCGCGGCCTATCCGGCGGCCGTGCTGTCCTGCGGCCGCGCCGGCGCCGAGTTCACCACGCCCGTCGGAGCCGCCGAGCTCACGACGGTTTTCGACCTCGCTTCGCTGACCAAGGCTCTTTGCACGAGCGTCTTGGTGATGCGGCACGTTCAGGCGGGGACGCTCGACCTGGAGGAGCAGGTGGCGCTGGGGGACGGGCGCGGGCCGCGGGTGCGGCTGTGGCAGCTTCTGGCCCACTGCAGCGGGCTGCCGCCGGGTCCGCCGCCGCTGTGGGCGGAGCACCAGGGTCTGCTCGCCGCACCAACGCAGCGCACCCGGTCGAGCGTGGCGCATATGGCGGCCGCGGCGTCTGTCCGCGCCGCCGCTGAAGCGGTGTATAGCGACCTCGGGTTCATTCTCCTTGGCCACCTTCTGGAACAGCGCACCGGAGTGCGCTTGGATGAGCAGTTCCAGCCGCTCGCCGCCGCGCTCGATCTCGAGCTCGGTTTCCGGCCGCTCGACCGCCATCCCGACTCATTGCCGATTGCCGCCGCGCGCTGCGCCCCGACCCGGCGCGAGTCCCCCCGGCGCGAGCCCCTGTGCGGCCAGGTGCACGACGACAACGCGCGCGCCATGCTCGGGGTGGCCGGGCACGCCGGACTTTTTGGGACCGCCGCCAGCGTCCACCGCTTCGCCGCCGCGCTGCTCGACACCTACCATGACGCCGGGACGCGGGAGCAGCGGGCTCTGGGTCTCCATAGCGTGGTCGTCCGTCGCTTCTTCGCCTTGTCCACCCCCGCGGATCTTGGCACGACCTGGGGCCTGGGCTGGGATCATCCGGAGCCGCTGCATCGTGGGGCCGCGGCCTCTTCCGCCGGCAGCTTGTGGCCGCGCAGCGGCGTCGGGCACCTGGGCTTCACCGGCTGCTCGCTCTGGCTGGATCTGGAGCGCCGCGGCGTCGTGGTCCTGCTCTCCAACCGCGTGTGCGCCGCCACGCCGGCCGAAGCGGAGGCGAAAAAGGCCCGGCTGCGGCAGCTGCGGCCGGCGCTGCACGACGCCGTCCAGAGCCTGTGGCAGCGGCGCCGGGTGGGGGAATCGGCGGCGGCAGTCTATACTCGGGATTCTTTTGCCAAAGGAGTGATGCCGATGAAGCTCTTCTTTTCTCCCAGCGCCTGCTCCCTCTCGCCGCATATCGTGCTGCACGAAGCGGGGCTCTCTTTCGAGCTCGAGCAGGTCCACCTCGGGTCCAAGAAGACCAAGAGCGGCGCCGACTTCCGCGCCATCAACCCCAAGGGGTACGTGCCGGCCTTGCAGCTCGACGACGGACAGGTGCTCACCGAGGGACCGGCGATCGTGCAGTACATCGCCGACCGCAAGCCGGAGACCGGCCTGGCCCCGGCCGCCGGCACGCTGGAGCGCTACCGCCTGCAGGAGTGGCTCAACTACATCTCGACGGAGCTGCACAAGTCGTTCAGCCCCCTGTTCAACTCCAAGTACCCGGCAGAGCTCAAGCAGCAGATAAAAGATGCGCTCGGCGGGCGCTTCGACTATCTGAGCAAGCACCTGGAAGAGCGGCCGTACATCATGGGCCAGTCGTTCACGGTCGCCGACGCGTACCTGTTCACCGTCCTGCGCTGGACCAAGTTCGTCGAGATGGACCTGGGGCGCTGGCCGGTGCTGGTCGCCTACTCGGCGCGCGTCGGCGAGCGGCCGGCGGTGCGGGCGGCGCTGGCGGCGGAAGCGGGGTAGCGGGCGTTAGCCGAGGAGCGGCAGGACGCGCCGCGGCGCGGGGGACGGCTGCGGCGCGAGAACGTGCGGCGGGGCCTGTGCGGCGAAGCGGTCGCGATCGGCTGCGGCGAGCTCGCCGATGAGCGAGTGCTTGTGGGCGCGGGTGATGGCGACCTCGACCAGCTCGCCGATGGGAATGGAGCGGGTGGGGAACTCGATGTGGACGACCTCGTTGCGCTCGCTGCGGCCGTGGTAGATGTCGCCGGCGGGGGTCTCGCCGCGGGGGGCGCGCTTGCTGCGTCCTTCGATGAGCACCTGGGTCGTCGTGCCGACAAGCCCCTGCAGGTACGCCGCGCCCTGCGACTCGACGGCGGCGATGAGCCGGAGCAGCCGCTCCGCCTTGACCTCTTCCGGCACATCGTCGACCAGCTTGCGCGCCGGGGTGTACGGGCGCACCGAGTATTTGTAGGTGAAGGCGGTAGTAAAGCCGGCCTCGCGGACGAGCGACAAGGTGGCCTGGAAATCTTCCTCCGTCTCGCCCGGGAAGCCGACGATGAAGTCGGTCGATAGGGTGAGTCCGGGGCGGGCGCGGCGCAGGCGCTCGGCGCGCAGCAGGAACTCCTCACGCGTGTAGCGGCGGATCATGCGCTTGAGGACGCGGTTACTCCCGGACTGCACCGGCAAGTGGATGTGGCGGCAGAGCACGGGAAGCTCGGCGTGCGCCTGGCACAAAGACTCGGTGGTGTGGCGCGGGTGCGGGCTCGTGTAGCGCAGGCGGCGCAGGGCCGGGACTTCGTGGGCGATGCGGCGCAGCAGAAAGGGGAACTGGGTCTCATCCGGATCGGCGCTGACCGGCGGCGGCAGCCCCTGATCGCGGTAGCTGTCCACGGTCTGGCCAAGCAGCAGGATCTCGCGCGCCCCCGCGGCGACCCAGCGGGCGACCTCGCCGACGATCTCATCCGCCGGGCGGTAGCGCTCCGGACCGCGAGTATAGGGCACGACGCAGAAAGAGCAGCGCTCATCGCAGCCTTTCATCGTCGTCACGTAGGCGCTCACCGGCGCCTGGCCGGGGCGCGGCTCGGCGGCGAGGAAGTGCGGCGCCTCGACATCGAACACGGTGCGGGCCAGCGGCGGCGCCCCGGCCAGCTGACCGCTGAGCAGCGCCGGCAGCTCCGGAATGTTGTCGGGACCGATGACCAGATCGAGAGCCGGCAGCTCTTTTAGCAGCCGATCGCCCTCCTGCTGCGCCACGCAGCCGGCGACGGCGATGAGCAGCGACGGACGGGCGCGCTTGAGCGGGCGCAGCTTGTCTATCTCGATGCGGAGCTTGTTCTCCGCGGTCTCGCGCACGCTGCAGGTGTTGAACACCAAAAGGTCGGCTTCCTCCGGCGCCGCCGCCGCGGTCCAGCCGTGCGCGATGAGCACGTCCTGCATCCGATCCGAGTCGTGGACGTTCATCTGGCAGCCGAAGGTATGAACAAAAAACCGGCCCGACATCGCGCGCAGTCCTCCCGTAAAGACCTGGAGCCTACCGCAGATTTGCTTTTATGGGAGGGGCGGAGCCGGCAGTTTTAGCGGGTCGTGACGTAGTCTTTTTTGATGAGCTCTATGAGCGCGACCGCCGCATCGGCGTCGGAAAGCTTGCTGCGATCGAGCACCGCCTGCAGGCCGCCGCCGTTTAGCACGATCTGGAAAATCTCCAGCTGCTCCGGCTTGAGCGCGGTCAGCTGCGCGGTCAGCGGCTGCGGAATCGCCAGCTGCGCGTTGCGCGCCGGCAGATCCTCTTCGACCCGCTTGAACTCATCGAGGAGCCGCATGCCCTCCATGAGCAGGCCCTCGGTCGAGTCCTTGACCTCGTCGAGGAAGGTCTTCTCTTCGGCCGAGTCGAGCTCGAACGTGCCGCGGTCCCAGGTGAGGAGCCGGTAGGCCGCCTTGCGCGGGTTCATATCGTAGCTGTCATCGACGGTGGCGTAGTAGATCTGGCCCTTGCGGAGGTAGATCTGGCCGTTGCCGGTCGGCCCGCGCAGAGACAAAACGCCGGTGCGCTTGGAGGTCGAAAGGAGCTGCAACAGATCCGGCAGCGGGATCTCTTCGATGCTCCCCGACATGGCGCGGCTCGTCGAGGTGGTCTTGTTCAGAGCCATCTGGCCGCGCTTCTCGAGCTGGTTTTTGGCGTCCGCTTCGCTTATCTGGCTCGCCGGATCGACGGAGACCAGCTTGATGATGGACGTGCCGATGAGGATGCGATCGCCTTCCTTGAGGCGGGCGCGCTTTATCTTCTCCCCGTTGACGAAGGTGCCGTTGGTCGAGCCGACATCGGCGATGCTGATCTCATCGCCGTTGAGGCCGATGCTGGCGTGGCGACGCGAGACCATGTCCTCGATGAGCACCATGTCGAGCTCACTGGAACGGCCGATGACAATCTCGCGGCCCTTGACCAGAGGGAACTCGCCGCCCTGGTACTTGCCTGAGATGAACCGCAGCGCGTAGCTAGGATTCGTCGGTGGCACCTTAAGTCTTCTCCAGCGGGATGCCGCTCAGTATCGCTTCGGATGGAATTTCGTCCGCACCTTTTGTCTGGTTCACGTTCCTGACACCCTATCGCCCGCGTCCGTCATTCCCGAGGCCCGCAGCTTGTACCTACCTACCCGAGGGGGCGCGTACACACAAGCCAGTATAACATAGTGCCTGCGCTATTTGACCTGGATAACCAACTGAACTGTGCTCACATTGTCGGCCGCATCACTTGCCCGTATGAGCAAAAGGTGGCTGCCGCTAGTCAGGCGCGGCGGCCGGACTTGGAAGTCTTCGCTTGACTCATCGATGACGCCATCGCGGGCGGCCATGGGGAAGAAGTCGCCGCCGTCCACGGCGTAGCTTAGCTCGGCAATCGGCGAGACCGCGTCCACGGCCTGCCCGGTCAGGGTCGAGGTGACGGGGTTCCAGCGCAGCTCGCGCAGCTCCGGCCGGCGGTTATCGACGATGAACGGGGCGGAGACGAGCTCGCTCGTCTGGACCAGCTCCGGCGGGTTACTGCGCTCATCGGATACGACGACGCGCAGCTCGTAGAGTCCGTCGCCGACGGTGTCGGTGTTAAAGTCAAGCTCGGCGCGGGTGAGCGGTTCGGGACCGGAGATGCGCAGCCAGCCGGCATCGGAGGCGGCCGGAGCGACCGGAGCCATAGCGGCATCGACCGGGGGCGGACTCGGGAGGCGGCCGGAGCCGGGAGCCGCGGGGCGCGTACCCTCACTACCGGCGGCGCTGCTGCCGGCCGGCCGGATGTAGACGCGGTGGCTGAGCTCATCGTCGTCGGGGTTTTCCAGCTTCCAGCGCAGCTTGACGAGCGGACTTTTCGGGCGCAAGAGGCTCGTCGGCCGGACGCCGCGGGCGACGCGGCCGCTCGGATCTTCACCGATCGCGATCTCGGTCAGCCGGGCCCGCTGGTTTATCGGCTGGTAGTAGACCGTGAAGTCGCTCAGCACCGCGCGGTCGGTGAACAGGAAGCGCGTCTGCAGGTAGCGGCCGGCGGGCGAGCCGATCTTGCCGAGCTTTTCCCCGGTGGCCGGTAGCGACGACGGGCTGCGCAGAGCCTGCCAGGGGCTCCAGGTGGCGTCGGGTTTGCTGAGGTTGCCGGTGCGGGTCTCGACGTGCAGCTCGCCTTGGCTGAGGTAGCGGAGCGCGCCCCAGTGGGCGATCGCCTGCGCATCAAAGACGCGGCTCTGGTAATTGGCATCCTTGGCCGGACCGTCCCCGAGCTTGTAGACCGCGGCGCTGTTGCCGGTGCCGATGAGGCGCTCGCCGCCGCTGAGCGGCAGGCTGAGGGCGAGCACGTCGCTCTCTTTCAGCTCAAGGAGCGTCAGCACCGTGCGGTCCGGTTTGACCTGGTAGACGCGGCCGCGGCCGCTCGGGGCGGAAGCGGCGGCGTAGAGGTTGCCGGCCGCGTCCAGGTGCAGCGCGTTGTAGAAGCCGTCGACCACGGCGTGCAGCTGCTCGACCCGGCCGGCTTCGTCGATGCGGAACAGGGCCCCCTTGCCTTTTTTCTCGACGGGACTGGAGCTTGTCGCGGCGCTTGTCGCGGTCGCCGGGGTGGGCTTCACGCCGGGCGCCGAGCCCGCCGCCGGCGTCACCAGCTTGACCCCGCGGTTCCCAGTCTCGCCGCGCTGCATGTCGTTTACCGCAACGTAGATGGAGCCGGCGCGGGCGACGATGGCGCGCACTTCGTTGCCGGCGAAGTCGTGCACGGCGCGCGCCGCCGGCTCATGGCCGTCGCGCGGCGGCTCGATGCGGTAAAGCACGGCATCGTCGGCGGTGCCGACATACAGCGCCCCGTCATCGCCGCGCGCGAGGGCGAGGAACTGCTTGGCGCCGGTATCAAGGAGCTTGCGCGCCTTGGCCTTGCTGCTCTCCGCCCGACCCGGTCCGGCATCGCGATCGGCGATCGCCCACAGCCGCCCCGGCCCGGTGGCGATATAGGTCACCCCGCCTTCGTGGAGGAGTCCCCAGACGTGGTCGGCCTCGACTTGCGCCCACAGCTGCGCTTTGCCATCGGGGCCGATGTCGAAGACCCGCCCGTCCTGAGCCGTCGCCGCGAGCACATGCCCCGGCTGCTCGTCGCGCAAGCACAAGGCGGTGATCCAGGTGCCGGCACTCAGGCTTGCGTGCTGGCGCAGCTGGCCCTGTTTGTAGATGTGGACCGCCGCGGTCTCGCCGCCGATGCCGATGTAGACGGTGCCATCGGCGGCGGCGACCATGGCGCGCACGCTGTCGTCGCCTGGCAAAGGCAGGTTCAGCCGCGTCGTGCTCA
Organism: uncultured Myxococcales bacterium; assembly: GCA_937879845.1. GTDB lineage: Bacteria > Myxococcota_A > Polyangia > Palsa-1104 > JAEUJZ01 > CALFML01. Next base: position 18,541 of record CALFML010000144.1, read on the forward strand.
CCCCGGCCCGGACCTCGCCGTGCGAGGTGAGCAGCACGCCGCTATCTTGTCCTTCGGCCAGCTCCTGATACGAAGTCACCCGCGCCGACCGCACCGGCCCCGCCAGCGCATTGCCCGCCGCCGCTGCTAGGAGCGTTCCGAGCAGCCACGGCCTAAGCCTTGCCGCGCCCCCGGTTCGCGGCCGCCGCCCGGAGGCCGGGCTGAACGCTTCGTCGCCCCCCGGACAGGCGGCGGTAGAGGCGGCGGAGACAGCTCCGCAGGGGCATGATCGATAGGAGCAGGTACGCAAGCAGTTGGCCTCTCAGTAGACAAAATGCGAGTGGGATGGGGCGACGGAGCGCTTCCTCGCGGCGCTAGCGGGGATCGTCTTTGACTTGGACGGTCAGGTCTTTGCTGCCGGCAAGGACCGTTCCGACATCCACCGCGAAGCGCGACAGGCGCTTTATGACTTCGCCGCGCCGGGTGGTGCTGCCCGGCCGCAAGGTCGCGATCACCGACGCCGGCAGGCTGGGGATGAGCAGGCCGCGGTGGCTTACGCCTTCATCGGCGGTGGTGATGGTGACGACGAGCTGGCGGGCGGCAAAGCCCTTGCGCAGGTTTTCCACCAGATAGGTCAGCGACTCGGGCGGCGCCAGCTCCGGCTTGACCAGGTTGCCGGCGCTGGCTTCAATCTTCAGCGTCTGACCGGCGAGCGAGCGCGGGATGTCCAGCGGCACCGCGCGCACCTGCGGTATGCCGTTATAGGGCCGCAGCGTCACGTAGAGGCTGGGCCGGGTGTCGGGCTCCAGCTCGTCGCTCAGAAGCGACAGGCCGATGATCTCGGCGACCTCGCTCTTGTACTCGACCGTGACATTGAGGTCGAGCCGCTCGACCCGAGTCGGCCCGAACGAGTTGAAAAGCAGCTCGTGCAGCTGCCGCATGCCGGTACAGGACTGCAGCAGCTTGGGCGTCACGCCGCCGGTGGAAAATAGAGTGTCGAGCTGCTGCAGCGGCTCAAAGCCGCGCAGCTCCAGACGCGACTTGATTCGCACCGTGACATCGCTGATGTCGGGGGCCGCCGATTGAATCGCGCTCGCGGCGACGCTGGAAGCGAGAAGCGGCGTCAGGAAGCGGTGGCTGGCGATCTCGGTGGCGTAGACGCGGTCGTTCTGGCCGGGGAGCTGCACCGTCACCTTCATCGGTACCATCGGCGCGGGCCGTTGCAGCTCGCCGACGATGCCGGTCTCGCGGTCAAGGAGCAGCGAGCCTAAAGTGGTGAGCGGCGAGGCCATCTTGAAGCTCGAAGACAAGGACGACAGGATCGTCACTACTTCGGCAGTGGCGATGGGAAACGAGACCTCGCCGGAGCCGCCTTCGCCGAGCATCGGATGGCCGAACGCCATCACTTTGTCGCCGTCCAGATACGTCACCGTGCCGACGCCGGTGGCGCTGATGTCGCCGCGGATGAGCTGCACCCCGAGCGAGCCGCCGGGCTCGAAGTGATCCGGCCCGCGGACATTGGCCGCGCCGGCGCCGCCGGCCTGCATCGGCTGGACGTGGTAGGGGACAAGCGCCTCCCGCAGCTCGTCCAGGGCGCGTTCCGAGAGACCCGCCACCGACAGCGGCACGGATGCGCGGACCAGGCGCGGCTCGCCGAGCAGGCTGGAGGGAGTGAGGCGGCGCAGCGCTGCA
>CALFML010000145.1 GCA_937879845.1 uncultured Myxococcales bacterium
CTCCACCAGGGTCCAGGCACCGTCCGTTCCGATCACCGAGCCGGCCGAGTCCGGCGACCACGCGGTCGGGCACCGATCGCGGATCACGATGTGGTCAATGTCATGGCCGGCCAGGAACTCTCGGTGCCAGGGCGACCACTCGGTGACGAAGAAGCGCTGAACGTTCTGTATCCGTTCCACGACATCAGGTTGTGTCCAGCTCATGTAGGCGACGTTGGAGACGTAGAACTGCGCCGGACCGAACGACGTCAGGTTCGTCGCCCTGAGCGGCCGAGCGAAGTTACCAGCCGGTTCTGCCAGGTCATTCGACAACCACCGTCCCTGCGTCACGTCGGTCTTCGACATCAGCCGTGCCAAGGCCGCTTCCTCGCTGACCTCGTACGCGGCGGGTCCTGTGGGTCGGATCAGAGGTACCAGGGTCAGCGGGAGGGTCGCGACGACGAGAACGATGCTCGCGCTGGCGAGCCATCTGGTCGCTACCGTCCGGCGCTGCACATGTCCCACGACGAGGGCTGTCGCGAGCAGGACGAGCACGACCATGACCGGTCGCAGGGCCTGGCTCAGGTTGGGGTCCTGTGAGGAGGGCGTGTACGGCAGGCCGATCGCATTCGCCTGAGCGATCACGTCGGCGCCGACGAGGAAGGTCGTCGACTCCACACCGACGACGAGGGCGACCGCGCCGATGACAGCGCCGCCCGAAAAGGTCGTGAGCAGCGCCGGGTGCCTGCGACGCCAGCTAGGACGCAGCAACAGCACCACGATCAGTGCCGAGGTTGCCGTCAGGGCGCTGTAACTCGTGAGCAGGGCTCGAAGGGTCTCGGGAGCGAGGGAGACCTCGACGCCGACGAACGATATGGCGCCCGGGTTCAGTCCCACGGCGATGGCAGCGCTGGCGGCAAGCAGTGCGCCGAACCCGAGGATGCGTCGACCCGGCGACTCGCCCCGCCACCACTCGGTCAGCAGCCCCGGCCCCAGGACGGCCAGGAAGCCGACTGCGTACTGCGGCTTGACTGCCAGGAGTGACGCCAGACCAAGGGCTCCCACGGCCACCCGCCACTCGGCTGACTGCCTCACCAGCAGACAAGCCGCACTCAGTCCTACCGCGATGGCGAACATCGAGTTGTGCATGAGTTCTGCGGAGATCCACCAGTTCTCGGCGTCCGTGAAGACCTCCGGCAACGGGGCTTGACCCCTGAAGGACCCGTAGCTCCGCCTGAGCAGCAGATACGGATCGCTGGGCATGCTCAAGAGCACCGCCGGAGCGAGGGCGGCCGCAGTCTGCGATGCACCCAGCAGGCGGAGCAGCCGGTAGCCACAGGCGGCGATGACCAGAATGCTGGCGATGGGGATGGCGATGACAATAGCGATCTTGATACCGATCTCGATACCGGGCCAAGCGCTGCGAGCCTACATCTATATAGATGCGCAGGGCTAGCGGGTAGCGCCTAGGGAGCCAGGGCGGCGATCGCGTGCTACTGTGTCGCCTATGGATGCAGCCCTCACCTACCCGCTGTCCGAGGGGGACAGCCGGATCCTCACCTGCCAGAAGTGCCAAGGCAAAAACCGCGTGCTGCTCATGCGCGCCCTGGAGCAGCCGGATAAGCTCCGCTGCGGGCACTGCCAGACCCAGCTCCTATGCGACCGCGACAGCCCGCTGTCCGGCATCGCCGGCCTGTATCAGCACCCGCTCGATCAGAAGTCGCAGAAGGCGCTGGAGGCGATCCCGGGCGTGCACACGCTCTTGCGCAAGCTCGTCGAGGTGACGGTGGATCGCTACGATCGGCTGTTCAACCAGAGCAGCTATGTGCGGGTGGGCGGCTCGCAGCTGCCGTCCTTGGAGCGGCTGTTCGAGCGCGCGGCCTCGGCCCTGGGTCTTGCGGAGCTGCCGGAGCTTTACGTCTACCAGTCGCCCGACCCCAACGCCCACACCGGCGGGGTGGAGCGGCACTACGTGGCGATCTCCAGCAGCATGTACGACGACATGTCCGACGAAGAGGTGGTGGCGATCCTGGCGCATGAGCTCTCGCACGTGCAGTCCGAGCATGTGCTTTACAAGACGGCGGCGCGGCTTTTTACCCTGGCGGCGTCGGAGATCGCGCGGGCGACCCTGGGCATCGGCAACCTGCTTTTGGTGCCGCTGCAGCTGGCGCTCCTCAAGTGGGATCGCTGCTCGGAGCTCACCGCCGATCGCGGCATGCTCCTGGCGACCCGCGACCCGCACACGGTGCTGCGCGTGCTCATGAAGCTGGCCAGCGGCAACCACCGCCTGCTAAGCGATCTGTCGCTGGATATGTTCATGGAGCAGGCCCTGCAAGCCCGCCAGGCGCCCGAGGAGGGGGTGCTCGATCGCATCTTCACGCTGCTGCAGACCGCCTCGCGCACCCACCCGTTCCCGCTGTGGCGGGCGGCGGAGCTGTGGCAGTGGGCCTGCCGCGGCGAGTACCTGGAGCTTTTGCAGCAGCACGCTTAGCCGCGCTCCTTCTCAAAGATCGCGGCGACGCCGCGATCTACTTCTAAAGATCGCGGCGACGCCGCGATCTACTTCTAAAGATCGCGGCGACGCCGCGGCTACCCCGGCGCGAACTCCTCGGCGAAGTAGTGCGGCGGGATGAGCGGCGACGGCGAGCCCGCGGTGAGCAGCCAAAGCTGGTGGGCGCAGCGGGTGATGGCGATGTGCAGTAGGTGCCGCGCTTCGGTCGTGTCGGGGTAGGCGGCGGCGGTGGCATCCAAGATGACCACGTAGTCAAACTCCAGGCCCTTGACCTGGGTGACATCGGTGACGTCGATGCCGGCGGAGAACGTGAACTCATGCCGCGAGACCCGGCGCAGCGACGGCACATCCGCCCGCGACAGGCCGCTGTAGAACGCATCCGCGGTGCCGATATGGCGCGAGATGAGCGCCACCGAAGCCGTCGGTTCGCGCAGGAGCAGCGAGCGCAGCGCCTCCGCCAGAAACGCCACCGCCTCGCCGGTCTCGCCGAACGAGAAAGCGCGCACCGGCGCCCCGTGGCGGCTGGCGCTCTGCATGCTGTCATCGGTGAGCAGCGGGCCCAAGACGCCGTGCGCCAGATCCAGCACCTCCGCGGTCGAGCGGTACATGATGCGCAGGCGCTGGATCTGCACGCCGCGCAGCCCGCACAGCGGCAGCAGATCCTCCCAGCGCGAGAAGCCGTTGTCGAACACCAGCCGCTGCGCCACATCGCCGGCCAGGGTCAGCGACTGCGCATGCGGCCGATGCCCGGTGCTCTTTTTCTTGTCGTCGTCCTCGGTGCTGACGCAGCTTATGAGCACCTTGATCTCGACCACCGACAGGTCCTGCACCTCATCGAGCACCATGTGCTCGTAGCTGACGTGGCCTTTGCCGCTTGAGTGATCGAGGCCGCCGAGCTTCTGCTGGTAGAGGTAGAGCAGCAGCGGATCGTCCTCCACATCGAGCTGCCCGGCCGGGCTGTCCTCTTCCAGCGGCTGGCCGTCCACCGCCTGGTAGCGCTCGGGATCGACATCCTCGGGCAGGGTCTCGACCTCCTCCTGCTGCGCCTGACAGTAGGCGACAAGCTCGGCGAGATCCGAGCGGGTGACCGGGGCGCTCGGGTTGTGCGCCGGGCTCTCCGGGCCAAGGCCGCGCCACAGCCGCTCGCTATCGGTCAAAAGCTCCGCCCAGTCGCGTCCGACATCGCCGGCGCGGCGCGACAGCCGGCGCAGCAGCTCATCGATGCGCACCCCGAGCCCGGGCTCCAGCTGCCCGGAGATCGCATGGCGCACCCCGCGGCAGCGCAGCCGCAGCGGCCGCTTGGCGCGCGCGTCCCACTGCCCCAGAACATTGTCGCGCGCCGCCGCCGGCGTCTCCGCCAGCGCCTCCACGAGCTTGGCCCGCAGCTGATCCGCCTGATCGGCGATGTACTGCTCGATGACCTGGATCATGCCCGGGTGTTTCTTGCAGCGGGCGACGGTGGGCGGCGTCTCGCTGCTCTGCTGCTGCGGCAGGTGGGCGAGCAGGCGCTTGCGGTGATGGCGCATCCAGCCGGAGCTGGTCTGCACCGGCACCCCCGGCACCCCGAGCGCCGGCAGCACCCCGCTGACGTAGCGCACGAGCGCCTCCGACGGCACGATGATCATGACCTTGCTGCCGCGGAAGCGCTCCGGCTTCTGGAACGCGAGGTAGGCGACGCGGTGCAGCGCCACCGTGGTCTTGCCGCTGCCGGCGCCGCCCTGGATGACGACCACGCCGCTGTCGGGCTCGGTGACCAGATCGAACTGGTGGCGATCGATGAGCGCCGCGATCTCCGGCAGGTGCTTATCGACGCGCGTGGCAAAGTCGGGCGGGCCGCTTTGAATCGGCGGCCGCGCCGGACCGCTCGGCTGGCTCGCCGCCGCGCCGGGAGGATGTCCGGCGGCCGGCAGACCGGCCGGACGGGCGCCCTTGGCGGGCAGGGACTTGGGCGCCGGAGCCGACGGCCGCGGGGCGCGCGCCGCCAGGCCCTGACCGCCCTGCAGCGTCGGCGACATCAGCGCGTCCGCCTCCCACCACTTGCCGCTCGCATCACAGAAGAAAGAGCCCTGCGGGCAGCCGATGCGGCGCAGCAGGCCGTTTTGGATCGTGATGTTGCGGCGGACTTCGATGATTCCCTGGAACAGGCTGCCGGCGATCGTCTCGTCGTAGTCGTCGCCTTCGTCGTAGCGGTAGTAGATCTGCGAGACGGGGGCGTCGCGCCAATCGACGATCTGGATGCCGGCGGCGCGATCGATGAGGCCGCGGCGGCCGATCAGCACGTCGCGCGGCTGCGCCTTGGGGGGAGCGCTCGGGCGCAGGCGCAAGTGGGCGAAGTAGGGGGCCTGGATGTCGATCGGCGCGACCAGCTTGCCGCGGCGGCCGGCGGCGACTGCGCTGACGCGCGCCATCTGCTCGATGAGCGGCGCCAGATCCTCGGGCTTGGCTTCGGCGATGGCGTCGCGAAGCTCCAGTAGATCGGCATCGTGCATGCCGCCGCCGGGCTTATCCGCGGCCTGGGTCGGCGCGGGGGCGGCGAGCTCTACGAGAAACGCCGTCACGCGCTGCCACAGAGCTAGCTCCTCAGCAACGATCGCGGCGGCCGGCGTCAACGGTTCGACGGGCTTGGGCATAGGCGCGCGAGTATAGGACGATTCCGCAACTGTGGTAGCTTCGCTGAACAAGTGATCTCACGATGCGCATCGCCAACCTGGTCGTCGATACCGAAGTTTTGCTGGCGCCGATGGCGGCCGTCACCGATCTGCCTTTTCGCACCATCTGCGAAGAGCACGGCGTTGGGCTGACCATCACCGAGTTCCTTTCGGCGAGCGCCCTGTGCGCGGGGGCGCAAAAGACGGTCGATAAGATGACGCCCTCATTAAATGGACGCCGCTTTGGCGTGCAGATCTTCGGCCGCGAGCCGGAGGCGCTGGCCCAGGCGGCGCAGATGGCGCGCGACATCGGCGCAGCGCTCGTCGATATCAACATGGGCTGTCCGGCCAAGCGGGTGGTGGCGGGGGCGTGCGGCTCGGCGCTGATGAAGGAGCCGGAGCTGGCGCAGGAGCTTGTCCGGGCGGTCCGCCGCGCCTTGCCGGAGCAGATCCCGGTCACCGTAAAGCATCGCGCCGGCTGGGACGACCGCCACCTCAACGCCCCGGAGTTCGCCTGCGCCATGGTCGAGGCCGGAGCGGCGATGATCACCGTCCACGGCCGCACCCGCACCCAGGGTTTCTCCGGCCGCTCTTCGCTAGAGATCATAAAAAAAGTCCGCCAGAGCGTACCGAGCCAGGTGCCGGTGATCGGCAACGGCGATGTCGTATCCCTGGCCGACTACCAGCGCATGCGGCAAGAGACCGGCTGCGATGCGGTGATGATCGGCCGCGGGGCGCTCGGCAACCCGTGGCTGTTTCGCGACATCCGGCTGTGGCTCGCCGGGCAGCCGCTGCCGGGGGCTCCGTCCCCGGCGGAGCGGCGGGCGGTGTTCCTGCGCCACGTCGAGCTCATGCGCCAGCACACCGTAGAGAAACGCATCCTCCATGAGCTGCGCAAGGCGGTGGCTTGGTACAGCAAGGGCATGCCCGGCTCGGCCGAGCTGCGCGACAACAGCCGCACGCCCAGCGATCCGGAGGACCTGATTGCGGTGACGGCGCAGTTTTTCGCCGATCACGCCGATCGCGGCGGATCCGCCACCGGGCGCCGCGAGCCCTACTCGTCCGCAACCTCAAGCAGCGCCGCAATCCCGCGTAGCTTCGCGCCGGCGCCCGCCGCGCTGGGGTCGGAGCCTCTATGAAGCCCGCGGGACCGCCCCGCGCCGCCGCGGCCGACGAGCGCGAGGAATCCCGCCGCCGCGCCTCGCGCCCGCCGTCCGAACGAGAACAAGAAGAAGGACAACAAGAAGATGCGCCGCTCGCCGTCAGCGTGAGATCCGCCGCGGCGCTGTCCCGCTGTGAGCCTGCCTTGGATCAAGCCGACGATCGAGCTAGCGAGCTTCCACCCGCGCAGCCACCAGCGCACAGCGGCGACTCCGCCCTGGAGCGCGCCCGCCAACGCCTCAGCGAACCTGCGGGCGATCACCCTGCCGAGCGCGCGACCCCATCGCCTACCGCTGGCCTGTGCGCGCCGCTGCTGGGCGATTCGCGGGCGGCGGCGGCGCTGCGCGCCCGCATCGAGGCGACCGCGGCGACCGATACCCCGGTGCTCTTGGAAGGGGAGCGCGGCTGCGGCCGCGAGCACCTGGCGCGGTATCTGCATTCGTGCAGCGCCCGCCGCGGCGCCGTGTTCATCCGCATCGATGTCGAGTTCGCCGATACGGAGCGGGCCGCCGACAAGCTGCGCCGGGCGCACGGCGGCTCGGTCCTCATCCGCGATCTGCCGCACGGCAGCCCGCGCTTGTTCAAGCTGCTCGATCAGTGGCTGGACAAGCACCACCCAGGCAGTGAGAGCGGCGCCCTGCCGCTGCGGCTTTTGGCGACCAGCGATGTCGAGCTGCCGCGCCTTTTGGACGCCGGGCTCGTCGATGCGGGGTTCATCGCCCGGCTCAAGCTGGTCCGCCTGCCGGTGCCGCCGCTGCGCGAGCGAGCGGCCGACATCCCGCGGCTGTGCCTGCATTTCCTTTCGGAGCTGGCCCGCCAAGGCGGCATGCCGCCGCGCACCCTATCGCCGCGCGCCGCGGCGCAGCTAGGGCGCTACAGCTTCCCCGGCAACCTCGCCGAGCTGCGCGATGTCCTGCACCGCTCCGCCCTGCGCGCCCGCAGCTCGGTCATCGAGCTCGGCGACATCGAAGCCGTCCTGCCGCCGCTGCACGAGCGGGTGCCGCTGGAGGAGCTGTCGCTCGAAGCGGTCGTGCGAACCAAGGTCCGGGCGCTGCTGCAGCGCCTTGAGGGCTACCCGATCACCGATTTATACGAGCAGGTCCTAGAGCACATCGAGCGGCCGTTATTGGAAGAGGTGCTGGCCCGCACCGCCGGCAATCAGATCAAGGCCGCCGCCATGCTCGGGATCAACCGCAACACCTTGCGCAAGAAGCTGCAGGAGCGCGCCATCGGTCCCGCCGCGCCCAGTGCCGGCCCCAGCCGTCCGTCCGCGGCCAGCGAGCGGTAGCCCTGCCGGCGGCGCGGCGCGGCAGCGGAGCCGGCGGCGCGGCGCATCGGTGGAACCGGCAGCAGAGCCGAGGCGGCTAGACGCCTTTATGGGCGCCTGACTGCTCTTTTGCGCCGTCTTTGAGGTGCTTTGCTCGGCTTTGGCGATACACTCGCGCCATGAAATCGCCCGCAGACGCTGGCAGCCAAAACTTCGCCGAGCCGCGACCGGATCTGCGCGGTCTCGCCGGGGTGCGCGGTCAGCCCGCGGTCGTCGCGGCGCTGAACAGGGCGCTCGCGGCCGGCCGACCGCATCACGCATACCTGTTTGACGGACCCGAAGGGGTGGGCAAGGCCACCACCGCGCGCGCGCTGATGGCGGCGCTAAACTGCCAAGCCCCGCCGCGGTCGGATGGGGCCGGTGAAGATGCCGACGTCGCCGCGGCCGGAGCGGCGTGCGGCGTCTGTGAGTCGTGCAGCAAGCTGCGCTCGGGCTCGCATCCGGACTTCATCGTCATGGACATGACGCTGGCCGGCCTCGCCGATGAGGTCGAGCGGCTGCTGCGCCGGCTGCAGTTTCCGCCGTTTGAGAGCCGCGCCCAGCTCATCCTCATCGATCCCGCCGATGCCCTCACCGCACCGACCGCCCAGACCGCGGCGAACCGGCTGCTCAAGACCCTGGAGGAGCCGCGCGCCCAGACCCACTTCGTGCTGGTGACCACGGCGGCGACGGCGCTCTTATCGACCATCCGCTCGCGCTGCCAGCGCCTGCGCTTTGCCCCGCTGCCCGACGATGTCGTCCACAGCGAGCTGGTTGCGACCTTCGGCGTCGCCCCGGAGCTGGCCGGCAGCGTGATCCAGCTGGCGCAAGGGAGCCTGGGGCGGGCGCTGCGCTACGTCCAAGATCAAGAAGGGCTGGCGCGGCGGCAGCAGGTCGCGACCGAACTTTATCTGGCGGCGCAGTCCGGGCGCGCCGGCCGCATCGTCGCCGCGGCGAGCGACGCCGGCGCCGATCGCGATGAGGCGCAGGAGGTCTTGGAGCTCCTGTGGCTGCGCTTGCACGGCGAGCTGCGGGCCGCGGCGCAGCCCTTGGGACAGCCGCAGGAAAGTCCCGGTTCTTCGGCGACCGCAGCGGTTCGGCTCATCAGTGCCCTGCGCAGCGTGCGGGATGCGCAAGGGGCGATCCGTCGCTACACCAGCGCGCCGCTGGCGCTGGAGCGGATGGCGCGGCTGCTCCACACCGCTCTGTGGGCCCGCGGATCGCACGGCCCTGGCACCGGCTCCGAGCGAGGCGCGGGCGAGCGAGCGCAAGGATCCGCAGCACGGTAAACACGTAAGGAGCCGCCGGCAGCGGGCTCGCTTCACGGCGGCAGCTTCCCCGGCTGGTTGAGAGTCAAGATGAGCGAACACAACGAGCAAGGCCAGGGAACCCCCGCCAGCACCCCAAGCGGTGCCAGCTCACCGGGCGATCAGAGCGAGGTCCGCCCGGCTTCCGCCGGGGGGTCTGCCGAAAGTGGAATCAGCCGGCCGGAGCGCCGCCGCCGCCGTCGTGGGGGTCGCGGTCGCGGCGGCGAAGCCGGAGAGGCTCGTCCGGCCAGCGGCAATACCGGGGGGGCCGGCTCGGGGTCGCGCGACAGCCGGGGCGCAGAAGCGCGCGATCAGGGAGCGGCACCTGGCAGCGAGCGCCCGGAACGCCCGGAACGCCCGGAGCGAGGCGATCGGCCCTCGCGTCCCGATAGGGCTGAGGGGAGCGACCCGCAGCAGCGGTCGCAACGCGGTGCCATGGACCGGCCGCCGCGAAACGATCGCAGCGAGCCGCGCTCCGGCCGCGGCGAGCGGCGCGACGGACGACCCAGCAGCGGCGGACCACCGCGCGAAGGGACGGAGGGACCGGCCAGCGCGCGCTCCGAATCGCGCGGTCGCCGGGATCGGCGCGACGGACGGCCAGGCAGCGGCGGGCCGGGGCGAGAAGGCGGAGAGCCGGGCGGTCGTTTCGATGCCGGCGGGCGCGGCGAGCGGCGTGACGGGCGGGCGGCAAACGAAGGTCCGCCGCGGGATGCCGGAGAGCCGAGCGGACGCTCCGATGCCGGCGGGCGCAGCGAGCGGCGGGAGGGACGGCCCGGCAGCGGCGCACCAGCGCGGGAGGCGCGGGAAGGAGTCAACCCCCGGACAGACGCCGGCGGGCGCGGTGAGCGGCGCGATCATCGTCCCAGCGGCAGCGGTGCGGCCCTGGAGGGAACAGAGGGTCCCGCGGCGATGCGTCCCGACGCCGGCGAGCGCGGCGAGCGGCGCGAGCCGCGCTGGAACGGCAGCGGACCGGCGCGTGAGGGCCACGAGGGTGGGGCATCCGGGCGCGAAGCCGGCGGGCGCGGCGAGCGGCGCGATGGCCGCGATGCTCGGGCGGGCCGCGGCGGACCCCCGCCGCGCGCCGATGCCAAGCTCGAATCGCGGGAAGGCGATCGCGGGCTGCGCAAGCCGATTGCCGCCGCGGGCGGGCCGCCCATGGGCAGACCGGCGCCGACCCCAGCGGCGGCGCCGCCGCTGGCTCCCGCGGTATCGAGTCCGCGGTCGGCCAGCCTGGCGGTGGCGCGCGCGGTATCATCTTCCTGGGCCGCGGTGGACCGGGTGAGCATCGGCCGGACGAGCAGCGACGACGACGAGCGCGGCCACGCCGCGGATGCCGGGGACGACAACCCGCCGCCGCTCGTGCGTCTCACCCCGGCCGAGCCCGCCCCGCCCGAAGCGCCGGTGAAGTACGCCCGCATCGTCGGCGTCAAGTTCCGCTCCGTGGGCCTTATCAGCGAGTTTGACTGCGGCGACAAGACCTACGCCCAGGGCGAGTGGGTCATCGTCGATGGCGAGCGCGGGGGACGGCTCGCTCAGGTGGTGGTCGCCAGCACCAAGACTTACTCCATGGGCCCGCTGCGCCGCGTCATCCGCCGCGCTCGCCCCGATGAGCTCGCCGGCCAAGCCGACTCCAGCCGCATCGAGTCCGAGGCCTACCGCTTCTGCAAGGAGCGCCTGCGCGAGCGCAAGCTGGCGATGAAGCTCGTGGCCGCCGAGGTCTCCTCCGGCCACAAGGCGACGTTCTATTTCGCCTCGGAGGAACGGGTCGATTTCCGCGACCTCGTGCGCGACTTGGCGCAGCGCTTCCACCTGCGCATCGAGATGCGCCAGATCGGCGCGCGCGACGGGGCCAAAGCGGTCGGCGGCATCGGCTCCTGCGGGCGCGAGCTGTGCTGCACGACGTTTTTGCCGGCGTTTCAGCCGGTATCGATCCGCATGGCCAAGGATCAGGGCATGGTCCTAAACCCCTCCAAGCTCGCCGGTCAGTGCGGGCGGCTCAAGTGCTGCCTGGTCTACGAGCACCAGATGTACAAAGAGATGGGAAGGGGCCTACCCAAGGTTGGTAAAAAAGTGGTAACCCCGAGCGGGCCGGGCCGGGTGCTCGACCTGGATATCCTCGGCCAGAGGGTGCGGGTGCTGCTGGAAGAAGGCGGCGCCCAGACGTTTGCCGCGGGCGAGGTGCGCTCCCTGCACGCCGCCGGGGGCAACGCCTCGGGCAAGACGCCGGAGCCGGAGGGGCTCGGCGATCCGAGCGAGCCTTCGGATCCGGCGTTCAGCCCGGAGCTGCGCTCGCTTGGTGAGCCGGAGGGGCCGCCGCTTCCCGATCGGATCGCCGAGACCGCCGGAGACCGCGGGACTGCGACCAGCGCGCCGACAATCAGTGAAGACCTTTCCTAAGCCGCGGTATAATCAGGTAGCTATGTCCGCGAAAGCCAAGCGGGTTTTGGTGTTATCGCCCCACATCGACGACGGGGAGTTCGGGTGCGGCGGCACCGTCTCCCGGTTCACGCGTGAGGGCTATGAGGTCTTCTACGCCGCCTTTTCCACCGCCGAGGCCTCGGTTCCGGCCGGCTACCCGCCCAATATTCTCGAGGTCGAGGTCCGCGAGGCCACCCGCCACCTCGGCATCGATCCGGGCCGGCTCATCATCCTGCGCTACGCGGTGCGCACGCTGCCGCACCATCGCCAGCAGATCCTTGACGACATGGTGTGCATGAAGCGCGATATCTCGCCGGACATCGTGCTCCTGCCGTGCAGCCACGATCTGCACCAGGACCATGAGACCGTCACCCGCGAAGGCCTGCGCGCATTCCGCAACGGCACGCTCCTTGGCTATGAGATGCCGCGCAACAACATCACCTTCTCCGCCCAGTCGTTCGTCGTGCTCACGGAGGAGGATCTGCTGGCCAAAATCCGCGCCCTCAAGTGCTACGAGTCGCAGAAGTTCCGCGGCTACACCGATGAGCGCTACATCCGAGCGCTGGCCACCACCCGCGGCGTGCAGATAGGCGTCGAGCTGGCCGAGACGTTCGAGGTGCTGCGCTGGGTGATGCCGCTTTAGCCGGCGACCCGGCGGAGCCGGCATCTCCGCCGCTGTGGCGGGCGGTGCTGGCGATGCTCGGCACGCGCGCGGCGCTGTTGCCGCTGGCGTTTGTCCAGGGGGCGCTTTTGGCGCGGGCGCTCGGGCCGGAGGGGGTGGGCCGGTACAGCGCGGTGCTGGTGGACGTGAATGTGCTGGTGACGGTGCTGTCGCTCGGGCTGCCTGGGGCGCTGGCGGTGCTGCAGGGCGAGGCGCGCGGCGATCCGGCAAGGCTGCGCGCCCTGTGGCGCCTGGGCGTCGGACGGGCGCTGCCGGTGATGCTGGTCATGGCGCTTCTTGCCGCGGGCATCTCGTATTACGGCGATCGCCCCGCGCTCGACTGGCTCAGCCGCGGGCGCGGGCCGTGGGTGCTCGGGCTTATCGGCGGGTGCGTCGTCCTGCAGTACCTGCGCGATGTGCACAACAGCCTGCTGTGGGGCGGGCAGCACTTCGCTGCGCAGAACCGGCTCAACCTGGGGCTGGCGATCGGCCAGCTGGCGGTGCTGGCGGCGATGGCCGGGCTGGCCTTTTTGACCCCGACGAGCGCGCTCGGTCTGCATGCCGTAAGCCAAGCGGTGCTCGCAGCTGCTGCGGCGCTGTGGCTGTGGCGCTGGCAGCACGGACAACGGGGGGCGCCGAAGTCGGCGTCGGAGGGACCCGAGCCCGCGGCGGCCGAGCAGCCGGAGGCGAGCCTGGCCATGCGGGCGCTGCGCATCGGCGGCCGCAACTTCCTGCATATCCTGCCGGACCTTTTGCTGCTGCGGATCGACGTCTACCTCATCCAGCGCTTGCTGCCGGCGGGCCAGATGGAGCAGAACCTGGGCATCTACCAGGCCGGGGTGCGGGTGGCGGAGCTGCTCCTGCTTTTGCCGGGAACGCTCAACACGGTGCTCTTCGCCAAGGCCGCGGCGCGCGAGGACATCGCCCAGGTGACGCTGCTCGGCGCCAAGCTGGCGCTGTGGCTCGGGCTTTTGGCGTGCGCGCTGATGGCGGTGTGCGGGCAGCCGCTGCTCGTGGCGTTTTACGGGGCGCGCTTTGCCGGCTCGTTTCTGCCGGCGCTGGTGGTGCTGCTCGGCTGCGCCGCGCTGTGCTTTTCCGGGCCGCTGGCGGGGACGCTTTCAGGCGCGGGCGGCTACCCGCGCAGCGTCATCTACGCGCAGACGGCGGCGCTCGGGGTAAATGTCGCCGCCAATTTGTACCTGCTGCCGCGCTACGGGGTGCGCGGTGCCGCCGCCGCGAGCGCTCTGGCCTACCTGTGCAGCGCCGTCTTGATCGCCATCGCGTTCGCCCGCCGCTTCCGCCTGAGCGCCGCCGACATGCTGCGCCCGACATCGCCCATCGCGCTTTTACGCGCGCTCCGGCGCAGCTGAGCGCCCGCTGCGGATGGCCGTAAAGCGCGCAAGCCGGCATAAGCCGCGGCATCGGCCCTCATGCCGGCGCGGCAGTTTCAGTAGCTGGCGACGGCGGTGGCGGGATATAATGGCGCTCTTTGCCGCTGACTCGCGGGCCCTTTTGGCCTTGGGGTCAGGCAACGTGTGGGGGTGCTTATGCGAACGCTTACTCGATTGGCGCTGGGCGCCGCGGCGTTGTCCGGCGTGATGTCGGCCGCTGCGGGTTGTACGGATAACGGAACCACAAGCGCGGCGGACATGGCCGTGCCGAGCCCGGATCTGGCGACGGGCAGCGATGGCGGGTTCATGCTGCCGGATATCGGACCGCTGGCCGACCTGCAAGGCTCGTCGGTGGTGCGCATAACCGGCGGCTTCGCCCAGCCGTTTGGCGTGGTCTTCGATGCCGCCTCCAGCTCCTGGTACGTCTCCAACGTCGCCGGCGATCTGTCGAACTTTCAGAACCTGAAAGACGGGCGCGGATTTATCACCAAGATCTCGGCGGACTATAAGACCGTCGATCACAACTTCTTTACCACCGGGCTCAGCGCCCCGGCGGGCATGCGGGTGGTAAACGGCAAGATCTACGTTCCCGACGTGGATCAGCTGGTGGTCATCGACATCGCGGCGCGCACCGCGGTGCGCAGCGCGACCGTGGCGCCGGCGCTCATCTTCGTCCCCTATGTCGCCATGACCGATGTCGTGGTCGATGGCAGCGGCGTCGCCTACGTCCCCGAGACCGTGGGCAACCGCATCATCAAGTTCGCCACCCCCACCACCGCCGGCAACAGCTACACGAGCTACGCCCCGAGCGGCGTGTCGTTTCCGACCACCGCCTATATCGACGGCACCAAGCTGGTCGTCGGCACCACCGGCAACCCGATGCAGACCGGCAGCACCGGCAGCCTCTACACCTGCAACTTGGCCGACGGCTCGGGGGTGATGAAGCTCGGAACCTTTGCCGCCAACTTCCAGGGGCTGGAGAAAGACGGCACCGACTACCTGGTCGGGACGCAGCGCGGCAGCTCTATTTACCGCGTCGCCCAGGCGGGCGGGGCGCAGACGCTGGCGCTGGATCTCACCAAGGAAGGGGTGGCCTCGGTGGAGGACATCGGCTGGGATCCGACCAGCCGCATCCTTGGGGTGCCGGATCTGGGAACCAACTCGGTGTACTTCTACAAGCTGTAGCGGCGTCGTAGGTCCAAGCGCCCGCAGTTCGCCGGGCGCCGCCGTCGTTGACTGCGGCGGGCGGGTTTGGGGCCGGGCCGCGCGCGTGATATAGGCGATCCGATGTGCGGCGTGGCGACAGTCCTAGGCCCTCTCCCTGTGGCAGCGCGCGAGGCGCTGGTCGCGGCGATGTGCGACCGCCTCGCGCATCGCGGACCCGACGGCGCCGGCCTCTTTAGCAGCGAGTTTCACGCCGATTCGGCCAGCGGGCTCGGGGTGACGCTCGGGCACCGCCGGCTGGCGATCATCGCCTTGTCGGCCGATGCGGCGCAGCCGATGCGGCGCGCGTCGCTGTGCCTTTCGTGGAACGGCGAGATTTACAACTACCGCGAGCTGCGCAGCGAGCTTATGGCGCGCGGCCGCGAGTTCACCACCGCCTCGGACACCGAGGTCCTGCTGGCGGCCTTTGCCGAGTATGGGCCGGCGGCGGCGCTGCCGCAGCTCAACGGGATGTTCGCCTTCGTCCTGTGGGATGAGGCGGCGCAGCGGCTGTGGCTCGGGCGCGATCGGTTTGGCAAAAAGCCGCTCTACTACCTGCAGCATGAAGACACGCTGCTTATCGCCTCAGAGCCCAAGGCGCTGCTGCTCGCGGCGCGGCGGCTTGCGTTGCCGGTATCGGTGGAGCGGGGGGCGCTGTCGCGCTATCTCGGCGATGCCGATACGGAAGTTGGGGAGATTACGTTCTTCGCCGAGATCCGCCGCGTCCAGCCGGGTGAGCTGATCTGCATAAGCCGCGGCCGGCCGGGCCGCGCGGCGCTCGAGCTGCAGCGGCAGATTTATTACTGCTTGCGGCCGCCGCCGTCGCTTTTGCTCTCCCCGGAGGACGCGACAGAGCGCTTCGCGGCTCTGCTCACCGATGCGGTGCGGCTACGGCTGCGCAGCGATGTGAGCGTGGGCGCGGCGCTCTCCGGCGGGATGGACAGCTCGGCGCTGGTCGGGGTGGCGAGCCGGCTCGGGGCGCCGCTGCGCACCTTCTCTGCCGTTTATCGCGACGGCGATGTCATGGACGAGCGCCGCTACATCGCCGCGGTGGTCGCCCACACGGGGGCCACCAACTATCAGGTGTCACCGGAGGCGGTGCTCGCCAGGAGCGGCCCGGAGGGGTTTACCGCATTTATCGAGCACCACGATGAACCGGTGGGCGGAGCCAGCATCTGGGCGCAGCACTGCGTCTTCGCGCTCGCCGCGGAGCACGGGGTGCGCGTGGTGCTGAGCGGCCAAGGCGCGGATGAGAGCCTGACCGGCTACCACGGCGCCCTGTCGGCGCTGGTCGCCGAGCATATCCGCCGCGGCGATCTGCAGGGGCTGCACGCCGAGCTTGCGGCGCGGGCGCAGTCGCCGCAGGTGCTCTTGCGTGAGCTTGTCGGCGGCGCTTTCACCGCGCTGCGGACCTTCGCGTTTCCAAAGGCGCTGTCGCAAGCCTGGCTGCAGCGGCGCTGGCGGCGGGCGCTGCGCGACACGCGCTTTTTTCATCTGTCAGCGCTGCCGCTGCCACCGCTGCCCGAGCCGGGTCCGTATCACGACGAGTTCTGCGCCCGCAGCCTGCTGCACGGCTACCTGTACCGCCTGCTGACCGGATCTTCGCTGCGGACAATCCTGCGCTATGAGGACCGTAGCAGCATGGCGGCCTCGGTCGAGTCGCGGGCGCCGTTTCTCGACTACCGCCTGGTCGAGCTGTGCCTGGCGCTGCCGGCGACGATGCTCTGCCAGGGCGGCCGCACCAAGGTCCTCCTGCGGCGGTCGCTCCAGGGGATTTTACCTCCCGCGGTCGCCGAGCGGCGTGACAAGATCGGCTTTGCCGCACCGGAGCCGCGGCTGCTCCAGGGACCGCTGCGGCCGCTCGTGCAAGAGCTTTTGGGCTCGCCGGCGATGCGGCAGCGCGGGTTGTACGACTGTCAGGCGCTGCGCCAGATGTACGACGATGCCGCGGCGGGCCGGGGCGCGCTCGACAGCTATGCCCTGTGGAAGGCGATCAACGTCGAGCTGTGGCTGCGCGCGTGCGGGTTGTCGCTATAGCCGCGGCTCCGCTTCGCGCAGCCTGACCTGGGCCGCCAAGAGGCGGGCAATCGGCGCCCGCAGCGGCGAACAGATGATAAAGTCCAGGCCGAGCGCGTCGGCTTTTTCCACCGCCTTGTCCTCCGCCCCAAGGTGCAGGTAGTCGAGGGTGTAAAGGCCAAGCTGCAGCTCCGGCGCCGGCTGGGCCGCGCGGACGGCGGCCAGCGCCGCTTTGAGCTCTGCCGCCACCGTGGCCTGATCCAGCTCGCCGCGGCGCTCCGGCGCCTTGGCCGGGTGCCGCGGCAGCGCGCTGCGCACAGGCGGCGGCGATGGCGGCGATGGCGGCGGGGCCGGGTGCTCGCCAAAGACAAAACCGAGCACCGCGACGTGCGGCACAAGCTCGGCACAGCGCGTCCGCGCCGTCGGATCGGCTACGAGCGCTCCGAGCGCCAGCATGCTCTCCGGCTGCGCCGCGCGCAGCGCCTGCAGCCGCGCCGCCAGCCCGGCGGTCTCGAAAAGGGCGATGCTGCTCGGAACCAGGGCGATCGGTCGGGCCGAGCCCGCGGGCAGGCCGAGCCCCGACCGATTCATGGCGCGGAGCTGCGCCTGCCAGATCGCGCGCACGGCGGCGCCGCCTTCGCCGGCATCGCGCTCGTAGTGGGAGAGGGCGCGGCCCAGAAGCTCGCGCTCCCGCTCCGGCAGCTCGCAGTCGGTCGCCGCGAGCAAGGCCTGCGCCGCCGCCGGGTCGAGCAGGCGCAGCATCGCCGGGCCGGGTGGGGCGGCGCTCAGCAGCGCCTTATAGCGCGGGGTCAGCACATCGGCCAGCCGGCTCACCGCGGCCTCGTGCGTCGGACGCTCGCAGAGCTCGCGCAGCGCCGCGGCCCGCTCGGGATGGCAGAGGAGCCGCTCGCTGCGCGACAGGCCGATTCCCAACACGCCGAGGTCGCGGCACAGCTGCGCCTGCACCTCGGTCTCCGCTTCGGCGAGGACGCGGACGCGGGCGCGCTGGTCGGCCCACGCCATGAGCTGCCCATAGTCCAGGTTCTGCAAGAGGTGGGTCGTCCGCAGCGGCACCGAACCGAGCAGCACTTCACCGCTGTTGCCGTCGATTGTGACCACCTCGCCGCGGCGCACCACGTGCTCGCGGGTGCGCAGCTCTTGCCGCGCATAATCTATCTGCAGCGACGCGGCGCCGACCACCGCGCTGCGCCCCATGCCGCGCGCCACCACCGCGGCGTGCGAGGTCATGCCGCCGCGCGCCGTGAGCACCCCGACCGCGGCCTGGATGCCGACGATGTCATCCGACGAGGTCTCGATCCGCGCCAGGATCGCCGCCTCGCCGCGCTGGCGCAGCTCGGCCGCCGCTTCGCTGCTCATCACCAGCCGTCCCGTTGCCGCCCCCGGCGAGGCCGGCAGCCCGCGCCCGAGCAGGATCCGCGGCGCCTGGCGATCCACCGCGGGATGCAGCAGCTCGCCGAGGCGCGCCGCCTCCACCCGCAAGAGCGCCTGCTCGACCGTGAGCTGCCCTTCGCGGTGGAGATCGCAGGCGATCTTGAGCATCGCCCGGCCGCTGCGCTTGCCGGTCCGCGTCTGCAGGAGCCAGAGCTTGTCGCGCTCGATCGTAAACTCGATGTCCTGCATGTCGCCAAGGTGCTGCTCCAGGGTCCGGGCGGCGGCCTGCAGGGCGCGGTGGGCGGCGGGCAGGAGCGTGGCCATCTCCCCGATCGGGCGCGGCGTGTGACCGCCGGAGACGACGTCCTCGCCCTGCGCGGCGGGCAGAAACTCGCCGTAGAGCACCGGCTCGCCGCTTGACGGATCGCGGGTGAAGGCGACCCCGGCGGCGGACGTGAACCGCGGCGGGCTGCTGCTTTGACTGCTGCTTGGGCCGCCGCTTTGACTGCTGCTTTGGGTTCCGCTCAGGTTGCCCAAGACCATCGCCTGGATCGTGACGGCGGTGCCCAGGGAGTCGGGGATCTCGTGCATGCGGCGGTAGTCGCGGGCGCGCGGGCTGTCCCAGGAGCGCAGGACGGCGGCCACCGCGGCCTGCAGCTGCCGCCGCGGCTCATCGGGCAGGGCGGCATCGCCGAGGCGCCGGCGGATCTCTTCCTTGTAGGCGGCGCACAAGGTCGCCAGGTCTTCTTCGTTGAAGTCGGCGTCATGCAAGATGCCGCGCCGCTGCTTGTACTCAAAGAGCAGCGCATCCAGCGGATCCGAGTCGAAGACCCCGGCCGGCCGCAGCCCGAGAACGACCGTCCCATAGCAGTGCAGAAACCGGCGGTAACAGTCGAGCGCGCAGCGGCGGTCGCCCAGCCGCCGCGCCAGCCCCGCCACCGCCGCGTCGTTTAGCCCGAGGTTGCACACCGAAGTCATCATCCCCGGCATCGACGCCGGCGCCCCCGACCGCACGGCGAGCAGCAGCGGGTTGTCGCTGTCGCCAAGCCGCGCCCCGCAGGCGGCTTCGATGCGCGGCAGGGCGGCTTCGACCTCGGACCAGAGCTGTTGCGGCCAGCGCGGCTCGGTCCGGCTCGCCGCCGGAGCTTCGGAGGCGGCTGCCTCTTTTGTCGGCGTTACTGCGGAAAGGTCGCGCCAGAGCGCGGTGGTCAGCACGAGCCCCGGCGGCACCGGCAGCCCGAGCTGAGCCATGCGGACCAGCCCGGCGCCCTTGCTGCCGAGCAGCGCCGGCTCGGAGCCAGCGACGAAGCTGTCGATGAGGCCCTCTCCGGACCCGGCTTTCCCGTCCGGCCGCATCGAGCCAGAGAGCCCGGTCGACTCGGCGGGCAAAATCAGCGCGACGTACCGCGCCGCCGCCACTACTTTACCGTCTCCCCTACGACGTGGCCGTCCTCGTTTTCGCCGTACAGGATCTTGTCCTGCTGCGCTTCCCGCAAGAGCTGCCGCGCCCGATCGGCATCGCGCTCCGGCACCGCCACCCCGAGCGTCCCCGCCATCGCCGCCGGTGCCGGCACGCTGTGCGAGCGCCGGTCGTGCAGCGCCGGCACGATTCCCTCCGGCCGCAAAAGGTCGTCGATGACCATGCGGGCGACGAGCTCATTGTCGGTCGAAAATACCTCGACGAAAGCATCGGTGACGACTTGCTCTCCGTCGCCCGCGACATCATTGTCCGCAAGTTCTTCTTCACGTTCATCAAGTAGGCCTGACATCGTGACTCCTTGCTGGCCGCCCGCCCAAGTCGGCAGACTTTGGCCGCTTCTTTGCGCGGCAGCTGTTTTTTCTAATTATGTCGCGTGCTGGGCTGCGTGCATGTAGCGCATTTGCAGACAAGTGGCCAGTCGGCGTCCGTCCGGGGACAAAGAGCTGGGCTTAGCGCCTTTTCCAGCCGGGCCAGTCAGATTTGCTCCTTTTCTCGACGCCGAGATTGCCTTGGCCGGCCAAAACCCGACGGCTGCACCGGTCGCCCGCGGGCAAGCCGAATGTAACCCTAACGCATTCATCGTACGGCGATTACGCAGCTCCCAAGGTATACCCAAGGCACATACCCAAGGCACAATAGTGCAGCTAGAGGCGCGCGCAGCCTTTGTTCTACATTGTGATTCGCTTAGATGCGATGCTAACCTACCCGTAAGCGTACGTTAGATCGGTCTACTCCGAGTGCCGCACGATGCCTCGTGGGGCCGCCTGGGGCCCCGCTTCGCGCTGAGGACGTGGTTGTGAAAAAACCCAATCAGTTCGGAAAGTACTACCTCTTTGACCGCATCAACGTCGGCGGCATGGCGGAAATTTACCGCGCCAAGACGTTTGGCCTAGAGGGCTCGGAACGGCTGGTCGTGGTCAAAAAGATGATCCCGCTCATCGCCGACGACCGCGAGCTCGTGTCGATGTTCATCGACGAGGCCAAGCTCGTCGTGCAGCTCAACCACCCCAACATCGGTCAGGTCTCCGACTGGGGCAAGGTCGACGAGAGCTACTACATCGCCATGGAGTACATCGCCGGCCGCGATCTGCGCTCGGCGGCGCAGCGCTGCAAGCAGCAGGTCATCGACGGCTCGCCGACGATGCCGCTGGCCCAGGGCTGCTTCATCGTAATGAAGCTGTGCGAGGCGCTCGACTACGCCCACAACAAGAAGGACTCGCTCGGCAAGGATCTGGGGCTCGTGCATCGCGACGTGTCGCCGGCCAACGTCATGATCAGCTACGAGGGCGAGGTCAAGCTCATCGACTTCGGCGTCGCCAAGATCGAGTCGGCGCGGCGCCAGGAGACCGAGGCGGGGGTTCTCAAAGGCAAGTTCGGCTACCTGTCGCCGGAGCAGGTGCGCGGCGAGAAGCTCGACCGCCGCTCCGACATCTTCTCCACCGGCATCGTCCTTTATGAGCTGCTCACCGCCGAGCGGCTGTTTCCGCCCGACAACGATCTGGCGGTCCTCGACCGGATAAAAAACGTCGAGGTCCTGCCGCCCACCGCCTACAACCGCAAGATCCCCGAGGAGCTTGAGCGCATCGTCATGAAGGCGCTCGCGCCGGCCGTCGCGGATCGCTATCAGACGGCGATGGATCTGCACGCCGACCTGCAGGCGTTCCTTTACACCTCCGGCGAGTTTTTTTCCCGCAAGGAGCTGGCGGCGTGGATGAAGCGCGTGTTCCGCGCCGAGCAGGAGCAGGAGCAGCAGGAGCTCGACGCGGTGCGCGAGTTCCGCGCCGCGGCGCCGGCTTCGGGCAGCGCCAACGAGCCGCTGGCGCGGGCGCGGGCGACGATGTCGATGGCCGCCTTGCGCGTCCCCGAGCCGTCGGCGGCGCGCGTTCCGGGCAAGGAGACCGGGGCGATCCTCGCCATCGGCCCCAAACAGACCGGCTCCGTGCGCGCCCTGGGCGGCGATAGCGCCGCGCCGAGCTCGTGGACGCCGAGCAACGTCAAGACGCGCAAGCACTCAAGCAAGCCGCCGCCGACCCCGCGGCCGAGCGTGGGATCGATCGCCGAGGCCGCTTCCAGCATGGCGCGCCCGGCCGAGCCGCCGCGGCCGCCGCCGCCGTCGCGCTCGGGCTCGGCGATTCCCAAGTTGCCGCCGCGTGTCGCGCCGATGACGCGCGGGGCGGAGATCGAAGAAGACACGACCGTCGATGGGCCGCTCGGCGGCGGGCGGGTCCGTGATCCGCGCAGCGACAGCGGTAATAACCGTGCGTTCGCGGCGGCGGGGCAGGCGGCCTACGAAGGGGAGACGCGGGCGTTTGCCCCGACCACCCTGAGCTCGGGTCCCGACCCCGGCGATGCGGAGACGCGGGCTTTTGGTCAGTTCCCGGCCGACCTGGCAGAGGGGGGGCCGACGATCGCCGTGCCGCCCTCGCACCGCACCCCGGCCACGGCCCCCCCGGTCGAGCAACCGGTTGCGCGCGCCGCCGTGCCGGCAGTCGCCGCGCGCCCCGTGGAGCCGCCGATGGCTGTGCCGGCGTCCGCGCCGCTGCCGGCAGAGCCGCTGCAGTCACGCTCGGTGCCGGTGGTTGCGCCGCCGCAGCTGGCCGTGCCGCAGACCGTGGATCTGGGCCCGCCCGAGCAAGCCGCTGCCCCCAAGCAGCGTAGCGCCGCGCCGCTTGTGCTCTTGCTGCTGCTGCTAGTCTGCGGCGCGCTGGGCGGAGCGTACTGGTTCCTGCTGCGGCCCGGTGAGCTGATCGTGGTCACGGAGCCGGGACGCGAGCTGACGGTGCTGGTCGACTCGCAGCCCGTCCCGTTCACCGAATCGCCGGTGCGCCTGCAGCTCAAGCCCGGCGGCCACAACGTCCGCATCGAGCACTCGGGCCACACGCCGTGGAGCGAAGGGGTAAACATCGCCGCGGGCGAGACCGTAATCCGCAACATCCGCATGGACTCGGCCGCTCCCAAGACCGGCGGCTTCACCCTGGTCTCCGAGCCCGCCGGCGCCGCGGCGTCGCTAGACGGCGCCTCGCTGGGGCAGGTGACGCCGATGCGGGTGCAGAGCGTGCTGGCAGGGCCGCATACGCTGGAGCTGCGGCTCGGCAACCGCATGTGGCGGCAGCAGATTACCGTCGAACCGGGCAAGCTGCTTGAGGTCAAGGCGGCCCTGCCGCCTGAGGATCAAGCCGGCCCGAACAAGACAGCGGGCGCCGCGACCCCGAGCGGCGAGAACCCGCCGGAGAAGCCGGTTGCCGCTCCGCCGACGCCGCCGGAGAAGACGGCGCCTGCGGCCAACCCGCCGACCGCGGCCAACCCGCCGACCGCGGCCAACCCGCCGGGCGATAACAAGACCAAGCCGGTCGCCGACAGCCCGCGGCCGGAGCCCAAGCGCACCCCGCCGCGGCCGCGGCCGCCCAAGCTCGCGCTGCCCAAGGCGCCGGTGCCGGTGGCAACCGGTAACTTCGGCTACCTGCGGGTAAACTCCAAGCCGTGGACCAAGATCATCGTTGATGGGGTGGACACGGGCCTGAATACGCCGCAGACCTCGTATCGGCTGACCCCGGGGACGCACAAGCTCACCTTGTTCAACCCGCAGTTCAACATCAAAGAGACCTTCACCATCACCCTCAACGCGGGGGAGACCCAGACGGTGATCAAGGACTTCTTGAAGTAACCGGACGCCCGACGGTCGGGCGTTCCTACTCTCGCCTTTCCTCTTATTACCTTCTCGTTTCCATGCGCCCCTGCACCGAGCCGCTCTGCGGCCGGAGCGCTGTTATATCTTATGGGTTCATTTTTTTTGTAATTTATCTAATGATTTAACATCCCACTAATCTAATACGGGCTGAGGTCTAGCGTGTGTGCAGCTGAATCCGTTTCTGGTTCGAATTCTGGCTTAATTTCTGATGCTGGACCGGCTGCCAAAGTCTTGCCGGCGGCGACGCGGGCGGCGCTCCTGGCGGCGCTATTTTTCGCGGTGCCCGCCGGCGCGGCGACGCATCCGTTTTCATTTGACGACATGATAAAGCTCGGCAAGGTCGCCGATCCGCAGATCAGCGCCGACGAGCGAGTCGCCTACTTCGCGGTCAGCCGGGCGCGCACGGATCTGAATCGCTGGCAGAGCGCGATCTTCATGCAGGTCCTGCCGCAGCCGGGACAGCCGCTGACTCCGGCGATGCAGATAACCTTCCCCGAGCGCGGCCCCAAGCAGGAGGGTCAGGACTTCGCCCCGCGCCTGTCGCCGGACGGGCAGCGGCTGGCATTTCTCAGCACGCGCGATGGCAGCGCGCCGCAGCTCTACGTGATGACCCTGGGCGTCGGCGAAGCGCGCAAGCTCACTACGATCCCGGGCGGCGTCGCCGGCCTTCTGTGGACGCCCGACAGCCGCGCCTTGATCATCCAGGCGCGCATCGTCGACGGCTGCCCGCCATATCCGGCCGGCGAAGAGTGCAACCGCCACCGCACCGAGGCGATGGAGAAGAACAACGTCCGCGCCCGCCTCATCGATCGGCTCATGTACCGCCACTGGGACGACTGGTACGACGGCAAGCGCAGCCACCTCTTGCGGGTGCTTTTGCCCGAAGCGACCGCGCCGCTCGTGCCACCGCTCGACCTTACGCCGGGAGAGTGGGACACGCCGCCGCTGGCGCGCGGCGGCAGCCAGCCCTACGCCGTGTCGCCCGACGGCAAAGAGCTCGCCTACGTGCAGAACCGGGACAAGGATCTCGCGGTCTCGACCAACAACGACATCTGGGTCATCCCGCTGGGCCGCGACTTCGTGCCCACCGGTCAGCCGCGCAACCTGACCAGCAAGAACCTGGCTACGGACATCGCGCCGCGCTACTCACCCGACGGGCACTTCCTGGCCTACCTGGCGCAGAAGCGGCCGGGCTTCGAGGGCGATAAGTTCGAGCTCAAGGTCTACGATCGGGTGACCGGCCAGAACCGCTCGCTCACCGAGACCTTCGACAACAGCGTCGGCGAACCGGTGTGGGGGCCGGAGAGCCAGCGGCTATTTTTTGTCAGCACCCTCAAAGGCCGCGGCACCATCAACGTGGTCGAGATCAGCGGCAAGACCCCGGTGGTCGAGCTCAACACCGGCGACACCCATGAGCTGCTCCTGCACCGCGCGCCCGATGGGATCTCGCTGTACTTCCTGCGCGGCTCGCTGAGCCACCCGCCGGAGCTGTACCGCCTTGATCTCGACGCGAGCGGCAAGGCCCCGGCGCCCGCCGCCGCCATGACCCACTACAACGACGCCCTGTTCGCCGAGGTCAAGCTCGGCCAGTCGAGTCAGCTGTTCGCCAAGAGCCAGGACGGTCTGAACCTGCACAGCCACGTCGTCACCCCGCCCGACTTCACGCCGACCAAGCGCTACCCGGCGGTGGTCATAATCCACGGCGGCCCGCAGGGGGCGTGGGAGGATTTCTGGCAGTGGCGCTGGAACGCCCAGGTGCTGGCGGGGGCCGGCTATGTCGTGCTCATGCCCAACCCGCGCGGCTCGGAGGGCTTCGGCCAGAAGTTCGTCGATCAGGTCTCCGGCGACTGGGGCGGCAAAGCGTATGACGACATCATGCGCTGCGTCGATGTGCTGATGGCGCAGCCCTACGTCGATAAGGCGCGGGTGGCGGCGGCTGGCGCGAGCTACGGCGGCTACATGGTCAACTGGATCGCGGGGCACAGCGACCGCTTCGCCGCGCTCATAAGCCACGCCGGCGTCTTCGATCTGCGCTCGATGTACGGCGAGACCGAGGAGATCTGGTTCACCCGCTGGGAGTTTGGCGGCGACCCGTGGAGCTCTGAGCTCTATGACAAATGGAGCCCCTCGCGCTTCATCGACAAGTTCAAGACCCCGACGCTGGTCATCAGCAACGAGCACGACTTCCGGGTGCCGGTGGGGCAGGGCATGCAGATGTTCACCGCCTTACAGCAGCGCAAGGTGCCTTCGCGCATGCTCATCTTTCCCGACGAAAACCACTGGGTTTTGAAGCCGCAGAACGCCCGCCTGTGGTACGGGGTGGTGCTCGACTGGCTGCATCGCTACATCGGCGGGGCTGCCACCGATCCGAAGATCATCGAGAGCGTGGGAACCTTCGCCCGCTAGAGCCCTCCGGCTGCCGCCAGATCGCCAGAGCAATAGACCGTAGCCGCACCTTCTATAGCGCGCGCCTTCACATTCGGACGTGGGCAGTATTTTATGACTGCCTGTAGGGTCGCAACCGGAGTTGGGAGCGGCGCGGGTCCCCCTACCTTGCGAGGTTGCCGTCGGAACTTTTGGTTCGCCGAGAACATGTCCGGTCGGGTCGCGCCTATGGGCTAACGATGGGTAGAGGGTCACGACCGGAGTTGGGAGCGGCGCGGGTCCCCCTACCCTGCGATATTTTTTTCGGACTTTGTCCGAAAAAAACATCTCCGGTCGGCCCGCGCCTATTGGCTACCGATGGGGTTTGAAGAGGTGACCAATGAATAGGCGTATGGGCATTGGCGTGGGGTGGGGAGGGGAGTGCTGCCGGCAGCTTGCGTTATGGCTCGGGGCTGCTGGGGTTGGCGATAGACGCGCTTGAATTTTGGTCCTGCGGGGGGGGGAACTGGGTCGGGCGTGGGTAAAGATGCTGCTGTAGAGGGACAGGGAGAAGTCGGGGGCGGTGGCTAGAAGCTCATGGAGAGTACGGCACCGGCGCCGGTTGGCGTCACTACGGGGGCGACTCCGTCCAGCTGGATGGCGGGGGCGGGAGGAGGCGGCGGCGGAGGCGGCGTGATCTCGAGCGGCTCGCTGCTGGGCTGGGTCGGCGGCGGGCTCGGGCTGTGCGCCTTGGGCTCGGAGCGCCGCAGCACGGCCGAGATGATGGTGGTGGTGATGCCGAGCGCGGCCAGGCTGGCGGTGGTGATCCACAGGCCGGTGGTGGCGCGGGCCAGTGAGTTGCCGCTCTGGCACTCGTTGAGATAGCCGCGGTAGCTGGCGTTGCCGCTCAGCCCGTCCTGGGGCGCGCAGCTTGATAGCTGGGCGGAGCTGGTAAAAAAGCCGCTGTACTTGCCGATCATGCCGGACGAAGTCAGGTCGCGCTGCAGCTGATCGAGGTGGGCGTTGGCGGCATCTTCCGACCCGACGTAGCTGCGCCATGTGCCCAGCGCCGCCAGCGACGACACGGCCGCCAGCCCGTAGAGCACGTACGAGGTGTAGCGCAGACCGCGGCTATAGCGGGTGTAGTCGGCCGGCTTCTGCTCCACCTGCTCCACCGGCTTGACCGTGGCAACGCGGCGGGTCGGCAGCTGCGCCGTCAGCTCATGCACCTGGCCGCTGCGGATCGTTATGGTCCGCACGAGCGAGGTGTGGCCGGGCAGATCGACTTTGACGACGTGCTCGCCGACCTCCAGATCGTTGAGGCTAAGCGGCGTGGTCCCCGATGGCGCGCCGTCGAGCAGCACGGTCGCCCCGGGCGGCTCGCTGTAGACCTGCAGCGCCCCCCGCAGCCCTTCGATGAGCAGCACCCGCAGCCACTTTTCGACCAGCGCGTCGAGCTCCGGGTTGCCGACGTTAAGGAGCGTCAGCGGCACCGTCTCGGTGATAAACTTTTCGACGGTCGCATCGGTGACGTTGAGCTGCTTGAGGGTCACCGTGTAGACCCCGGTGCCGGGCTGCTTGCGCAGGCTGCCGTAGATCAGGCGGCCCACCGACAGGCTCTTGCCGATCTTGGCCATGCAGTCCGGCCGCTCATCGGTGCAGCCGAACACGAGCTTCACCTCCGCGGGATCCTGCTGGCTCATCTCGATGCGCACGCTGCCGAACTTGGGGATCGCGCGGCGCAGCGCTTGGGTGATCGCCGGACCGGTCTCCGCCGGGGAGATCGGAAGAGC
>CALFML010000146.1 GCA_937879845.1 uncultured Myxococcales bacterium
CCGCGGCCGCACGCAGCGGCGTGCGCGCGGTCGCGGTCGCGGGCGACGTGCGGCGGCTGCCGTTCCGCTCCGGCTCGTTCGACGTCGTGGTGTCGAATTCGACGCTCGACCACTTCGCCGATCATGCCATCGACATCCCGGTGCCGCAGAACAGCGCGGCGCATCAGATTCCCAGTGCTTGCGAGCTGTGCCACAAGGACAAGAGCCCCGCCGTCCTCACCGCCGATATGCAGCGGCTGTGGCCCAAGGTCGCAGAGCGCCAGCGGCGCCGCTTGCGCCTGGCCGACGCCATCGACGAACAGACCGCCGAGCGCAGCGGCCCTCTATTGGCGGCCGTGGTCGCCGACCGGGAGGAAGCTCCCAGCCTGCGCGGCGCTTGCGCCCTCCTTTTGGCTCAGCGCTTCCCGCGGGAGGCCGTGGGCTTTCTGCTGCCGCTGCTTTCCGGCCCCGATCCGCTCCTTCGCTCTCAGGTCGTTGAGGCGCTCGGCTTCGCCAAGGCCCGGGGGGCGGCGGACGCGATCGCCCAGCATCAGCATGATCCCTCGCTGACGGTGCGTAATACAGTGGCGCTCGTGCTCAGCGGCCTGGGCGACCCGCGCGGCGAGCAAGCCGCCCGCGAACTGGCCAGCGACAAGCAGAGCGCCAGCCTGATGCAGCCGCACTATCTCTTGGCGCAGCACGCCCTGCGCCGCGGCGACTTGGCTGCCACCACCGCCGAGCTGGAACAGTCCGTGGACCGCGTCCCGTACTTCACCGACGCCCTGCTCGCCCTGGCCGAAGTCTACATGCGCCGCCACATCGTAAACCTCGCCGGCGAGCGCATCGCCGAAGCCCTGTTCTTCGACCCTCATAGTCAGCTCGCGCAGC
The DNA here is from genome assembly GCA_937879845.1 of uncultured Myxococcales bacterium. Lineage (GTDB taxonomy): Bacteria > Myxococcota_A > Polyangia > Palsa-1104 > JAEUJZ01 > CALFML01. Next base: position 868 of record CALFML010000146.1, read on the forward strand.
AACGGTTGGAAAAGCTGCGCCTGATGTCCCCCTAGAGGTGCCCGCATCTCGCCCGGTTACGACTCCTGTTTTATGCCTGCTGCGGACGCCAGACGAATCTGGACAGCAGCAGCAACGGTTAAAGCAGACTTCTGAGGAGCCGGTGCAAAGCTCTGCGGCGTTTCGACGAATGTCCGACAATGCAGCGCGAAGCTCCAAGGATTTGCGGCGAATGTCTGACAAGCAAGGGCGGAGCTCTAAATTGTTTCGGCGAATGTCGGACGAACAGGCGAGAATCTCTAAGGATTTGCGGCGAATGGCTAACAAGCCGGTGCGTAGTTCCAAGGCATTACGGCGAATGACTGACAAGCCGGTGCGGAGCTCTAGAGCGTTGCGGCGAATACCTGACGAGACAGGACGAAGCTCTAAAGCGTGACGGCAAATGTCCGGCGAGCAGGCGCGGAGTTCTAAAGCGTGACGGCAAATGTCCGGCGAGCAGGCGCGGAGTTCTAAAGCGTGGCGGCAAATGTCCGGCAAGCAGGCGCGAATTTCTAAAGCGCGGCGGCGCGATACGGACGAGCCTGCGTGCCGATTCAGTGATTTGCTGCGGCAGTAATCAAGAATAAAGGTAAGAAATGGCAGAGTTGGCGGGCGGTCTGCTGGGAGGTGGATTTTGCGGCTGCTTTGTCCCTCGCAGGTCTTGCGGGGCTTGACCATCTCGACGAGATCGGGCTATTTATCGGCGTAGTGCGTGGTCTTGTCGTCATCCCCGCTTACAACGAAGAGCTGAACCTGCCTCGGGTGCTGTCGCGCTTGCGGGCGTCGCAGCTGGTCGAGGACGTAGTGGTGGTCAACGACGGCTCCAAGGACGGCACGGAGCGGGTGCTGCGCGAGCTGGGCCAGGAGCACTTGCGCCATCCGATTAACCTCGGCTATGTGCGCGCCATCCAGACCGGCATTCGCTACGCCATGCAGCAGGGTTACGACTACGCGGTGTTTCTGGATGCTGACGGGCAGCACGATCCGGCGGCGGTGCCGAGCCTGGTGAACGTGCTGCGCGGCGGGTCGGCGGATATCGTCGTGGGGTCGCGGTTCGTCACCGACACCGGCTATCGGGCGCCGCTCGGGCGGCGGCTGGGGATGAAGGTGTTTTCGTGGGTGACGGCACTTCTGGGGCGGCAGCGGGTCTACGACACGACAAGCGGCTTCAAGGCCATCGCCCGCCGGGCGTTTCCGGTGCTGGTCGAGCAGACGTTCGGCGATTTTCACTCGGAGACGCTGCTTTTGTGCATGCTGCTCGGGCTGCGGGTCGCGGAGGTGCCGATACATGTGGCGGAGCGGCGCCACGGCGTTTCGATGTACGGGCCAATCGACGCGGTCTTGTATCCGCTCAAGACGCTGGTGGCGATCCTTCTAGTCTATGCGCTGGCCGGCAGCCTGCGAAACAAGCTGCGCCTGGCCGAGCCGAGTGAGCCGGCGCTTCTGAGCGCGGCGAAGCCGGAAAAAGGGTAGGGAAGCGCGCCGATGCCGATACCGCTGCCGCTGTCTCTGTTGTCATCCGGGGCCGAATTGCTCTCCCGCGCCGAGCTTGGAGGCGAGGACGCACCGGTGCGCATGACGGCGTACGGCCAAGCCGTGCTGCTGGTGCTCATCACGGGCCTGGTCGCCGGGGTGCTGCGGCTTATGGCGCAGCGGCGGCTGACCATGGGGATGGGCCTGTTCTGGCTGTCGGCGATGGCGGGGCTGGCGGCGCTGGTCGCCTCGCGGACCTTGCTGGTGTTCATCGGCAGCATGCTCGGTACGCTGTATCCCGATGCGGCGATCCGCTTGCTGGCGTTTGTCGCGCTATTGTTCGTGCAGATTTATTTTTCGGTGCGGATCTCGGTGCAGGAGCAGCGGCTGGGCGATCTAGGGCAGGCCGTGGCGCTGCTGGAGCATGAGCTGCGCAACGAGCGCCTAAAGACCGCAGCCGCCGCGCCGAAAGTCGATCATGATAAGGCTGGGTCTGGTGGAAATTCGCTGACGCCTTAGATTAGCGGGCATCTGAATAACACCGGACCCGCTGTTTGGCCGATGCCGCCTCGGATCGCCCCGGCAGTCCAGGGCTTCCTCGACGAAAACGAAGTGCGATAAGGAGACCGTGATGGCTTCTCAAAATGTAAAGGATCTGACCGACGCCAACTTTCAGTCTGAGGTGTTGCAGTCGGATAAGCTGACCCTTGTGGATTTCTGGGCGACCTGGTGCGCCCCTTGCCGGGCCATCGCACCGTATGTTGAGGCGATCGCGGCGGCTCACGCCGGCTCCATTTTGCAGGTCGGCAAGATGGACATCGATAAGAGCCCGGCGACGCCGACCAAGTATGACGTGCGCTCGATCCCGACGCTTTTGCTCTTCCACAAGGGCAAGGTCGTGGGCCAGATGATCGGTGCAGTGCCCAAGGCCAAGCTAGAGCAGTTCGTCAAAGACGCGATGGCCAAAGCGTCTGCTCCCACCAGCTAGCCTGATCCCTCCCTACACAAGATAGATGCTTGTACGCATCGGGCAGCTTGGAGCCGCTGCCCGGAGGCCATGGTGTGACGTCTGTCGCCGGCTTGTTCGAACTTGTCGGCCGCTGGCGTCGCTGGCGACCTCTTTACGAAGGCGGTAAAGTAAGCGCATGAAGGCAGCGTTTCCCTCCGATGCAGAGGCGCTCCGCACGGGTCTTAGTAACTGTGACTTGGCGCGCCAGCTCCTAGAATCCTATAAAGCCGATGGCGTTCACTGTCAGCCGGGCCGGGCGCTGCCTTCACCGGCGGAAGTCTCGGCCATCCTTCAGCTTTTGCGTGAGCTGCTCCTGCCCGGATCGACCGGGGTGCCGCAGCCCGTGTGCGTCGTGCTGCACTCCTTTGTCGAAGGCCGGATCGCGGAGCTGCGGGTGCGGCTGGTGCTGCAGCTGTTCCGCGGTCTGCACCACCGCTGCTCGGTCGCGGGCGCGGAGTGTAACGCGTGCGAGAGCCGCGCCGCTGAGATCACGGCTCTGTTCATGGCGCAGCTGCCGGAGCTGCGGCGGCAGGTGCTGTGCGATGTCGCGGCGGCGTACGATGGCGATCCCGCAGCCACCGGAGTTGATGAGGTGGTGTTCTCCTACCCGGGTGTGCGGGCGATCACGGTGTACCGGATTGCCCACGCCCTGTGGCAGCTGGGCGCCGCGGTGGTGCCGCGCATGATGACGGAGCTGGCGCACGCCGAGACCGGCATCGACATCCACCCCGGCGCGCAGATCGGCGAGCGCTTCTTCATCGACCACGGCACCGGCGTCGTCATCGGTGAGACGACGGTAATAGGCGACCGGGTGCGGCTGTACCAGGGAGTGACGCTCGGCGCCATGAGCCTGCCTACGGGAGCGGCGCGCAAACAGCAGGGCCACAAGCGCCACCCGACGATCGAAGACGACGTGATTATCTACGCCAACGCAACGATCCTGGGCGGCAGCACCGTCATCGGCCGCGGCGCGGTGATCGGAGGCAACTCCTTTGTCACCGAGTCGATCTCGCCCGGCACGCGAGTGGTCAATCCCTGTCGCTAAGAACGCCAATCAAAACTGCTATGAAAATGGGGGCTCTGCCCGCCCCCCTCCGCGCGTTTCTCGCGCGAATTTTCATCCCTCAGGGTGAGCACCAAGCGGTCATC
>CALFML010000147.1 GCA_937879845.1 uncultured Myxococcales bacterium
TCTACACAGGCGAAGACACTCTTTCCCTACACGACGCTCTTCCGATCTCTCACCGGATTCGACACCGGCGCGAAAGCCTTCTTTCAACAGAGGCAGGCCTTGGCGCAGTGGGGCCTTCCAGTGGTGGACGAGGACCCCGTAGACCTCTACCGTCCTGCACTCTTCGGCGCGATTGCCAAAGCGACGCGCCATCGCCAACGCCAGCTTGCCGAATGCGTAGCCGATATCGTATTGGCCGGTGAGCGCATTGTAAATACCGCCGTGCAACACGTACGCAAACGCGGAATAAGGAGAAGGGCCATGTATGAGCGAAAGGTTCACGGCCCGACTCACCAGAAAGGCCAACACCTCCGAGCCGCTAAAATAGGCGGGCGCACCGAGGAGGGATAAAAGGCGCATGCTCGCGCGAATATCGACATCCTCGACGTCCGGCTCATCGACGAGATCCGCGATTTTTCGTGTGCCGAGGTTCTTCATGACCGCGGCCACTTCGGCTCCGATCGCGCCGGCGAGGCCCTCCAGCGGCCATTGCAGCCCGAAGACGGAAAGCCCTTCCCGTCCCCAGCGGAGTGCGCGCGGCCAATCGGTCGCAACCGTGGCCGCCACCACGCGCAAGCCGTACAGCTCTGCCCTTGCCAGCTTGGAGGGCGCGTGTTCGAGAGATGTTTCGACGAGCTCTTCCGCCGTTGCGCGCTCGCCTGCGAGATAGGCGCTTTCGGCGAGCTCGCGATAAACGGTGAAGGTAAGGTCCCGTTGCTCCTCCCATGCCCGAGGGCCGCAATGGTGCTTGGCCACCGTCAAGTATTCGAACGCGGCCCGATAGGCTGCCGACGCTTTGGCCTTCCGGCCGGCAGCGAGATTCAGGTCTACGAGGGAGCGCCGTTCCGCGTCTTCGACAACGTGCGCTTGCCCGAGGTCGAGCTGATCGACAATCTCGAACAAGCTCTCTTCGAGGTTGTCGCCGGCTAGGTCGAGCAGCCGACGGCCAATCGCATGGTGGAGCGCTTGCCGACGCTGCTGGCTCAAACGAGCGTACGCCGCCTGTTGGACGCGATCATGGGCGAACCGCAATGTGGAGAAGGCCGGTTTGTGCGTATCGGGCATCGGAACCAACAACCCATCTTCGATTGCCGGCCAAAGCTGTTCAGTCACGGCCATCACAGAGAGATTGGTCAGCTCGGCGAGCATGCTGAGCTCGAACTGATGTCCGATGCAGGCGCCAGTCTCGAGAAGCTGGCGCACGGACGGCGGCAGCCGATCGATCGCCAGCGTCATCAGATCGAGGACATTGTCCGCGATCGGAGCACGCTCGATTTCTGCCTCATCCCAGGTCCAGCGCTGAGAACCTGGGAGGAAGCGGAAGAAACCCTGCGCGTGCATCAGGTGAAGGAGGCGCCGGGCGAAGAATGGATTGCCGGCCGACTTGCGCAGGATGAGGTCGGCCAAGAACTGCATTCGCGAGACGTCTTCGAAAAAGGTGTCGGCCGCGAGCTGCGCGATCGCACTGGCGCCGAGTTCTTTGAGCTGAATCGTGTGGATGTCACACCCTGCGTCGCGCAGCCGCGAGAGCGACAGCGCCAACGGGTGGGAAGGACCGACCTCCTTGTCACGATAGGCGCCGATCACGAGGAGGTGGTGGCTGGCGGCGTCGCTCACCCACTGCTCGAGGAGTTGCAGCGATGCGGCGTCGATCCACTGCAAGTCGTCCAAGAAGAGGCTGAACGGGTGCCCGGGCCGCGCGAAGACACGTAAGAACCGTGTCATCACCAGGTGGAAGCGGTTCTTTGATTCGAGTGTACCGACCTCCAGAACCGGCGGCTGGGTGCCGAGCAATTGCTCGAGTTCGGGGATGAGGGCGATCAGGAGCTGCCCATTGGGGGCCACCGCTTCCTCGATTTGTACCCGCCACACGTCTAGCGCTGCTTCAGACTCCGTCAGCAACTGCCGGACGAGGTTTCGGAGCGCTTGCGCCAAGCCTGAGAAGGGGACGCTGCGCTGAAGCTGATCGAACTTGCCCGCGGCGTAATACCCGTGACCCGGGCTTATGGATACGTGGACACGGTCCACAAGCGCCGATTTCCCAATTCCGGGACCACCGGTGACGAGCATCAATTCTCGTCCACCCGCAAAGGTTCGCGCGAACGCCGCGGAGAGAGCGTGTATCTCCTCATCGCGGCCATACAGCTTGTCGGGAATGCTCAGCCCGCGCGGGACCTCGTGGGACGCGAGGGCAAACGGCTCAATCGTTGCCGATCGCAGCCATTGTTTTTTCGCGTCACGCAGATCCTCGGCCAGCGCAGCCGCGGACTGGTAGCGCCGCTCCGGATCCTTTTCGAGTAGCTTGTGCACGATGCGGGAGAGGGTGAGCGGCACTTCCGCGTTGACCTCATGCGGTTGCCGCGGAACGCGTGCGATCTGAGCATGGGCCAACGCGGCGGCGTCAGGCCCGGCGAACGGCGGCTGTCCAGTCAACAGCTCGTAGAACGTCGCGCCCAGCGAGTAGAGATCCGTTCGCCAGTCGACCAAGCGGCCCGTGCGTCCGGTCTGCTCCGGCGACATATAGGGCAGGGTTCCTTCGAGCTGGTTCGGATTGGGGCTCTCCATGGCCAGCGTCGGCAGAGACTTGGCAATTGCGAAGTCGCAGAGAGTCGCGATCTCGCGCTCCGAATGCCAGACCACGTTACCGGGATGGATGTCGCGATGAATGATCCGAACGCCGTGCAGTCGCGCAACGGCTTCTGCGAGCTGAACCGCGATATGCAAGAATTCCGTTATGGAGAGCGGCCCCGATTGGATACGCTGGGCGAGGTTGCGATCCCCGACGTCCTCCATCGCGAGCGCGAGCCCGCTCCCCGTATCGATGAGGCCGAGCACTCTGACAACGCCAGGCAGCATGATATCGCCGAGAAGCTCGAATTCATGGCGCACGGCTGCGACTGCGCTCCCGCTCGGCGATTCCTTCGCGTTTCGTTTCCAGACCACGGCAGAGTCAGGCCGACCGTGGCGATACAGCTTATGCCGCGAGCCAGAATGGAACGGCTGAAGCTTCGATAGGTCGGCGCTTACCCCCGAAATGGCAAGACGGTCTTCGCGATTGCCGTCATCACTATTCATCGTCGGTTTCCGCTCGTAGATCGGAGACTGACAAGGACCTGCTTCAAGTGCGGGTACGTCCAGTATCCATCGATGCCCCGAGCATAGTAGGAGCGACGAAGGCAATCAACTGCCGATTCGAGGATTTCTGGGTGACGCGGCTCGCTCGCCCAGCTCCGCTCCATAAGTTACATAAACGATCGGCGCAGTAGCCTGGACGCTATGACTACATGGCCCGACAGTCAAGCACCCGTTTGCTGAACCATCTGCGCCCATCCGAACTGCGGCCCACAACTTCGATCAGGGTTTGCCCCCGTCGACAAGTAGCAGCCTCGCTTGGGGCCATGAATGCCGATGTCCCCGCCGGTCAGGCCGCGCCGCCGCTGCGCGTCGGTCGGATAGCCGACGGGGAGAAAGAGTCCGAACTCTGCCGACGCATGCGCCGGGCCGAGGGAGTAGACGCCTAGCGGGGTCTTTCGATCGCCCTCGCGCTGTCTGCCGGTGCCTCCGCGCCCGAACGCCACCCGGTAGTCTGCGGCCGGCTGCCCGTTTTCGCAGAGCTGCAGACGATGCGGCTCGGTGTAAAGTACCACGTGGGCGTCCAAGCCCACGCAAGGCGAGGGGGCCGCTATCACCGGCTCTGCTGCCAATAAGGCAGCCCGTACCGCAAGCCGCAGAGCCGCACGCGCAACCCAGGCGGCAACCTCACCGGAGGTTGTTACTAAAGTCGAGGACGGTTCAGCGCCATACACTCTGTGCGCACTGCGGGGATGGCCACGGCGGGTATAAGGACACCTGCATCGACATGGCCAAGTATATATCGAGTACTGAGTATATATATGGTGACCCGAAGGATCCCAGCCGCCCTGCGCTGAGCGACGGTCTGGATATCGTTGCGAGACAGGCCATTGTTACTCGCGCCGATTCTGTAGAGAATTATTCATGGTCTTTTTCACCCATTGGGGCTCGTCCGCAGAGGAGCGCGCCCATTGCTATCCCTGCGACCTCCAACTGCCCAGTGCCACCGCAGCCCTCTACCGCGCCGTCGATATCGCCGCGCCGCCCTCGCTGGTGTACCGATTCGCGCCCGTTCTGCGCCCTGGAGGAAGAGGCCATCTCCCGACTGTCTTCAACGGAGTAATGGGCGTCTCCGCATGGAGCGCGGCTATCACGAGCCGCTCGGGATGAGTTGGGGAATTGCTGGGTCTGGTAGGACCCGGGCACGGCCAAATCCGCATCGCTGACTACGAGCCTCTCTGCCGAGGAGCTGCTGGCTGCGCTACCATCGGAGACGCTGGCCCGGCTAGTGGAACTGGTGGGGCGATAGCCCCGCGAGCGCCGAACGGGCACCCACGTTGGCGTGAAGGGCGCCGATCGCTCTGACCCCAGAACTGAAGATCGGAAGAGCACACGTCTGAACTCC
>CALFML010000148.1 GCA_937879845.1 uncultured Myxococcales bacterium
CTACAAGATCGGCACCAAGCCCGAGATCGATGTCCTCATCGCCCGCACCGCCGTGGCGCAAGCCGAGCTGCAGCTCGTGCAGTCGCGTACCAACGTCGGGGTGGCGCGCACCCAGCTGGTCCAGGCCCTGGGCGTCCCGGAGATCGAGTGGCGCTTCTGGCTCGCCCGCCGGCTCTCGGCTACGGTGGCGCCGGCCGTCCAAGACGAGCCGCGCAGCCTCGACCCGAGCGGCGCCGTCGCAGTGGGCGATGCGCTGGTCGAGGAGGTGCTGCACGACCGGCCCGACTATCTGGCCATGCGGGAGCGCCTGACGCAGGCGGAGCAGCAGCTGCGGGCGACGCGCGGCGCCTACTTCCCGCAGCTGTCGGTCAACGTCAATGCCGGGGTGAGCGGCTTGGTCAACACGCTGGAGATTCCCAACAGCTCCACCACCACCGGTCTGGCACAGCCAACCCACGGCGAGCCGCTGTGGGCGGTCAGCGGACAGGCGACGCTCAGCTGGCCGCTGCTCAGCGGTCTGCAGACGGTCTATGCCGTGCGCGAGGCGCAGGCCAATGTGCGGGCCGTCAAGGCCAACCTCGACGCGATGCGGCTGCAGGTGCGCAGCGTGCTGCAGCAGGCGTTCATCCAAGTCGTGACCGCGCGCGAGACCGTCGTCGCCGCCGAGACGCTGGTGAAGCAGGCGGAGCTGCAGCTGCAGACCGCCAACGGCCGTTACCGCGCCGGCGTCGGCAACGCCATCGAGCTCGGCGATGCGCAAGTGGCAGCGACGATGGCGCGGGGGCAGCGGGTGCAGGCCGACTACGCCCTTTCGCTGGCCCGCGCGACGCTTTTGTGGAACCTGGGCCGGCTCGTGAGCAAAGAGTCGGCGCAAGAGCACGCGGGCGACCAGCGCGGCGAGACTGTCAGCGCGCCGGGGGCCGGTCCGCTAGCGAGTGAGCAAAAACGATGACCGCGGAATCGGGAAAAAAGGGCAAGGCGCTCGGCTGGATCCTAGTCAGCCTGCTTGTCATCGGTGCGATTGCAGCGTTCTACCGGCTCGTGATCTATAAGCCGCCGGGACCCAAGTGGGTGACGCAGAAGGTCGTGCGCGGCGAGGTCGTGCAGATCGTCAGCGCGACCGGCACCCTCAACCCGGTGGTGCTGTCGCCGGTGGGAGCGCAGGTCTCGGGGATCGTGTGGAAGATCCACGCGGATTTCAACTCACCGGTCAAAAAAGGGCAGTTGCTGGTGGAGCTCGACCCGGCGCTGTTTCAGTCGGCGGTCCGGCGCGAGGAAGCCAACGTCGCGGCGGCGCAGGCGGCGGTGCTCAAGGCCCAGGCCGACTCGCGCAACGCCACGATCGCGGCGACGCGGGCGCGGGCGCTGGCGACGGAGCACTACATCGCGCTGGCCGACCGCGACACGGCGGTCGCGCAGGAGCAGAGCGCCCGCGCCGGGCTGTCCGCCGCCGAAGCCGGGGTCAAGCAGGCGCAGGCGAACCTGGAGAAGGTCAAGCTCGACCTGAAAAACTCGGTGGTGTTGTCCCCGGTGGACGGGGTGGTCATCGCCCGCAACGTCGAGCTCGGGCAAGCGGTCGTCGCCTCGTTCCAGGCGCCGAACCTGTTTACCATCGCGGAGGATCTGAGCAAGATGCAGGTCCTGGCCAACGTCGATGAGGCCGACATCGGCTTTGTCAAAGTGGGCGCGACGGCGCAGTTTACCGTCGATTCGTACCGCAACCGGCGCTTCGTCGCCAAGGTGGCGCAGGTCCGCAACGCGCCGCAGACGGTCCAGAACGTCGTCACCTACGTCGTCGTGCTCGAGGTCGATAACAGCGAGCAGCTGCTCAAGCCCGGCATGACCGCCAACGTCCGGCTGGAAGTGGCGCGGCGGCAGGACGCGCTGCTGATTCCAAGCGCCGCCCTGCGTTTCAAGCCGCGGCTGGAGCGGGCCGGCGGGCCGGGCGGCGGCGAAGGCGGCGGCGGACGCTGGCGCGGGGCTGGACGCGGCGACGGCGACAAGACCGGCGGCAAGCACGACGGCGACAAGGCTGGCGGCGACGGCGACAAGGTTGGCGGCAAGGGCGATGGCGACAAAGCCGGCGGCAAGCGTGAGGGCGGAAGCTCGGAGCGGGCGCCGCGTTCGACGGTCTGGGTGCCGGAAGGCGATTCGGCGCGCCCCAAGTTCATCACCACCGGCATCACCGATGGCAGCGTCACAGAGGTCGTCTCCGGTCTGGAAGAAGACCAGACGATCATCGTCGAAGCCGCCCGCCCCGCAGGCGCCGCAGCCGGCCCGGCGGCGGGTCCGGCGGGCATGCCGCGGTCGGGCGGCGGCGGAGGGATGCGGCGTGGCGGACTCTGAAGCGCTCATCCGCCTGTCGAAGATCACCAAGGTCTACCGGCGCGGCGAGCTGGAAGTGACGGCGCTGCGCGGCATCGACCTTACGATCACGCGCGGCGATTTCGTCGCCATCATGGGCCCGAGCGGCTCGGGCAAATCGACGCTGATGAACACCCTGGGGTGCTTGGACAAGCCGACCTCGGGATCGTATTTATTGCAGGACAAGGACGTCGCGCGGCTGGGGCGCGATGAGCTGGCGGGGATCCGGCTGCGCACCATCGGCTTCGTGTTTCAGGGGTTCAACCTGCTCGCCCGAACCAGCGCGCTGGAGAACGTGGAGCTGCCGCTGTTGTATGCCGGCAGCAACGCCACGGAGCGCCGCGACCGGGCCTTGCAGGCGCTGGGCCGCGTCGGGCTCAAAGAGCGCGCGCACCACACCCCGGCGCAGCTCTCCGGCGGCCAGCAGCAGCGAGTGGCGATCGCGCGGGCGCTTGTGAACCGGCCGCTCCTGCTGCTTGCCGATGAGCCGACCGGCAACCTCGACTCGCGCACCTCGCTTGAGGTCATGAGCTTGCTGCAGGAGCTCAACCGCGATGGGCTGACCATCCTGGTCGTCACGCACGAACCCGATGTCGCGCAGTACGCCAGCCGCAAGCTCGTGGTAAAAGACGGCAAGCTGCGGTCCGATGAGCGCATGACGCCGCACTCCGCAGCGGACGATCTCCTGGCCTGGCACGACGAGGAAGAGGCGGCGTCATGACGATGATGTGGCTGATGGCGTTTCGGTTGGCGCTGCGGAGCCTGCTGCGCAACCGGATGCGCTCGGGGCTGACCGCGCTCGGCGTCATCATCGGCGTCGCGGCGCTGATCGTCACGGTGGTCACCGGCGAGGGGGCGCGCAAGATGATCGCCGCCCAGATTGCCTCGATGGGCTCCAGCATGCTGATGGTGGTGCCGGGGGCTTCGGTGCAGGGCGGCTTCAGCGGCGGCGCCGGCAGCGGCAGGCCGCTCATGCGCGAAGATGTCGAGGCGCTGCTCCAAGCGCGGGCGGTGCGCTACGCCGTCCCCATCGATCGCACCGTCACCCAGATCATCAGCGCCAACCTCAACTGGTCGGCGCAGGTCCTGGGCACCACGCCCGAGTACGTGCTCATCCGCGACTGGCCGATGGCCCGCGGACGCTACTTCAGCGCCGCTGAAAATGAGACTGCGTCGAAGGTCTGCGTCCTTGGCCAGACGGTGGCGCAGAACCTGTTCGGCGACAGCGATCCCATCGGCCAGCAGGTCCGCGTCAAGCAGATGCCGTGCGAGGTCATCGGCCTTCTGGCCGCCAAAGGGCAGTCGGCGATGGGCACCGATCAGGACGACGTGCTCATCGTGCCCTCGCTGACCTTGCGGACGCGGGTGCTGAATCAAAACCGCCAGTACGTCGGCTCGATCATGATTGGCGCGACCTCCGACGATGATCTGGCCCAGGCGGAGGCGGAGGTGGTCCAGATCCTGCGCCAGCGCCACAAGCTGAGCGAAGATCAGGACAACGACTTCACCATCCGCAACCTCGCCGAGCTCGTCCAGACGCAGCAGCGCATCGTCGAGACCCAGACCGGCATGCTGCGCAACGTCGCCGCGGTGTCGCTGCTGGTCGGCGGCATCGGCATCATGAACATCATGCTGGTCTCGGTGA
>CALFML010000149.1 GCA_937879845.1 uncultured Myxococcales bacterium
ATCTACACAGGCGAAGACACTCTTTCCCTACACGACGCTCTTCCGATCTGCGGCGATCGCCCGTTCGGCGATCTCGTCTTGGGAGATCCCCGGCGAGACTTCAGCGATTGCCTGGCCGAGCTGGTCCAGGCGAATCGGGTCGAGCGGTTCATCGGCCTTGTCCGGGTCCGCGCCCGCCGGACGCCCGAAGTAACCCGCCGCGATATCGAGCAGCACGCCCGACGGCTGATCGTCGTTCACGTAAGCCAGCTCGGCGAAGCGAGCGAATCCGGTATCCCTCGGTAGTACATTGAGGCGCGGAGCCTCGGCCGCGGTAATGTCATAGACGAGCAGACTCCCCGCGTCGTCGGCGGGCATGGGCTGCTGGATCGGAATCGCCGCAGGCATCGAGAGCTGATTCGAGCGAGCCCAATCCTCGCCGGATCTAAGCAGATCGGGACGATGCGCAGAGATACGAGTCAGCAACCAATCAACTGCGCTGACCTCCTGGCGTCGCGCCTTGTCCAGCTCGATCCACAGTGTTTCGCGGGTGAGCTGGTGCCAGCGACCACGCCACTCACGGTCAAGACGTTGTGAAGCTGGCTCCGCGAGCCGCTCCAGCAGGGTCCGAAGGTGAGACTCCAGAGCGGAGCGGTGTCGCGCGAAGAACCTTCCTACGTCGCGTGCGCTCACAACGGCGGGCGGAGATGCCATGAGCAACTCCTCCATAGCGGCGATGCCTTGCGCGGCCAGCGTTCCTGCGTCCACTTAACTTGCCTTCTTCATCTTCTCGGCCAGCTTCTCGGCCAGCCCTGGAAGCGCGCCCTGAATCGCTGCAAGGATCGCGGCTTCCTTCGCCGCCTCAGATGCTGGCGCATGGTCGGCCTGCTTGCTCCCCGCCCGCTTGGGCTTCTCCTCCTTGGGCGGCTTTGTTGGCTTCAGCGGCTTTGTTGGCTTGGGCGCCTTCATTTCCTTCGGGGGAGTTGTCTCCTTCTCCGCCTTCCGCTCGGTCTTCTCTTCTTGGATGAGCTGAATGCCCACCTTGCCGATCTGCTTGCGCAGCTCCGCCAGCCGCTCTGCTATCTGCGCGGCCTCCGCCTGCTTGCGCGCCAGTTCCTGCCTGCGCTTCTCTAACTCGGCGAGCACCGGGGTTCGCGCCGCGTCACTCCGCGCTCTCTCCGCCCGAGATGATAGGCGTGTGGTGCGGGTCGTAATCCGTCCAATCTGTGCTTCCAGTTGTCGGGCCTGCCGCTTCGCCTTCTCCGCTTCAGCCGACTCGCGCATCCGCGTCGGCTCGAACAGTTGGCCTCTGTCTGTCTTGGTCGGCGCGCGGACAGCACCTTTAGGGAGCTTCGCCAGGTCCATCGCCGGGCTGGCCGTGATGCTCTTGCCGTCGCAGGAACAGGTGGTCTTCGCGACGATATCGGCGCCGCGGCCGTCCTGCCAGAGCTTATCCCAGAGGGGTTTCAGGACGGCCATCGTGCGCTGGGATATCTCGGCCTCGGGATACGCCATCGCGAGATACGCCATGATCTGCGCGTAGTAGTTCGCCGGAGGCAGCTTTCCGATTCTAGATTTCCAGGCCATGTTAGTTTCGCACCAATCGTCTACGGAGTTTGTTGATTTGTGCCTTCAGCACATCCGCCGCCGCGCTGGCGAGTTCAGCCCCTACGTCATCGACTACCCGAGCCGCTTCAGAGATGAGCCGCTGCTTCTGGAGCGCGACCGCGGACTGCACGTCGAGAGGAAGGAGGGCTTGGCAGTGCGCGCACACCACCTGCTCGCCGGTTCGCGGCCTTCTCTTGACGACGTTGGCCGTGCCGCAGGGCACGCAAATGATCGCGCCAACCTGCTTCGCCCACTGCGCCCTCTGCGAGTCGTACTCGTCGCGTTTCTCTGGATCTGACAGCACCGTGTATGCCTCGCGCAGGGCGACAAACCGATCCGTATCCCCAGACCCCGAATCAGGGTGCGCTTCGCGGGCGAGCTGGTGGTAGGCTCTCTTGATCTCTTCTGGGCTCGCGTTCACCGCGACTCGCAGCCGTAGATACAGGTTTTTCATTTCTTTTCCTCTAGGGCTTCCGTGACCGCTTGAGGCTTCTCTTCCATCTCCGCGGAGATCTCGTCGAATAGGTGCTTCCATCCGTCAGGGGTCGATATCCTTCGTGCCAGCTCCATCTCCCCGAGGTTGGAGAACTTCGCGGCCAGCTTCGCGAGCGCTGGGTGCATCGTTGGCGGCGCGGTCGTAGCAGAGGGCGCGCTCGGCGTGGCTGCCGCCGGCTGTCCCGCCGCCGGAGCGGGCGGTGACTGCCCGGCGGGCGCCGCGGACGCATTGGCGGCCTGCTGGCCGGTGCCCGCAGCGGAGGTCGGCGCAGGTAGGCTCGGACTCGTCGGAGCGGGGATGGCGGGCTGATTCGCTGGAGGAAGCGCCGGAGGTGGCGCGCTCTTGGTGAGCAGAGCCAAGAGTACCTTGCCGGCCATTTCGATCGCGGACTGACCAAGGCCCGTAAAGTCCGTGGAGGGCGGCGGGGGGGCCGCTAGCTTTTCGGCGGCCTTCTCCAGCACGAAGTCCAGCAAGCCGACCGTCTTCTCGACGGTCTGCTGAATCGTGTCCTGATTCCGCTTGAAGTCCTCACGGAGCGCGGCGTTCGCCTCCCGGTAGCGCCCCAGCTCGTCAAACCCGCGCTTATTGGACAGAGCGGCGATGCGATTGGCCTCGACTACTTCCCGGCGCATCATGGCGTTGAGCTGGTGCGTCTCGCCGATTTCTCGGGCGTACATCGACCTTCGGATCTGGCGCTGGTTCTGTCTGTCCGTCTTCTGCTGGATCTTGAGCATCCTGATGTGACGGGCCTCTTCCTTCGCGGCCAGCCGATCGCGTTGGAGCGCGGAGCGGTAGCTGAATGGCCTGTCCTCTCCGGCGGGGGCGCTCTCCAGGTCCAGCTCAGCGTTTGTGTCGTCGCCTTCGGTGTCCTCTTCGCCCTGGTCCTCGTCGTCCTCGTCCTCGTCGTCGTCTTGGTCCTCGTCGTCCTCCTCGTCATGGTCCTCGTCGTCCTCGTCGTCCTTTCGGCGCCCGTCCTTCTCTGGCTGCTTGGCGGACGCCGCCGGCTGAGCCGCTTGCCCGTCAGAAAAGAGGCTGATCTGGGCGTTCTGCGCGTTCTCGCTGTGCTGATATGAATAGATAACCTTTTTGCCGACGCTATCGATCTGCTGACAGTTGATATTGAAATAAATTATGTCGTAGGTGCCTGGGGCCAGGGAGGGCGGAGCGTTATTAATAAAGAAAAATGTGGTGGCATCTTGCGGGTAAGTCCGCTGCGCCCCGCTAGAGCTGCGGTGGACCAGCCGGTAGAAGTGCGCGCCCTTCGGGGCTTGATGTTTGACCTGATCGCCAGGTGACATTGTACAGCTCGAAAATATGAAACTTGCCCCTGAGCGTAAGGCCGCGGAAGCCGACCGTGCAAGAGGGTAAAATAGCAGTCATGCGTAAGTTAAATTGAATGATTACAGTTATTCATTAGCGACTGAATATACTGTCTGTCAATACAGCCAGGCAATACAGCGGCGCGTTACACGCAGGCACTAGCGCCTGTGTCTAGCGTCCGTATCTAGCGACTGGCTTCAGATACAGCGGCCAACCACAGGAGCTACCAATCGGAGGTAGGGGCTGTGGCTAGCAGCCGTAGCTAGCTGCTGTAGCTAGCTGCTGCATACACCCGCGAGGGGTCAGCATGCAATTTTCGCGCTGAGGAGTCAAAGGTTCGTCCGTGGGCTCGAAAACAGAGCGACCTCACGCACAGCCTGGGAAGATAGGTCACACCCCACTTCGCTGTATGCAGCAGCTAGCGGCAGCAGCTACCGCCAGCAGCTACCGCCAGCCGCTATCCGCGGCAGCCAGCCGCAGCGGCTATCTCCGGTCACAAG
>CALFML010000150.1 GCA_937879845.1 uncultured Myxococcales bacterium
GAGATACACTGCCCCGCGGCTATTCTGCCGACCGGGAGCGCTCACCGCGACGTAGGCGCCGTTGGTCGCGACCTGCTGTCCGAAGTAATCATACGTGGTCAGCGCCCCATCGAGCGGCGACGGCACGCGGACTCCGGGCAGCCACGTTCCGTTTACCCGGCTGAAGACGTAGGCGGCGCCTTGGAAGCCGGTCTTGCTCGCGGCGCCCACGACCAACGTGTCGCCGTAGAGGCTCACCGCGCCGCCGAAGTAATCGTTGGTGGCCGTATCGGGAGCCACGAGCTTTACGACCGGGCCGGTGAGCGTGGTGCCGACCTTGCTGTAGATATACACGGCGCCCTTGGTCGCATCTTTTCCTGATGCACCGACGGCGATGGTGTTGCCGTAAGCGGACACCGATACGCCAAAGTAGTCGTACGGGACAAGTGCGTCCGCGTTTAGCGGCGGCGGCAGCGAGATGGCCGGTCCGGCAGTAGTCCCTGACAGATCCACTGCATAGGCCGCGCCCTGCCCCTTGGTTGTCAGGTAGGCGCCGATGACGGCGAAGGCGCTGGTCGCCGCGACCGAAGAGCCGAAAAAGTCTCCGGCCGCGCTGACGATCGGCGGATTGATCCGCACTCCCAACCGCTGCACGGTCCCGGCGAGATCGCCGCTCGTGCCAAGATCGCTGGACGCCGCGCCCTGGCACGTGCCGTTGCCGATGTTGCACACGAGCCCGGAGCTGCAGTCGGCGCTGGTTTGACAATATCCGGTCGCGCGCTGACAGGCTCCTTGGCCAAGCGCCACCGGGATAAGAAGAAGGAAGCTGGAAACGGTAAGCCGCATGTCTCAGCGTATCACCGTCAGGAGGGTTGCGGCCAGAGCCTGTGACCGTGTTAGCCTCGCCGGCGATGCCGGGGCCGGACGCCAAGCTTCCAGAAACGCTGCAGCTGCCGCTGCACGGCGGCCGGACAGAGCTTGTGACCGCCGGGCGCGGCTCGGCGCCGGGGCGCGAGGCGCCGGTGCAGCTCGACGGCGTGGTGCAGCGGGTGGTGTTTTCGGCGCCGAGCGGCGAGTTCGCCGTGATCCAGCTTGATGTCGTCGGCCATCCGGCGCCGGTGGTCGTGGTCGGGCCGATCGCGGGGCTTCAAGTCGGCGAGACGCTGCGGGTGCTTGGGCAGTGGGAGTCGCACCCGCAGTACGGGCGGCGGCTGAGCGCGGCGCAGGCGCTGCCGATTTCGCCGCGCACGCGCCTTGGCATGGAGCGGTACTTGGCGACCTTGAGCGGCCTTGGGCCCGAGCTCGCGCGCCGCATCGTCGAGGGGCTGGGTCTGGACGCCCTGGATCTTCTGGAGTCGGAGACGTTCCGCGTCGCGCAGATCAAAGGGGTCGGCAAGCGGCGGGCGCAGCGAGCGCTAGCCGACGCCAAGACGCGCCGGGAAGAGCGCGAGGTGATGGTGTTTCTGCAGGGGCTCGGGGTCTCTGCCGCCTACGCGGCGCGCATCCGCAAAAGGTACGGGCAGGCGGCCATCGCCAAAGTGAAAGAGAATCCCTACGCGCTGGCGCGCGATATAAGCGGCATCGGCTTTCAGATCGCCGATCGCATCGCCCAGTCGGTGGGAATCGATCCGCAGTCACCGCTGCGGTGCGCCGCCGCGCTGCACCACGTCTTGGACAGCGCCGGCGATGCCGGACACTGCTATCTGCCGCGGCCGGAGCTCATCGACCGCACCACCGCATTACTTCGCAACACGGAGACGCCGCCGCCGATCGTGCCCCTTGAATCGGACCCCGCGGCGGCCGTCAAGAGCCCGGCCCAGCTCACCCTGGGAACGCGGTCGCCGCCGACTAGCGGCCCTGCGCCCGCTGCCGGAGAGGCCGCCCAGCCGTCCGTCGGCTCCGCCTGGGTGCCGCCCGAGCGGATCGCCGCTGCGCTCGATGAGATCATCCAGCGCAGCGAGGTCGTGCAAGACGGCACGGCGATCTACGCGCGCCGCATGTTCGAAGCCGAGGTCGACCTGGCCAAGGAGCTCATGCGCCTGCTGCGCGGCAAGCGGGCGCGGGTTCCGGCGATAAACTTGGAGGGCAAAGGCGGACTTCGCCTCGCCGCGGGGCAAAAAGCGGCGCTGCTGCAGATCGAGACCGCGCCCGTGTGCATCATCACCGGCGGGCCGGGCACCGGCAAGACGACGATCATCCGGACCCTGGTAAGCGCCTGGGCCGGGGTCGGCCTGCGGGTGAAGCTGGCCGCGCCCACCGGCCGCGCCGCCAAGCGTCTGGCGGAAGCGACCGGACATCCGGCCTCCACGCTGCATCGCTTGCTGGCCGTGGTGCCGGGCGAAGATCTCACCCGCCGCAGTGAGAGCGATCTCGGCGTCGATCTGCTGGTGTGCGATGAGGCGTCGATGCTCGATCTGCAGCTGGCGCTGACGCTCCTGCGGGCGGTGCCGATCGGCGCGACGGTGGTGCTGGTCGGCGATGTCGACCAGCTGCCGTCTGTGGGGCCGGGCCGGGTGCTCGGCGATCTCATTGCTTCGGAGCGCCTGCCGACGACCCGGCTGCGGGAGATTTTCCGCCAGGCCGAGGGCTCGGGCATCATCGACAACGCGCACCGCATCCTCGCCGGCCAGGTGCCGCTGCCGGCGCCGCGCGGAACCGAGCTCCACGACTTTTATCTGATCGAGACCGAAGACGCGGCCAAGGCACGCGAGCAGGTTGTAAAGCTTGTGACCGAGCGCATCCCCGCCCGCTTCGGCCTCGACCCGCTGCTCGATGTGCAGGTGCTCACGCCCATGCACCGCGGCGAGGTCGGCACCGAAGAGCTGAACCGCGCCCTGCAAGCCGCGCTCAACCCGGCGGCGCAAGGCACCGACCCGAGCGTCATCCTGCGCAGCCGCGGCCGCAGCTTCGCCCGCGCCGACAAGGTCATGCAGGTGCGCAACGACTATGAGCGCGACGTCTGGAACGGCGATGTCGGGATCGTCGTCAGCGTCGATCAGGAAGAGGGCGTGCTCACCGTCCGGTTCGACGACGACCGCGAGGTCATCTACGACGGCGACGAGCTGGATCAGCTGGAGCTCGCCTACGCCGTCAGCGTCCACAAATCGCAAGGCAGCGAATACAAAGCGGTGGTGATTCCGGTGCACCTTCAGCACTACCCGCTCTTGCGCCGCAATCTTTTGTACACCGCGGTAACGCGCGGCAAAAAACTGGTGGTGCTTTTGGGCAACCAGCGCGCTCTGCGACGGGCCGTCGGTCAGGCCGGCGATCTTGCACGCTACACGCAGCTGGCGGAGCGGCTTCGCAGTATACTTCCGACGTGAGGGCCCGCGCCGCCACATACCACGAAAATCGCCCGCCGAGCGGAGGGTCGTCCGCGCCGCTGTCGTCGCAACCGGGGGCTCAAACCCCTCCACCCTCCTCGCTCCGCCGCTTGGTCGTCAGTTCCGCGCTCTGTGCCGCGATCGCCTTGTGGGCTTGCCTTTCCCCGCCTATCAGCTTGTCTGGCGGCCGCAGCGACGGCGGTCCGGACGGCAGCCGCGGCAGCTTCGATGGCAACGCGGCGCTGGTCGGCGAGTTCACGATCGACGGCTGCTCCGACTTGAGCTTTCCCGCCGGTGAAGTGCGCTGCGTCGGCACCGCTCCCCTTCACCTTACCTTGGTGAGCATCCAGCTCGGGGCGACCACCTACCGCTGGAAGCTCTTCACCCAGACCGCGGTCCCCGATGGTGGCGTGGTCGGCGACGGCGGCCTGACCGATGGCGGAGCCGGCGAGATCTCCTTGCTCGATGACGCCGCCAGCCGCACCCCGAGTCCGCAGGTCACCATTCAGACTCCCGGCACCTATCAGGTCACCCTTGGCGTCGCCGGTCCGGGGGGAACCGCGACCGCGGCGGGAACGATCCTGGTGACGCCGGCGCCGCTCGGCGCTTCTTGCACCCAGGACGGTCAGTGCGAGTCCGGACTGCGCTGCCTCTGCGGCGCCGACACCGCGGGCCGCGATGGCACCTGCCCCGGCGGTCTGCAGGCCGGCCTGTGCACGCGATCATGCGACGGCCGTTCCTGTCCGAGCGGCAGCTTGTGCATGGACTTGTCGCGCACGAGCGTCGCGGGCACCGATGCCGGAACCGGCGATGCGTGGCGGCAGCCGATCTGCGTACCGCAGTGCGCGGCCGGGCAGCGCTGCCGCGCCGATCTGACCTGCCGCGAGCTGCCCACCCTGTCCGCCGCCGGCCACGCCGGCGATCCCTATGTCTTTGGCCGCGGCTGCTTCTTGAGCATCCCGGGCGGGATCGGCGACAGCTGCATCACCCCCGACGGCCAGGTCTCACCGCTGTCCTGCGCCACCGGGGTGTGCGAGCCCCTGGGTCTGCGCAACCTCTGCACCGCGCCCTGCGGATCGGGCTGCCCGAGCAGCGCCGCCTGCGCGACCTGGAACACCTTGGTCTCCCCGGCCCCCAGCGGTCCGCGCTGTCTGCGACGCTGCGATGCCATGAACACCTGCGATGATCCGCTGCTCGCGTGCACTTCCGGCGGAGGACTCGGACCGCTCGGCTTCATGCTGCTGGGGGAGCCGGCCGGCACGACGGTCTGCGCTCCGCGAACCTGCACCACGCAGACCGACTGCCCCGGCGGCCGCTGCGCGATCTTCGCCGGCGGCTCCTACTGCTTGCACAACTGAGTCGGACGAGCCGTCCTGAACTTAAGAAGGCCGCTCAAAACCAGAGCGTGGATGGCCACCGAAGCAGGTTTGCGGCGTTTTTAACAGCAGTGCTCATCCACGACGTGCAGCAGATCGTCAAACTGCAGCGGATCGAGCAGATAGTCTTCGATCCCAAGGCTGCTCGCCTCATTCAGCGCCGAGACGTTATCCGAGATCGCCACCATCGGCAGCCGCGCCCGCGGGCAGCTCAGCCGCAGCCGCTCCACAAGCTCACCGCCGCCGATCCGGCCCAGCAGGCCCCAGTTCAGCAGCACGAGCGCGATCGGCCGGCTCTTTACCTTGTGCACCGCGTCTTCGATATCCATGGCGCACAGGGTCTTGTATCCCGCCTCTTGCAGACACTGCGCCACCGCCGCCACGACTGCCGGGTCTTCCTCCAGAAGCAGGATGATCTGTTCGCCAGCAGGAGGACCGGATAACGCCCGTCCCTCGCGCTCGCGGCGGCTGGCCGATGGGGTCTGCATGGCGAAACGGAACTGATTCACCCGCTCCAGACTGCCCGAAGAATCCATGTACGACAGATACCTGCATCCTCCTTCAGCGGTCAAGCAAGAACCAGTCACGGGTTGGTAAGGAATCCCGCAAACCGATCGGCTTTTTGGGATTGAGTCAAACAAAGCACGCCTTCCGCTCCGTCTGCGGTGGAGGCCGCTGGAACGTATCAACCAAGAGTCTGAGACAGCTCACGCGACCTTTTGTACCCTACTTGGATGAGCTCTCACGTTCCTCCGGGTCCGCGGTTCCGTGCGCTGGATGTCGTCATCGGCCAGCTCATCCCGAAGCGGGCGTTATCGCCGATGCTGTTTCTGAGCTATTTCCCGCCGTTTGGCGATATCTCCTACTGGGAGTTCGCCGGCCGCAAGCTGTTCTTTCTCAACCACCCGGATCTCATCCGTGAAGTCCTGATCGAGAAAGCGGCGAACTATCGCAAAAACGATCTGGCGCAGCAGAGCCTGCGGCCGTTTTTAGGCGATGGACTGCTGCTCTCCGAGGGCGAACATCATCGGCAGCAGCGCAAGCTGATGCAGCCGGCGTTTCACTCGCGGCGCATCGAGAGCTACGCCCAGTTCATGGTCGAGCACGCAGCCAAGGTCATCGGCAGCTGGCAAGCCGGACAGGAGCGTGACGTGGCGGCGGAGATGATGCGGCTGACGCTCACCATCGTCGGCCAGACTCTGCTCGGCGTGGATGTCAGCGCCGACGCGCCGCGGGTCGGGCAGCTTGTCACGTCCATGCTCCACCACGCCAATGAGACCACGCGCCGGCTGGTGCAGCTGCCGGCCTGGGTGCCGACCGCGCGGCAGCGGCAAGCGCAAAAGACCGTGCGCGACCTGCATGCGCTGGTGCAAAAGATCATCGATGAGCGACGCCGGAGCGGCAAAGATCACGGCGATCTGCTGTCGATGCTGCTGCTCACCCGCGATGAGTCGGGCGCCGGCATGAGCGATACCCAGGTGCGCGATGAGGTCCTGACCATGATCCTGGCGGGCCATGAGACCACCGCCAACACGCTGGCCTGGGCGCTGAGCCTGCTCGCCAAAAATCCCGCGACCGCCGCCGCGCTGCACACCGAGGTCGCGACCGTCCTGCGCGGCCGCCCGCCGACGCTTGCCGATCTGCCGCAGCTGCCGCTCATCGATTACGTGATCAAGGAATCGCTGCGCATCTATCCCCCGGCGCCGGTATTCACCCGGCAGCCGGTCGCCGCCACGGAGCTTGGCGGCTATGCGATCGCCGCCGATGCCATCCTGGTCACCTCCCCGTACTTCCTGCATCGCGACCCGCGCTTTTTCGCCGAGCCGCTGCGCTTCTGGCCCGAGCGCTGGGCCGCGGGGCTTGAGCGCGCGCTCCCGCGGTGCGCCTACTTCCCGTTCGGCGCCGGTCCGCGGGTGTGCATCGGCCAGCAGTTCGCGCTCATGGAGTCACGGCTTTTGCTGGCGCTGCTGGTCGCCCGCTTCCGCTTCAGCCTCGCTCCCGGTCAGGTGGTGGAAGAGGAAGCGGCGGTCACGCTGCGGCCCAAAACCGGCCTCCGCATGCGGCTTCATCCCGCCGCGGCGGCGCCTGCTGCGTCTCCCCCTGCCGCCTGAAGCTGCGCATTTTTTTGCGCCCGCCGTCCGCCCCATAGAAGGACCGCGTAGGACAGGAGCAAGAGCACGAACGTCTGCCAGTTGGCGACCTCCCACAGGTGCTGCGCCAGATGAAATCGGGGCGAGCGCAGAAGGCCCGGGTTGAGCTTGGTCCACGGCTCGATCCACAAAAGCGCGATCGTCGCCGCCTGCGCCAGCAGCACAAACGCGAGGCCGAGTCGCGACAGCCCGCCGCGCCGATACCGATCGATGCCGGTCAGGATCGCCACGCCGATCGGGGGGACCAGCAAGGCGTAGTAATGCTCATAGACAAACGGGTTGCCGAAGATGCCCAGCACCACTCCGATCACCAAGGTCACGGCGATTTCAGCGCCCCGACCGCCGGCGAAGATCTCCGTCGAAGTCGTGGTGAAATCGCCGCGGAACGTCAGCGCGCTGCTCGTCTGCGAGCATGGGCCATGCGCGCCACCCGCCCCTGGTGATCACAGATCGGAAGAGCGTCGTGTAGGG
>CALFML010000151.1 GCA_937879845.1 uncultured Myxococcales bacterium
CGGCTGGCAGTGCAACCAGGCCAACCGGACGATCACCTGTATGTACAGCGGCTCGATCCCGCCGAGCACCACCTCGCCGCCGATCACCATCACGGTGACCCCGGATCCGTCGAACAAGACGGTGGACATCAACACGACCGTGAAGTCGCCGGGTTCGTCCGATCCGGATCCGAGCAACAACACCGTGACGCGCAGCGATGTCATCGGGGGTCCGGGCGTGGGTCTGGAGCAGCTTGCCGGCGGCGGTTTCAGCTGCAACATCGGGGGCAGCAACCAGGCCCAGGGTGCGGCGCTGTTGGCAATGGTAGCGATGCTAGCGCTCGGGCTGCGTCGTCGTCGTTATGGAGCAGGGCGCTAGGTTGCGCCTTGACTGATTCTTGATGGAGGCACTCGTGCGATTCGCGAACCGACATACTCTCCTGTGCGCAGCCGTGGGCGCCTTACTGGCCATCGCCAGTCCCGCCCACGCCCAGCCGTACAATAATGGCTTCCAGCTCAACCGCTACGAGCCAACTGCCGCCGGGGAATGGTCCTTCATGGTCGACCATCCCTGGTACTCTTCCACGCGGTACTTCGCTGCCGGCATCACGCTGAACTACGGCCACAACTCGCTTGTGTTCGGACAGCAGCAGTCTGACGGCAGCTTCCAGCAAACCAACGTCGTCATCGGCCATCAGCTGCTAGGCCACGTCGATCTTGCCGGTTCGTTTCTTGACCGGGTGACCATCTCGCTGACCCTGCCGGTCACGCTCCTGGAGCGCGGCACCGATACCCCCATCGCCGGGATCAAGCCCCTGGACGGTGTGGGACTCGGCGACCCGCGCCTGGGCGCCATGGTTCGGCTGTGGAAGCAGCCGGATCTGGACAAGTTCTCGATCAGCTTGGGCGCCTTCATCTGGTTCCCGCTGCGCGCCGCCGGAGACAGCAGTGTGTTCTCCGCGTCGACGGGTGAGCAGGGCGTGCGCTTCATGCCCAAGCTGGTGTTCGCCGGTCTGTCGAGCTGGCTGCGTTGGTCGGCGACCGCCGCCTTCTACTACCGGCCCGAGGCGACCATCGGCGACCTCGACTACCTGGGCGGCAGCAAGGTCGGCTCGGAGCTGCAGTTCGGCTTGAGCCTCTACTACGCCGACAAGGTCCGCCGCTTCGCCGTCGGTCCCGAAGCCATGTTGGCCACCCAGGTCATCGGCTCCGAGGGTCTGGTTCGCGACCACACGGGCCTGGAAGTCCTGCTCGGCGCGCACTACAACATCGCCAAGCTGATCCAGGTCGGTCTGGCCGGCGGCATCGGCATCCTGCGGCCGCCCGGCGGTCCCGACGGGCGCGTGCTGCTGCGGCTGGCCTATGCGCCGATCCGCGACAACCGTCCCGACACCGACCACGACGGCATCTACGATGACGAAGACGCCTGCGTCCGCGTCAAGGGCATCCGCACCAGCAACCCCGCCACCAACGGCTGCCCGCCGAGCGACCGCGACGGCGACGGCGTCATGGACCTCGAGGATGTCTGCCCCGATACGCCGATGGGTCAGTACCCCGATCCAGAGCGCCGCGGCTGCCCGCTGCCGGATCGCGACAAGGACGGCGTACCGGATCCGCAGGATCTGTGCCCCGACGTCCACATGGGTCCGATGCCTGACCCGGCGCGCCTCGGCTGCCCGATCGGCGACCGCGATGGCGACGGCGTGCTCGATCCGGACGACATCTGCCCGGATACGCCGCAGGGCGACACCCCGGATCCGGCCCGCCGCGGCTGCCCGGCTGGGGATCGCGACAAGGACGGCGTGCTCGATCCGAAGGATCAGTGCCCGGATGTTCCGATGGGCCTGCACCCCGATCCGGATCGCATCGGCTGCCCGCTGGCGGATCGCGACCGTGACACCGTGCCTGACAACGTCGACGCCTGCCCCGATAAGCCGGGCGCTCCGGATCCTGATCCGAAGAAGAACGGCTGCCCGGGTCTTGTCGCGATGAGCGGCGGCCAGCTGAAGATCCTCAAGCCGGTGTTCTTCGCCACCGACCAGGATGTCATCCTGCCGCAGAGCTTCCCGGTTCTGCAGGCGGTCGCCGCGGTGCTCAAGCACGCCACGGAGATCAAGAAGATGAGCGTTGACGGCCACACCGATGACCGCGGTGGCGCAGCCCACAACCTGGATCTGTCGCAGCGCCGCGCCCACAGCGTGGTCCGCTACCTGGTCCTGCAGGGCATCTCCGCCGACCGGCTCGAGGCGCATGGCTACGGCCAGACCCGCCCGATCCGCGAGAACACGACGCAGCCTGGCCGTGCCGCCAACCGCCGCGTCGAGTTCCACGTCACCGACCCGGCCGTCGATGCCACCATCGAAGAGGTCAAGCCGTCGGACGTCGCCTCGCCGGACACCACCGACTCGTCGCCGGGCGCCAAGCCGCAGCAGCCGCGCAAGCAGCTGATCCGCAAGCCCGTCACCCCGGCGAAGAAGTAGTCGCCCGCCTCTCCCCTCTCTTTTCCCCCGACTTTCTCTGACTCCCCTGCCCTCCCTGTCCCAGACCGCTGGGACAGGGGGCAGCGTGATCATCAAGCTGCGTTTCCGCGGCCTTTCCTAGCCTGCTGCGGCGCGCCGGCTTCCCTCGGAAACGGCGCGGCGGCTTCATGCCCTGTGGACGATCTTCCCTCATGCCCCGGAGCGCGCCGGCGCTTCCGAGCCGTCGGCGGATTGCGGAAAAATTCTTCGGCTGGCCGGCCCCGGACCGCAGATGTTGCAGGGTGCGCTATGCTGAAAGGATGCTACAGACGCGCTACCTCCAGCTGGCTTCGGTGTTGTTGTGGGGGACCGTGAACGTTGCCGCGGCGCAGGCCCAGACGCCGCCGGAGGAGAGCGCCCCGCCGCCCGCTGCGGTTACGTCGAGCCCGGAGCCCGGAGCGCCCCTCGCCCCCGCTGCCCCGCCGGCGCTACCGAGCGGCCCGGCCGACGGCAGCACGAACTTTGGAGCTAGCGTCAGTCCGTCCTCTGCGCCCGGTGCCGCGCCCGGCAGCAGCGTGAACCTTGCACCGCCCGGAGCGCTGGCGCCGCCGTTTTTGCCGCCGACGCCGATGAGCCCAGTGATGCTGCAGCGCTACCGCACCGGCCGGGCGCTCTATGGCGTCGGCACGGCGCTCGGCCTGGCCGGCAGCGGCCTCACGCTGGCCAGCATCATCGTCACCGCGGTCTACGGCTTCGATCAGAACACCGACCCGAGCAAGACCATCATCGGTCCGAGCCTCGCCTACGCCGGCTCAGGCGCCACCGGGGCGGGCTTTTTCTTCAGCGCGACGGGGCTGGGGCTTGAGCACAGCGCCTTGCGCTCGGTCGGCCAGGATCCGGGGCGCGGACTTTATGGGGTGGGGACACTACTCGGGATTTTGGGAATCGGCGGTATCGGCGCCAGCTATTTCTTCAGCCTGACCAACTATGTCGACAACTCCACCACGGTCGCTTTCGGCACCTCGATTGCCGCGAGCGTCCTTTTGACCGTCGGCGGACTCCTTTACTTCAGCGACCAGACCCGGCTTGGCATCATCTACCGCCGTCTCACTACGTTTTAGAGCGCCGCCTGATTGCCGGCCCGCGCTCGCGCCTTGCCGACGAAAGCGTACGACGATCATGACCACACGAAGCTCGCGACCAGGGCAAAAGACCACCGGCATGGACAGCGTCGCCGCCATGCTGCGCGGTCTGGGTGAGATCATGGACCGCCTGGGCAACCTCGCCGAGACCGGCGCCGAAAAGTTCGCCGGGGGCCAAGCCGGGGAACCTGCCGACGGCGGCCGGGAGATAAAGGGCGTCTACGGGTTCTCGGTCAAGGTCGGCCGCGGCGGCAAGGGCGTCCGCATCGAGCCGTTTGGCAACCTGCGCAAGGATGAGAAGTCCGGGGAAGCCGCGGTGCATGAGATCCGCGAGCCGGTCACCGACATCTTCGACGAACCCGGCGGCATCCTCATCGTCGCCGAGATGCCCGGCGTGAGCGCGGCCGACATCCACATGGAGTTCGCCGAGGATGTCCTTACCTTGAAGGCCTCCTCCGGCGACAAGCGCTATCGCAAGGAGCTCCTTCTGCCGCGGCCCTTTACCAAAGAGCAGGCAACGCTCAAGTGCAATAACGGGGTCGTCGAGCTCTGGCTCAAGGACCATACTCCGTAAGCGCAGGATCAGGAGGACTCTGTGTCTGAAGCCAAGGCGCTGCAGCTGCGGGTCAGCGAAGCGCCGACCAAAGATGTCGGCCGCGCCCTGTTGCGCATCGATCCGGCGCAGCTCGCCGAGCTTGGGCTGCAGGTCGGCGACACCGCGGAGATCGTGGGCAAGCGGCGGGCCATCGGCAAGGTGATGCCGATGCACCGCGAGCTGCGC
This sequence comes from uncultured Myxococcales bacterium, assembly GCA_937879845.1. Taxonomy (GTDB): domain Bacteria; phylum Myxococcota_A; class Polyangia; order Palsa-1104; family JAEUJZ01; genus CALFML01. Next base: position 4,362 of record CALFML010000151.1, read on the forward strand.
GGACAGGGCCGCATCCAGATGGACGGCATCACGCGCCAGAACGCTGGGGTGGGGCTGGATGAGGTCATCGTGCTGCGGCCGATCACGGCGCAGCCGGCCGAGCGGCTGGAGCTTGTGCCGACCACGGTCGCGCCCACCGAGCGCGATCTCGACTACATCGGTCGACTCCTCGATGGGCTGCCGGTGCTGGAGCAAAATCACATCCGGGTGACGCTGTTCGGCAGCCGCGCCGCCGACTTCCGGGTGGAGTCGACGACGCCCAAAGGAGCCGTGCTCATCACCCCGCTCACCAAGCTGCGGGTGAGCGCCGCGCCCAAGCCGGAGAGCGCCCGCGCGCCCTCTTATGAGGACATCGGCGGCCTGGGTCGGCAGCTGCGGCGCATCCGCGAGATGATCGAGCTGCCGCTGCGCTACCCGCAGGTGTTCGCTCGCTTGGGAATCGATCCGCCTAAGGGCGTGCTTTTACACGGACCGCCGGGCTGCGGCAAAACTCTTATCGCCCGCACCATCGCCCGCGAAGTGGACGCCAACTTCTACGCCGTAAACGGACCGGAGATCATCCACAAGTTCTACGGTGAGAGCGAGGCCCACCTGCGCAAGATCTTCGAGGAGGCGAGCCGCAAAGGACCGAGCATCATTTTCTTGGATGAAATCGACGCCATCGCGCCCTCGCGTGAGCGCGTGGTCGGCGATGTCGAAAAGCGCGTCGTCGCCCAGCTCCTGTCGCTCATGGACGGGCTGAACCCGCGCACCCACGTCATCGTCATCGCCGCGACCAACCTGCCCGGCGCCCTCGATCCGGCGCTGCGCCGCCCCGGCCGTTTCGATCGCGAGATCAGCATTCCGATTCCCGACCGCCCCGGCCGGCAGCAGATCTTGGAGATCCACAGCCGCGGCATGCCGCTGCACGACAGCGTCGACATAAGCCGCCTGGCCGAGGCGACGCACGGCTTCGTCGGCGCCGACCTGGCGGCGCTGTGCCGGGAGGCCGCGATGATCTGCCTGCGGCGGATCATCGACGACATCGACTTCGCCCATGCCGCCATCCCCTACGACCAGCTGGCCCGCCTGGAGGTCAGCATGGTCGATTTCCAGGCCGCCCTGCGCGAGGTCGAGCCGTCGGCGCTGCGCGAGGTCTTCACCGAAGTCCCGAGCGTGAGCTGGCAGGATGTCGGCGGTCAGCAGGCGGTTAAGCAAGCGCTCATCGAAGCGGTGGTCTGGCCGCTCAAATACCCGCAGTACTTCACGGCGGCCGGCCTGCGTCCGGCCAAGGGCGTGCTGCTCGCGGGTCCGCCGGGCTGCGGCAAGACCCTGCTCGCCAAGGCCGCGGCGACGGAGTGCGGCGTCAACTTCATCTCGATCAAAGGGCCGGCGCTTTTGTCCAAGTTCGTCGGGGACTCGGAGCGGGCGGTGCGCGACCTGTTCCGCACCGCCCGTCAGGCCGCCCCGTGCATCTTGTTCCTCGATGAGATGGACGCGCTTTTGCCGGTGCGCAGCCAGGGGCTGGACTCGCGCGTGTCCGACCGGGTCATCGGCCAGTTCCTGACCGAGCTCGATGGCGTCGAAGAGCTGAGCGGGGTGCTGGTGCTGGGCGCGACCAACCGCCCGGATCTCATCGATCCCGCCATCCTGCGGCCGGGGCGCTTTGATCTGATCGTTCCCCTCCCCCTCCCCGATGCACCGACGCGGCGGGAGATCCTCCAGATCCACCTGCGCCGCATCCCCACGCAGCCCGGCTGCGCGCTGGAGCCGCTGGTGGCGCTCACCGCAGGCCGCAGCGGCGCGGACCTGGCGGCGATCTGCCAAGTCGCCGGACGGGCGGCGCTACGTCGCTGTATCGCCCATGCCGAGGCTTCCGCGGCGCCGCCTCCTGACACCGCGGCCGTGGTGGTCACCGCAGACGATTTGCTCGCCGCAGCCCACCAGGTCATCGCCGCCGGCAGCCGCGGCACAAGCGGCGCTGCCGAGCGATCGTAAAGGCTGCGGCCGGCCCGACTTCGGCCTCCGTGCGGCAACCCGGCACGGCCGCCAGCCGCCCCTGGCGACGGTGCTGGGCGGCAACTCCCAAGGGCGGACGGCTCCGTGTCAAAATAGAAGCTGATGCCGCGGGAGTCCCTCCGTACCACCAGCATCCGGGTGAGCTTCACCCGCGTCCTTTTGCCGCGGCCGGAGGACGAGCGCACCGACGACGCGATGCGCCGCGCCGGAACTATCTGTCAACCACTTTATCAACCACCATTTGATGGAATATTTATGGGCACAAAAGTTCTAAAGTCTGTTGTCACGAGCAAGGCGGGGCAGATCGTACTGGGTAGCATCGCGGCGGGAGCGGTGGGGACGGTGGGCGCCGTCATGGCGAAGAAGTGGGTCGTGGTCAAGCTCGCGGAGCGCGAGCGCCGCAAGGTCGAAGCGGCAGCGGAACAAGAACGGCTGCGCCTCGCCGCGGAAGCGGAAAAAGAGCGCGTGCGCATCGCCGCGGCGGCGGAGCGGGAGCGCCTGCGGCTGGCCGCGCTGGCGGAACAGGAGCGCCTGCGCGTGGTGGCCCGCGCCGAGCAAGAGCGCCTGCGCGCCGCGGCCCTGGCCAAAGAAGCGCAGCGCAAGGCCCAGCGCCGGGCTGGCCTAGAGTCGGCGGTCGGAACGGCGCTCAACCGCGCCTTTGCCCGGCTCGGGCTCAACCTCCGGGCCGAGGTAAACGGCGCCGCGGCAGCGCCCAGCGCTTCCGGCAAGGACGCTTAGAACGCCCATATCGATACCGTAGCGAAGATGGAAAGCCGCGCGCGGAGCGGCCTTTGGACCATGGGCACGGCGACCGCCCTAAATGTGCGGCGGACGACGGCCACCGCAGCAGGTTTTTTTGCTCGGCGTTCTTAAGCCCATCTCGTTCCGGTCGCGCCGCCGCGGATATCCGATGGCGCAGCGGTCATCGGTCTTTTAGCCATTCCAAGTACGCGATATAGTTAAGGCATGCTCGAACCGAGCCTGCCGCCGCTCGCCGACCCCGGTACTCCGCGGAGCGGGCTTTATGTCTTCTGTCTTGCTCCGGCAGAGGTTGCGGTACCGGAGGCGCCCGGGCTCACCGCCGACACGCAGCTGGAGCGGCTGACCGCGGGCGGGCTGGCCGCCGTGGTCTGCCGCGTCCCCCTGGAGCAATGGACCGGGCCGGACGCCGAAGCGCGGCTGCGCGATTTGAACTGGCTGGGGCCGCGGGCGGTGCGCCATGAGGCGGTGATCGAGCTTGTGATGGCCGGCGGGCCGGTGCTGCCGCTGCGCTTTGGCAGTCTCTTTTCGTCGGCGGCCAGCCTCACGGCGTGGCTCACGGCGGAGGCCGGGCCGATTCAGGCTTTTTTCGCCGAGAGCGCGGCGTTCGAAGAGTGGTCGCTCAAGGGCTGGCTGGCCGCAGCGCCGGCGGAAGCGGCGATGGTGGCCGATGACCCGCGGTTCAAAGCGCTGCCGGCATCGCCGGGGGCGCGCTACCTGCTGGAGCAGAAGCTGCGCAAGGACATCGCCCGCTCCGTGCGGACCTGGGCGCGCGGCCTGGAGCAGCAAGTCCTCGCCGAGCTGCGCGGGCTGGTCGCGCGGACGCGGGCGCTGCGCTCGCTGGCCGGCGAGGTCAGCGGACGAACCGAAGAGGTGATGTTTCACCAGGCGCTGCTCGTGCCAAGGCCCGGCCGGCAGGAGCTTATCGACAAGGTCACAGAGCTGGACCGCGGGCTGCAGGGGCGCGGGCTGACGCTGGAGCTTACCGGACCGTGGCCGCTCTACAGTTTTGCCCCGGCGCTGGCCGCGGCCGCCGGGGCAGAGGAAGAGCCGCGTGGCTGAAGCAGAGGCGGAGCGCTGGCTGCTGTATGGGGTGACGGGCCGCACCGCGGACCAGGCCGAGCCGCGGCTCGATGCGCAGCGCTGCGGCGCCTTTGGCTATCCCTGCTCTGTGCTCAGCACGGCGCTGCTCGGGGCAATCGTGTCACCGCTGCCGCCGGAGCTGTCTCTGCGCGAGCCCAAGACCGCGGATCTTGTGGCCTACAGCCAGGTGCTCGGACACGTGCATGCGCAGACCACGGTCGTGCCCCTGCGCTTTGGCAGCGTGCTGGCGAGCGAGGCCGCGGTACGCACGTATCTCATCGAAAACACCGCTTTTTACGCGCAGCTCCTGGCGCGCCTGCACGGCACGGAGGAGCTGGCGGTGCGCGTGATACTGCCGCCGCCGGAGACGCCGCCCGGTCCGCCGCCGCCGTCATCGGCAGCAGCGGGCGCCGGCGCCGCCTACCTGCGCGCCCGTCAGCGGCACCACGCGCAGGCCGAGAACCAAAAGGCCGCCGGCGACCGCCTGGCAAATTGGCTGCGCACCGCACTTACGCCCTACGCCCTTTCCTCGCAGGTCGAGCTCATCCCGCAAGGCGGCGGGCTAGCCGTAGCAGCGGCGTTCCTCATAACCCGCGGCACCGCGACTGCGTTGCGCCATCGCGCCCGCGAGCTCGCCGCCGCGGAGTCGCTCAAGCTGGTCGTCAGCGGCCCGTTCCCGCCCTTCAGCTTCGCCGAGCTGCCGCAAGCTCCGTCCCCTAACGCAGAGCCGACGCAGACGCAGACTAAAGACAAGTAGGCAGCCGCCTAACCAATCGATTTCCTATTTCTTTTGCCGGTCTTCCACCGCAAAATACTTTGATCATGGCGGAGACTACCCAGTCGGCAGGTGGCGAATACTTATATGCAATCGCCCGCACGCGCGGCCCTTCCGAGTTCACCGAGTCCGGAATCGACGGCGCCCCCGTGCGCTGGCTGAGCACCGGCCAGGTCGCGGCGCTGGTCAGTCGGACCACGCGGTCGCGCCTGCGGCCGGAGCGGCGCAACCTCAGCACTCACAACGCGGTGCTCAAGTGGGCGATGCAGGACAGCTCGGTGCTGCCGGTGGCTTTCGGCGTCGTCGCCACCGATGAGGCGGCGCTGTTGCGGGCCCTGCGCCAGAACCAGGCCGAGATCTCGACGCAGCTCGATCGCGTCGCGGGCAAGATCGAGATGGGCCTGCGGGTGATCTGGGATGTGCCGAACTTATTTGAGTACTTCATTAAGTTGCGGCCCGAGCTGCGCCAAGCGCGCGATGCCACGATCGGCGAAAATCAGTCGGCCAGCCGCGATGAGATGATCGAGCTCGGCCGCATGTTCGCCGAGCTCCTCACCGAGGAGCGCGACCGCCACTATGAGCGCGTGGCGGAGATCCTTGGCCGCCACGGCGTCGAGATCAAGCGCAACCCGACGCGCAACGAGCGCGACGTGCTCACCCTGGCGTGCCTCATCCCGCGCACCGCGCAAGCCGAGTTCGAGCAGGCCGTCACCGCCGCCGCCGCCGGCTTTGACAGCAGCTTCACCTTCGACTTCAACGGCCCGTGGGCGCCGCATAACTTCGTCGAGCTGAACTTGCAGCTGTGAAGGGGGCGCTGCGTTATGGCCGCTGCTGCGACGCCTAGCGACAAGCCCTGGTTCCTTTTGCACGACGAGCTCCGGCTGCTCCTTTTTGCCGGCAAGGGCGGCGTCGGCAAGACGACCTGCGCCGCGGCCGCCGCGCTCACGCTGGCAAGCAGCCGTCCGCGGGATTGCTTTCTGCTGGTCTCCGTAGACCCGGCGCACTCGCTGGCCGACGCCTTGGCCGGGCAGCCGCCGCCGGCCAATCTCGAGGTCTTGGAGCTCGACGCCGCGGCCTGTCTCGCCGAGTTCATCGATCGGCACCGCGCCACCCTGCGGGAGATCGCCCGCCGCGGCACCTTCTTGGATGAGGAAGATGTCCAGCGCTTCGTCGATCTGACGCTGCCCGGCATGGACGAGCTCCTTTCGTTTCTGCGCATCGCAGAGTGGACCGAGTCCCGCCGCTACCGCACCGTGATCGTCGATACGGCGCCGAGCGGCCATACCCACCGCCTGCTCGCCGTGCCGGAGCTGGTCGGCGGATTTGTCGCGGCGCTCGATGCCTTGCTCGCCAAGCACCGGTATCTGGTCCAGCATTATCGCGGCGAATACCGGCCCGATCAGACGGATCAGCTGCTGCGTGAGCTCTCCGATGCGGCGACGCGCACGCAGCGGCTGTGGGAGTCGGAGCACAGCTGCCTTGTGCCGGTGCTGCTCGCCGAGCCGCTGAGTCTCGCCGAGACGCAGCGGTTTCTCGCGCAGCTCGCGGCACAGCGGGTGCGGGTCGGACCGCTCCTGGTCAACCGCCTGCGGCCGCCCAGCCGCTGCCCGCAGTGTCTCCTGATGCAGGGGCTACAGCAGGAAACGCTGCGCCAGCACCTGCCGGCGCTGTCCGGCCAGGAGCTATGGAGCGTACCGCTTTTCCCGGACGAAGTACGCGGCACGACGGCGCTGGCGGCGCTTTACGACCACGCCGCCCCGCTCGCGCTGCCGCCCCGTCCGGAAAACTCAACCCTGGCCTCGCCCGCGCAAAAGGTCCCGCAAGTAAGCGGCGGCCGAAATCGACCGGAACAGCGGCTGCTGCTCTTTGCCGGCAAGGGCGGCGTCGGCAAGACCACGCTGGCGTGCGCCACTGCGCTGCGGCTCGCCGAAGCCGGGCAGCAGGTGACGCTGCTATCCACCGACCCGGCACACTCGCTGGCCGACTGCCTGGGAGTCGCCGTCGGCCCTGATAAGGTGTCGCTACGGCCTGGGCTTTCGGCGCTGGCCCCCGACGCAGAGGCGCAGTGGCGCGACTGGCAAAAGGAGTACCAAGACGAAGTGGAAGAGCTATGGCAGGAGCGCCTTGCCCACACTCAGCTTGCGTTCGAGCGCCAAGCCCTGGACCGGCTGCTCGCGCTGAGCCCTCCCGGCATCGATGAGCTGGTGGCGCTCACGCAGGTAACCGCGCTCCTGGCGCAGGCGCCCGAGGCTACCCTGGTCATCGACACTGCGCCGACCGGGCACTTGCTCCGCCTGCTCGCCTTGCCAGAGGCCCTGGAGGGCTGGCTGCGGGCGATCTTCGCGGTGCTGCTCAAAAACCGCCAAGCGGTGCGCATGCCGCGCCTCAGCGACCGCCTAATCGATCTGTCGCGGCAGCTCAAGGCGCTGCGCACGCTCCTGCGCGACCCGCGGCAAACCGCCGTCTTCGCCGTCGCGATCCCGACCTGGATGGCGCTGGCGGAGACGCGCGATCTGCTCGCCAGCTGCCGCGGGCTGGGCATCGCGGTGGCGCAGCTCCTCATCAATCAGGTCACGCCGGTACCGACGGATGAATGCCGTCTGTGCGCAGGGCTTGTGGAGCGCGAGCAAGCGGTCGTCACTGCGTTTGGGGCGGAGGTGGCGCCGCTGCCGGTGAGTACGATTACCGCCCAGGCGCCGCCGCTCGGGCTCACCGCGCTCGCGCAGCTCGGGCAGGCGCTTTATCCTACTGGCTAAGGATCGGGAGACGTCGATGCCCTATGTGACGGATGTGCAGCTGGGACCGGACGGCAAGCCGCGCTTGGATCTGGCCGCGCCGGAGCCCCCCGTCGCAGACGAGCTTTTGCGCGGCGAGCTTGCCGATGTGGAAGACGAGCATGTGTCGCTGTGCGAGGTGCTGGATCGGGTGCTCAACCGGGGCGTCGTGGTAAAGGGCGAGATCGTAATTACGGTCGCCGATATCGAGCTCCTTTATCTGGGGCTGGAGCTGCTGCTCTGCTCCGTCGATAAGGCGCGCCGCGTCGGCGTCCGCCTGCCGCACGATCAGACCGTGCCGCCGATGCTGCCGGCCGCCGCCAAAGCTCCGCTCAAGGCTTTGCGCTGAGCTTTTCTTCCAAGCGGCGCAGCGTCTCTTCCATGGCGCGCAGGCGCTGCTCCATCCCCGCCGGCTCGGTCCCGGATGCCGCCGCGGCGGCCGGAACGGCGACGGGAACGGCCGCGGGGGCGGGCACCGACATCGCGGCGCCGGCCGCAGGAGCGCTAAGGGCCTCCCCCCCGGCGGCCGCCAGCGCCGCGGCTTGCGCCTCCAGCGCCGCCGTCTGGCGGGCCAGCGCCGACCAGTTCGGATCGGTGCGCCACCAGTCCATGCCCATCTCGATCGCCCGCTCCACCGAACACACGACGAGCCGGATCTGAATCGTCAGGAGCTCGATCTCGACCAGCTTGATCTTGATGTCGCCGGCGATGACCACGCCCTTGTCGAGCACCCGCTCCAAGATGTCGGCCAGGCTGGAGCTGCGCGTCGCGCTGGCGATGGAGGTCTGGCGGACCGTCATGAGCGGCCGGCCGTATCGATGAAGCAAAGGGAGCCGCAGCGGCTCATAGCAGCTTCCCTAAAGGCCCGAGATCCAGGTTCAGATCCTCGTCGCGCAGGCCGAAGACCTCACGCAGGCGGGCAATCTCTTCCGCCTGGCGCAGCAGCGTCATGCCGAGCCGCTCCACCTGCTCATCGGATAAACCGCCGGACTCCAGCCGGCGGATGGCTTGCTTCTCTAAGAGCTCGTGCAGCAGCTTCACCAGCGTGAGGACCAGCTGGCCGAGACCGTTTTGCACGCTCTCCGGATCGAGGCTGATCCGCCGCGGCGCCGTGGCCACGCTCTCAATCGTCATCGTCGGACTTACCGGTATGGGATTGGGGAGCGGCGGGGCCGGTGCCAACGGACTGAGACTGCTCTTGGGCGGGAGCGGGCTCGGCTCGGGTGGGGACGGCTCCGGCGGCGTCGCGCTCCGGGGCGGCGGCGTATCGGGGTCCGGCTTCGGGATGGTCGTCGTCTTCCTCCGCGTCTTGATCGTCCGCGTCTTCTTGGTCGTCCTCTTCCTCTTCGTCCTCGCCCTCGCCCTCGCCTGCCGCTCCGGCCTGCTCCAGCTCATCGAGCCGGTCGAGCAGCTCGCTCTCTTCCGCCTCAAACTCCGCTTCCGTCATCTGCCCCGTTTCAAGGAGCATGTACAGCTCGCGCAGGCGATCCTTGATGCGATCCGACTCCGCCGCCTGCTCTTCTTCGGCGGCAGCGACGACCTCTTTGAGGATCCACATCACGCCCTTGAAGGGCGCAGCGAGCAAGTCATCGATGAGGAACACGGCAGCTTCCTATGAGCCTCTGGGTACGACGCTGTGAGTGCCAGGGTATAGCTATGCGCTTAGTAGTGTACCTTAGGACCTGGCGCCAAGGAAAGGGGCCTTCTTTGTCGGCGGAATCTTTCTTGTTTTCGCCGCGTTTTGGCCCGAGGCATCCAGTCCGCCTGCGATCCGTTTTCGCTCTGTTTACGATCCGTGCTTAGAGCGGCAACAGGGAGGACGCAAACCTGCGCAGTCACAGCGCTTGCCGGGATTGCCCGCTGCGGGCTTTTTCGCCGGCGGCTCTTATAGTACCTTGATACGAGGCCAGCCTAGCTGCCTCGCGCGGGATTTCTCCGACGGCAGGGAGCGGCGACGATTAGGAGGCGATCGTGCTTAGGACGAAAAGTTCCGCTGCGATGTTTTCCGGGTCAGCGCCGGATGAACTGCTTGAGGTTCAGATTCCCTTGCGCGCCCAGGTGGCGCGTCTGCGCAGTCAGCACCGCGCCCAGCACGCCGAGATGGCGGAGCGCCAGCGCATCGCCCGCGCCGCGTTCGTCCAGCAGGTCCACGCCGAGGTCACCCAGCGCATCATGCCCGAGGTCGCCCAGCTCCGCGCCTCCTTCCGCGTCGAGCACGCCGAGATGGCTGAGCGCACCCGCGCGGCTCGCGCCTCGTTCTGCCACCAGATTCGCGCCTGGGTCGGCTGACCGCGCGCGGCTGCAGCCCGCCGCCGCGACCGCAGCGCCTTTGATTTCCCAGCCTTACGTTTTGAGCTTGTTTAGTAGCGGATGGTAAAGCCGCGGCCCTTGACCGGAGCCGCAGTCGGCTTGCTTGCCGCGGGAGCGGGAGCAGGGGCGGCGGTGACCGGAGGCAGACGCGCCGGGGCGGCGGGCTTTTGCGGGGCGGGCCCGGTTACCGGCGGCGAAGGCAGCGCCTTCCACGGGATGGCGGCGGGCGGCGCGGCAGGCGGCACCGGCTGGCTTCCCGGACCGCTATCAGGCGCTTCCGGCGCCGCCGGCTCGCTCACCGCCGCGGTCTCAATGAAAGCCCCGGCCGGCAGCTGTCCGAGCACCTTGCCCGCTAACACGATGGTGAAAAGCGTAATCAGCTCATCGCGCGCTGGCAGGCACGCCGCCGCATCGTCCGCGGGATGAGAGGTCGCAGACGGCGCCGCAGCCGGGGGGTGCGAGCGTGCCGCTTCCTCGGCCGCCCCAGACCCCTGGGCGGTGGGAACGACGCGGACGCTGAGCCCGGCCCGCGACAGGACGCGAGTCAGGGCGCCGCCTAACGTATCTTCCAACTTCTCGCGGCCGCTTGCAGAATCGGCCTCTTGTCGCTGCAGCGCTTCGGCCGCCCGGCTCTCAACCGCAGAGCCGGAGTGCTGTTTGGGCCGCGTGGGAATCTCTCTCATAATGTCTCACCGTCGCCTTTTTTCGTGCCGGGCGAGCCGCCGCGGCCCCTTCTGCACCGTCGCGTGACGCTGCAGCCCTACGTACCTAACGACCTCCAGTTCCCGCGCCCCGCGCTGCTATAGCAGCAGCACTTGCGCCGGCGCGGCCGTGCTGCCCGCGGCTTGGCGGAAGCGCCCGGCGAGAACGACGCTGCGCGGGTGGATGAGCGACTCATGCCTGCCGCGCGTTCCCCACTGCTCCCGCACGCACGGCTCAAGCGGCGGGGCGCCGCGGCGGAAGTCGGCGACCAGGAACTTCTCCCCTTCGCCTTTGCGGCTGACGAACAGCGCCTGGGCATAGCCGCGGCCCATGAAGTCTCCCGCCACCGCGATGTCTGAGTCGGCGAGGAAGTCGTTCAAAAGGTCGCTCTGCCCCCACAGCTCGCGGTAGCAGACCTCGGCCGGTGGCGCCGAGCGGCAGAAGTCGGCGATGAGGACCTTGCCGGTGTTCATGGCGACGTTGCGGTTGATGAACAGCACCTGCGCATGGCCGCGCTTCAAGAAGTCGCCGGCCAGCATGATGCGGCCCGCGTCCATCCAGCCGTCAAGGAGCGTGCTCTGCCCCCACATCTCGGTGTAGCAGCGGCGCGGGGTGCCGCCTTTGAGATCCATGACGCGCACTCGGCCGCCGCGCGGGTTGCGGTTCATCATCATCCACTGATCGTGGCCAAGGCCCATGAAGTCGCCGATCATGTGGACGTCATCGGGATCGAGCCAGCCGTCGAGCCACTGCCGCTCGCCCCAGTTGTCGGCGAAGAGCTTGCGGGGGTGCTCGCAGCTGTTCTGCAGACCGAGCAGCACCGCCTGCTCGCCCGGCCGCCGCTGCCCGCGGTGCAACAGCAGGAGCTGCGAGCTGCCGTCCCCAGTCAGATCACCGACCAGCTGCAGATCGTGCGGACCGAGCCAGCCGTCGATCCAGCCGCCCGGCTCCACCGTCGCGCCGGCCACGACCTGCGCTTCCGCCCCGTTTACGCCGAACTCGATGATGTCGACGTAGTGATAGCGGGAGTCGGCGCGGATGGTGAGAAGCTGATCGCGCCCGCGCTTCAGGAAGTCGCCGGTGTAGGCGCGGAACGTCGAGCCGGCCAGCGCATCCACGCACTGCAGCTGTCCCGTTCCCAAAACGACATCGAGGGCGCCATCGGTCTTGGGCCGCGGCGCAACCGACTCCAGATCCAGCACCGCGAGGCGCGGCGTCTCCGGCGCGGTATGAATGAGCCAGCGGCTGGCATGCTCTTCGCCCAAGCTGGTCTCTAGGACCGGGACTTCGACGCCGTTGACGTTGGCGGTGGCGAGCCAGCGGCCGGACTGCGGGGCGCGGATACGGTAATCGCCTTCCGTCGTCTCCTCTACGGAGAAGCCCTGATCATCGCCTTTGTGCGAGGGCATCTCGATGAGCTGGAAGCCCTGTCCGGGACGGTTCAACGCCGCGTTGATGGTAATTGGGGAGTGCCCGGCGCGCATCAAGTAGCCGCCCTGGTGCGGCGAGATGAAGAAGCGCTGGTGGCCGCCGCCGTTGGCCGGCTGCAGGATGAGGCGCGCTCCCGGGGCGGCGCGCGAGCCGTCCAGGGCCAAGCGCTTGCCGCTTTGGCGCGATGAGATGAACACCTCTTGCACGGTCGACCGGGGAGCGGGAGTCGCGGGCTGCGCCGCGACCGGAGGACGGGACGGCCGGGCGGGAATCGGCGCCGGGCGCGGCGGCTCCGGC
>CALFML010000152.1 GCA_937879845.1 uncultured Myxococcales bacterium
GTTACCAAATGATAGAGACGTCGCGCGCGCAAGGAGAGAGGGCGTCGCCGAAGGTAGAGTGGGATCGCAGCGCTGACGGATATAGACTTCCGACGGAAGCAGAGTGGGAGTATGCCTGCCGGGCAGGAACGCGAACCGCATACAGCTTCGGCAGTGAGCCGGCACAGCTCGACGAGTACGCCTGGTTCGATGGCAATAGCGGGCAACGTACTCATGAAGTGGGCCAGAAGAAGCCAAACGCCTGGGGCCTGCATGACCTGCACGGCAACGTGTGGGAGTGGTGCTGGGATTGGGACGCAGATTACCAAGGGACAAATGAGTATGACACGGCTGTCAATCCTATCGGTCCAGAGACGGGAGCTAGGCGCGTGGTGCGTGGGGGCTCCTTCGACAGCGTGCCCAGGCGCCTGCGCGCCGCGGACCGAGTCGGGAACCGGTCCGTGGGCCGGGATCTGAATCTTGGGTTTCGGTGTGTTCGGGGTTTGCGTCGCCAGCGTTGACAGTGACCTTGCCTTTTTTCGGTCTCCGCGCGGAGCGCGGTCGCGATTATTAGCCCTTGTTACTTCTCAGGCAGTTGAAAAAACTCTGCCCTCTTGCGGACATCGCCCCCCATGGAGCTGTCTTTGGAGGATGCAGCTACCAAGCCGGGCAAGTCGGTGCGGCGGATTGGCACATGGTCAACTGAGGTCTCTTGACGGTCACTTGACATCAGGCGGTACTTCCCGTCCATTCGGCACGACGTGCTGCTCAGTCTGTTCCGGCACCGGCTGCGCGATGCGCAGACGCTGGCGCTGCTGGGGTTGCTCCTGCGCAGCAATAGTGCCGTCTATCAGACCGAGGCAGCGGCGCAGGTGCTTGGGCTTGCTCACGACCCGCTGCCGCCGGGGTGCGGGCTGCCGATTGGATCGTATGTCAGCCAGTGGTCGGGGCTCCTGTACTTCGACGGGCTAGACCACTTCGTCAAGCGGACGCTGAAGGTGCCGGGCTACCTGCGCTACATGGACGACTTCTCCCTGTTTACCGATGACCGGGAGCAACTCCTATCGGCGCGTACGCAGATCGCGGAGTGGCTGCTGCGAGAACGCGGCCTCACCCTGGGACGCAAGCGCTGGGAGGTATTCGACACCCGCGATCCCACGCGCTTTGTCGGCTATCGTGTCAGTCGGGCCGGTGTGGCTCCGGGACCCAAGGTCAAGCGGCGGCTTCGCAAGCGCCTGCGCGCCGCGGCAGCGCGCGGTACCGATAGCCTCGCCCGCAGCATTGCGTCCTACCGGGGGGTGTTCTTGTTCTAAGCGCGTGACCTACCGAGATTACATATGCCCGGACCGGCTTGACACTTCCTGTCATCCACCTGACAAAACGCCTGACATTTTGTCAAAAATGTGGCATTTTGAAAATTCCGCTCCGCGCGGGATTCGAATAAACGGAAGACAAAAGACAACGATCAAGGCTGGCGACGCGAACCCCGCACACACCGAAAGCCGAGGTACCTGACCAGGCCCCCGGGCAGTACCTTGCTCCGGAACGCGGCGCGCAGGTACCCGGGCCCGTCGAAGAAGGAGCCCCCACGCACCACACGCACGTCGCAGCTTGGCCGATCATCGACTGGGTTGCTCACTGGCGTGGGCGGATTCGTTTTGTCACTTTGTGACTTTCGTTTTCCATATCTGTCGCTTTGGTAACAATCTGTCACCCATTCCCATACGTTCCCCGCCTGGTTCAGGATTCCGAACGGCCCGCGCCCACTCGCGTTCGCCGTAATCAACTCCGGCCCTTGCTCAAAGCCGCGACCATACGTCGCACGTCCGGGTTGCGGCTCGCCCTTTTTCCACGGATACTTTCTTCCCTCCGGACCCCGGGCTGCATACTCCCACTCTGCTTCCGTCGGCAGGTCCCCTCCGTGCGATCGGCAGTACGCTCTGGCCTCGCTCCAGCTTATATTCTGGACCGGCAGCTCCTTCTCCTCGAACTGACTTTTGTGCGCCGGGTTGTCTGCCAGATACTGCGCATTCGACACTTCGTATTTTCCCATCCAGAACGTATCGATGTGAGCCGGATACGCCGGCTTCTCGTCGTCTTGAGCCTCCTTATCATTTCGCTCGGAGCCCATCTTGAACTCGCCCCCACATACCTTCACGAACACCATCCAGCTCTTGGGCTCTTTATACTCTACATAGGGACATCTCCACGGCGGCGGCTGTAGATCCGGCGGCGCGGCCAGATCTCGAAGATCTCGCGGTTCGCTGAGGTCGGGCGGGGCCGGCAGATCCGCGCCCAGGTCTTGCGGCTCTACCCTTCCTCCGTCCGGGGGCTCGCGCTCCTCTTCTTCCCACGTTACTACCGCGCTGCCGCCTGCGGGAACCAGGGCGGTCGCCTGCGCCAGCGCGCTGCTTGCTGTCAGCTCATATTCCTGGTCGGTCTTTTTTCGCAGGTCGATGCGGGCGTCTTCGGGGGCCTGTTCCTGTCGGTATCTCGGCTCGCCCTGCGGATGGCGGAACTGCCAGGCTCCTTGCGCAAGCGCGGCGCTTCCTGCTACGGACAGCCCTAGGCATCCAGCCCAGGCCAGCAGCAGCCGGGCCGGACGCTGCGGTTTCCCTGTGGCGCGCGGTCGGTCTCCGCCCAGGCCCATCTCGCGCAGGCAATATTGCGTCAAGGAAGGAAGCTGCTGCTCGAGCCAGGGCAGTATCGCCAGCTCGCCGCAGGCGGACAGCTCCAGCGGTCCCAGCTCCCCAAGGAGCCGGGCAATCTCCTCACCCAGCTCGCCAGGGTAGAGCGCATACAGCGCTTCGGTCGCCTCCACGGGCCGGTCCCATAGGTCAAGCAGCGCCTGCTTCATCCGCAGGTGCTGCCGGGCCGGCGTGTCCTGCCAGGGCACCGTCGCGTTCTGGGCGCTGCGCTGCCCGTCTTCGGCCTCCAAGCACTTGTGCCACAGCGCCAGGCACTGGCCCAGCCAGGTTGGCTCCAGCCTTGAGTGCAGCTTGGCAATGGGGCCGTTCGTACTTGGCGAGACCTGCCGTAGCCAGCCGAGCAGCCCGGCGCGCTGCGGGCCGACAAACCAAATCCGCTCTCCCATCGTCCGCGCGAACTGCTTCAGCACCGTGCTCGCCGCCGCCGGCACCGCAAGACCCAGCTGCTCACGTACCCAGAACAGCGTCTCTTCATCGACCGGATAGGGCGACAGCGCGCAGGCTGCCGCCCACAGCCGCAGGTCTCCGGTGAGCTGCTCGGGCAGCGGCGCGGCCGGCTCGCTCGGCACACCGCCCAGGAACTTGGCCACCTGCTCGGGCTGGAGCACGCGCAGCTCAAAGGGGTCGAGCAGGCTCGCCAGCCCATAGAGGCCGCGCGCGACATCGCAGAACGCAAGCTGCGGAAAGTGCCCGAGCTGCCGCAGCAGCGCCCGGGTGTCGTCACGGTGCCGCTCGCTGCTGAGCGCGTCGGCAAGGATGCGGCCGTCGGTGAACAGCACCACCATGGCGGCTTCGCGCCGCTCCTCGACCTCGCTCGGCGCAAACTCGCCTTCGATATGCCCCGACTCGAGCAGCCGCGTCACCCGGTCCGGCACGCCCCAGTACAGCGCTTCTTCTACAGGCAGGCCCCCCTGGCGCAGCGACACTACCAGCTCGTGGGCAAGCTGGCGCAGCAGCGAGCCGTAGTCGCGGTCGTCCCCAGCTGCGGACTCATCAAGCCACAGCCACACTTCCCGGTTATGGCCGGCGTGCAGAAATCGCAAGCGCGGCATTCCCGCCGCCGCTGCCGTCGCATCCACCGTCGCCACGACATCCAGCCGCCGCGTGAGCTGCTCCGAGACAAAGCGCCCGATGCCCCACACCAGCGCTTCCTGGCTACGCACATCAAGCAGGCGCAGTCGCAGTCCGCCCGCGGCCTGGGGTGCTGTCGGCAAGATCTCACGCGGACCGGGCCGCGTCGGAGGTGCAGCCGGTAGCGGCAAATAGCGACGCCCACGTAGACCCAGGTAGAGCGCCAAGCCAAGCAAAAGGCCGCTGCTCAAAAGGCTTACCCCTTGCCCCATTCGCACCGGTCTGGGCGGCGGCTCCACGAAGATCGACGGCGCTAGCACGCGCAGCGTCTTTTTGGTTATTCCTGGTCCGAGATCTTCGGGCCCCCTCCCTGCGCCTGCATCCCCAATCGGCGGCGGTGGTGGCGAGCTGATCAGCCAGCGAACCGACCAAAGAACCAAGAAGCTGACGACCCCAAGGACCCCAAGCAGCGCCGCAATCCGTCGCCAGCGGACAAGCATCCTGGACCACAGAGCGCGTTTTTTCGGCGGAGCCGAGAGAGGTCGCGCGGTTTGCACAGGAAGGCCAGGCGTATCGAGAGCCGGAGGCTCCTCGTGAGGATGCTCGCGCTCGGATAGCTCGAGCGCCCAGGCGGTGAAGATTTCCTCGAAGGGCTCGCTGTGGGCCGGGGACTTGACCAGGATGGCCAGAAGGACTTCGCGCAACCAGGCCGCGGAGTCGGTCTGATGCAGCTGCTCGACGAGATAGGACGCCCGCAGCGCGTCCTCGACGCCCACGCGCAGTCCGGCCGCACGCAGCCGGGTAAGCAGGGCATCAAGGTCCGCAGCGGAGATCATGGCAGGTCGGCTTCGCTTACAGCGCGAGCAGGTCGTCGCGATCCTTGATGAGGACCGACAGCAACGGCAGGTCCTGCAGCGCACAGTCGGCAAGCGAGACTGCGCTGAGCCCACCCTGGGCCGCCAGAACCGTCAGCCACGCCAGCAACTCTGCCGTGGCGGGTTTTTTGCGCAGACTCTTGTGGCGCAGCTCCAGAAAGCGCGTGACCGCGGCATTCACCACGTCATCGCCCAGGCGCACGTACTGGGCGCGGCGGGCCGCGACAGCCTTGCGGACCAGTTCCTCCGTGAACTCGATGTGATGGAACACGCAGCGCCGCAGGAAGGCTTCGGGCAGTCGGCGCTCGCTATTCGAGGTGATGACGACCAGCGGCGGCGCGGCCTGGGCGCGGCGCGAAATCCGGGTGCCGCGCTCGCCCAGCTCGCGGACTAGGAAGTGCCCTTGGTCGAGCACACCCAGAAGGTCGTTGGGAAAGTCGCGCGGCGCTTTGTCGATCTCATCGATAAGGACGATCGACGGACCGTCCGCCTCTATAGCCTGCCACAGCGGTCCGCGCCGGATGAACTCACCGCGATCGATGCGCTGTCCGGTCCGCGCCGGGTCGTGCGCAGCATGAAAGTACGCGACGCTGTCGAAGTGGTAGAGCAGGTCC
>CALFML010000153.1 GCA_937879845.1 uncultured Myxococcales bacterium
ATCTACACAGGCGAAGACACTCTTTCCCTACACGACGCTCTTCCGATCTATCATCGCGAACGCCGGGTTCAAGCTGCCCAGCGACTCCAGGGTTGATTCGGGGCGCATGTGCTCATCGCGATCGAGCATGAGGATGCCGTTCTGATCACGCACCGGCACCACCGACCGCGCGAACGCGCCCGACTCCCACGCCTTTGCCGCCCGCTGCTGCGAGCGCAGCGCGTAGCCGTCCACGTCCTGCCGGCTGAAGCCTTCCATCGTCGCGATGAGATCCGCGGAGATCCCCTGCGGGACGAAATACGTATCGTAGTTGGTCGCCGGATCCATCGCCCACGCGCCGCCGTCCGAGCCCATGGGCACACGCGACATCGACTCGACGCCGCCGGCGAGCACCATGCTCTCCCAGCCCGAGCGCACCTGCTGCGCGGCGAGATTCACCGCGGTAAGGCCCGAAGCGCAGAACCGATTCACCTGCACTCCGCCCACCGTGTCCGGAAGTCCGGCGGCCAGCACCAGCGTGCGGGCAATGTCCGCCCCCTGGTCGCCCACCGGTGAGACGATCCCGAGGATCACATCCTCGATACGCCGCGGGTCGAGAGTCGGGTTGCGCTGCCGCAGCGCATCGACAAGGCCGGTCAAAAGCGACAGGGGTTTTAGCGAATGCAGGGAGCCCTTCTTGCCGCGCCCGCGCGGGGTGCGCACCGCATCATAGATGAACGCTTCCGGGGTCATGTCCCTTTGAGTCCTTCTGGCCCGGGGCCGGCGAAGCTATAAAAAGCGGGCGATGAGCTCTTTCATCACCTCATTGGCGCCCGCGAGGATGCGCAGCACGCGCGTATCCGCGAACAGGTGCGAGATCGGGTACTCCTTCATATACCCGTAGCCGCCGAACAGCTGCAGGCAGCGGTCGGCGACGATGCAGCTCTGGTCGGTGATCCAGTACTTGGCCATCGCCGCGGTGGCGACATCCAAGCGGCCTTCCAGGTGCTGGACGATGCAGTCATCGATGAAGCTTTGGCACACGCGCTGCAGCGTGGCGCACTCGGCCAGCTCGAAGCGGGTGTTCTGCAGGGCGAACAGCGGCTTGCCAAAGGCCATGCGCTGCTTGGTGTAGGGGACGGTCAGCTCCACCGCGCGCTCGATGCTCGCCATGGCGATAAGCGCAGTGATGAGCCGCTCCTGCGGCAGCTGCTGCATGAGCTGGATGAACCCCTGCCCTTCGACCCCGCCGAGCAGATTGGCCGCCGGAACGCGCAGATCTTCAAACGCCAGCTCGGTCGTGTCCTGCCCCTTGCCGCCAAGCTTGTCGAGGATGCGCCCGCGCTGAAACCCCGGCGTCTGATCGGAGACTTCCGCTACCAGGAGCGAGATTCCGGCGGCGCCCTTAGGCTCGGCGCTGGTGCGCGCGGCGATGATGAGCAAATCGCACAGCCGGCCGTTGGTGATAAACGTCTTGGCGCCGCTTATGTCGTAATAATCGCCGTCGCGCACGGCGCGGGTGGCGATGGCCTGCAGGTCGGAGCCGGTGCCCGGCTCGGTCATGGCGATGGCGCCGACCCACTCGCCGCTGGCAAGCCTGGGGAGCCAGCGCTGTTTCTGTTCCTCGGTCGCATACGCCAGGATGTAATGAGCGACGATGCCGCAGTGTACGGCAAAGCCCATGCAGGGATCGCCGGCGCGGATCTGCTCCAGGGTCAGCACGGCCTCATGGGCGAAGGTGCCGCCGCCGCCGCCGTACGCTTCCGGAATCGACATGCACAGGAGGCCCAGCTCACCGGCGCGACGATACAGCGCCCGATCCGGGTGCCCTTGCGCCACGTGCTTTTCCAGGTTCGGAACTACCTCGCTGCGGAAGTATTTCGCCGCCAGTGTTTGGACTTGCTCAAGCTCATCGCTCATCCATCGGGGACGCACCGTCATGGGAGGCCTCCGCTCCGGTTCGGACCTTGGGCGCTACAGCACCTTGGCACCACGGAATGGGACCGTACCCGCTTATTGGCACGGTGTCAACAATGCTCTATTTACGACGCTGCGATAGCTTCGCCGGGCAGCCGCAGCCACCTTACGCGCCCGGCCGGATGCCGATTACTCGCCGAGGTTCCGGCTGAAAAGTAATGACGGCTCCCCTTTGTAAGTGGTGCGGCCAAACTCCACATAGCCGCACTTGCGCGCCACCTGGATGGAGGCTGCATTCTCCGGAGCGATCATGCAGACGATACGCCGTGGCCCGAAGTGCTGCGCGCCCCAGGCGATGATGGCGCGGACCGCCTCGGTCGCAAGGCCCCTGCCGTGGGCCCACGGCGCCAGCACCCAACCGGCTTCCGGATCGCCATCGAAGGGCGGATCCACCTCGCGCTTGAAATCGGCGAACCCGACCTCGCCGACAAAGCGCCCGCTGTCCTTGTCCCGCACCACCCAGTAGCCGAAGCCGAGCAG
>CALFML010000154.1 GCA_937879845.1 uncultured Myxococcales bacterium
CTTTTTTTTCCACACGCTGGTCTCGATCGTGCTCTTCCTATTCGTGCCTACGGCGACGGCGCAGCGCATCTCGCCGGTCTTTCGCGGCTTTGGGCCCATCCAGCGCCTGCGCGCCGTCTTGGAGCTTGGCGGGGCGCTGCTGTTCCACGGCCTTTGGTACCACCTGCTCGGCGCCCGCGCCTGGGTCTTTGGCTTTGGTCTGCCGCTTATTCCCTTCGCCTTTATTTTCTCCGCCCTCCTTTACATCTACCACTACCGCGTCAGCTTCGGCAGCGATGTGCGGCACAACGTCCGGTCGCTGCCGCAGCAGCGGCTGTTCTCCTGGCTGCTCCTAAACTTCAACCAGCACGCCACCCACCACAACGATCCCTCCATCCCCTGGTACCGCCTGCCGCTGGAAGAGCACGCACTGCCGCCCGCGCTGGCCAGCAACAACAACGTCTCCTCGCTGTGGCAGGCAATCGCCCAGCTCCGCCACGGCCCTAGGTTATACGCCAAGGTCGATGGCCAGCTCCGCCAGGTGGATCCGTGACGGAGCCGCGCATCCGCCCGGCTACCGCCGCCGATGTCGAGACCATCCTTTCCGCCAAGCGCGAGCTCATGATCGCTCCGGGCACCGCCGCGCTGTCGCACGGAGGATTCCTCCTTGGTTCTTCGCGTGAGCAGTACGAGTTCTTTATTGCCAACGCCAACGTGCTGGTGCTTGAGGCAGAGGACCGGCTGCTCGGCTTTTCCGTCACGCTGCCGGATCCCCTGCTGCGCGCCAGCGATCTGTGGGCGCGCGCGGCGCGGATCGACTGGGAGTCCGTGTCCGCCGCGGAGGGCGCCCCTAACCTGCTTGCGATCATGGCGGGCCGCATCGGCTACTTCGAGCAGCTCGCGTTCCTGCGCTTCCCCGACGTGCGAATCTACGCGCCCGCCTTCGCTCTGGCCGCCGCCCTCCAGCTTGCGGAGACCGGCCACCAGCACATCTTCATGACCGTGGTCAAAGAGCCCGTGGCCAACCTGGCGCCGCTGCCGTTTCTGCGCATCATCGGCGCGCGTCGGCTCGGCAGCATCGCCGAGGAATATCCGGAAGTCGGCGTCATCACCTCCGACATCTATCATCTCGACACGGAGCGCTGGAACTTCGGCGTCGGTGCCGACAGTCCCCTATTCGGCCTCCGGGAGCGGATCGCCCGCACCATGGCGGCGCTGCGCAAACCGCGAGCTTGCGCTAGGTCCAAGCCATGAAGCCCGCAGCCGATCCGCGGCAGCAAAACGTCCGCCCACTTTGGTATCGCCGCCCGATCCTGCGCAGCCTGGGTCTGGCCAGCGGCGCGATGGCGCTCTATGGGAGCTGGGCCTATCTCGCCAACCGCAGCCACGGCAGCCAGGCCGCCTGGCGGGCCGCGTGTACGCAGGGCTTTGTCAGCTTCACGATCACCTTCCTCATGACCGCTCTTATGGAGGGGCTGCACCGCCTGGGTTCCCGGCGGCTGAGCCGCTTCCTCCTGCCCGCCGGCGGCGCGCTACTCTTCGGACTTTTCTATTCCATCGGCATGCACCTTGTCATGGGAACGCCGGAGGTGGCAAAGACCGTGACGCCGATTCTGCTTATCGCCGGCACCTATACCCTGCTCTACTCGGCGAACCTGGCGCGGGAGGCCGCGGCGCGGGAGCGCGGGCCCTAGCGAAAAAAAGCATCTTCGGGGCCGCGGCGTGCGAACTTTTTGCCCGCTGTGGTATTTGATCGCCCATGCGAAAATCTCAGCTCGTCGTTTCTTTTGTCGCTGCAACCCTCGCCGTCCTAACCATTTCACCGTCGCCGAGCGCGGCGCAGCAGGGCCTGCGTCAGCCGGAGCCGAGCCCCGCGGCAAGCGTAAGCCAGACCGTGGGCCTGACCGAGATCAAGATCAACTACCACCGCCCCGCCGTAAACGGCCGCAAGATCTTCGGCGAGCTCGTTCCCTACGGCGAGGTGTGGCGGGCCGGCGCCAACGACAACACCACGATCGCGTTCTCCTCGCCGGTGAAGGTCGGCGGCAAGACGCTCCCCGCCGGGACCTACGGCCTGCACATGATTCCCACGGCCAAGGAGTGGACGGTCATCTTCAGCACCACCTCGGTCGCCTGGGGCAGCTACGGGTACGATCAGAAAGAGGATGCGGTGCGCCTGCAAGCGACGCCGCAGCCCGGCGAAGGTCTGGAAGAGCGGCTGTCGTTCCGCTTCGACAACCCCACCGAGACCGCGGTGACCGTGACGCTGCGCTGGGACCGGACGAAGATCGGCATTCCCATCGAAGTCGACACCCCCGCGGTCGTCATGGCGAGCATGCGCAACGAGCTGCGCGGCGTGGCGCAGTTCAACCCGCAGGGCTATGCCCAGGCGGCGCAGTATTTTCTTACCCACGGCGGCAACTTAGATGAGGCGCAGCGCATGGCGGAGCGCTCGATCGGGATGCGGCCGACCTATCAGAACCTATCGACGCGCGCCGCCATCGCGGAGAAAAAAGGCGACGCCAAGCTGGCGGCGGAGCTCAACCAGAAGGCGCTGGCCGTGGCGACGGAGGCCGATCTCAATCAGCAGGGCTATCGGCTGCTTGGGCAGAAGAAGCACGATGAGGCGATCGCGCTGTTCCGCAAGATCGCGACCGATCATCCCGACTCGTGGAATGCCCACGACAGCCTCGCTGAGGCCTACCTGGCCAAGGGCGACCGTAAAGCCGCCGCCGAGTCTTACGGCAAGGCGCTGGCGCTGGTCAAAGACAGTGACAACAAAAAGCGTATCGAGCAGACTCTGATCCGCCTCAAAGGCAAGTAGCCGGCTTCCCACGCTCGCCGTTCCTACCTGTCCGCAGCGCGGCACCGATGGCGTGCGGACGGGTTCCCGCGGGACCGCTCTCGCCGCCGTGTTCAACCAGATAACATTCCGGTTTTCCCGCGTCGTTGGTGAGGCGCGGGCGGGCCGGTCGGCGAACAGTTTGCGGACAGGTTCGGCAGGGGGCCGCGGCTCGCCGGTGGACGAGTCGGCGCATAGTGGTAGGCTCCGGCCATGAACACCCGCTCTTGGCCAATCCTTTTGTCCCTGCTTGCGCTGACATCGATGCCGGGCAGAGCTGACGCGGCGCCGCCTGCGACTGCGCATCCGCCGGCACCAGCCGCTGCCGCCGCCACGCCGGGTCCGGCGCCGCGCAAGACAGTCCGCTACACCCTCTATAAGTTCGCGCAGCGGATCGGCATCGAGCGCGACACCTTCACCCCGACCGCCGACGGCGGCACCGAAGCCAAGGCGATCTTCTCGTTTCAGGATCGCGGCTCGGCGGTCCCGCTGTCGGCGCTCTATTGGCTCTTGCCCGACGGCGCGCTCGGGCGCTACCAGATCTGGGGGAATACGGCGCGCGGCCTGGTCATCGATGAGCGCGTGGTAGCCCAAGGCCGCGGCAGCTTCGCCACCTACCAGAGCGCGACGGGAGAGCGGCAAGTCACGGTGCCGGGACCGGCCGCCGCCATCTCCACCTACGCCCCGCTTTTGGGCCAGCAGCTGCTGCTCAAGACATGGTTGCAGCACGGGCGCCCCGCGACGCTGACTATCTTGCCCGCCGGCAGCGTCGGCATCACCGCGCGCGGCAAGGAGACCTTCACCTTCGAAGGCCGAACCGTGGTGCTGGAGCACCTGGCGGTCCAGGGTCTGGTCTGGGGGCGGGAGGACGTGTGGCTCGATGAGGCGCAGGAGCTCGTCGCCGTGGTCACGCGCGAGCTCGGAAGAGCGTCGTGTAGGGAAAGAGTGTCTTCGCCTG
>CALFML010000155.1 GCA_937879845.1 uncultured Myxococcales bacterium
CACCGCCCATGCCGAGGACGCCGCCTCATCTTCCTGCCGCCAGAAGGCGATCCGCAGCTCGGTATTGCGCGCCGTAAGAGAGGGCCGCCACCATCCGCCCATCGGCTGCGCATCGAGCGAACCGGTCACCGACGTCTCGCTCACCCAGGTCCTGCCGTCATCTTGCGACTTCCGGTAGTAAATCTGGAATCGATCCGTACGCGCGTCAAAGTACGCAAGGTGAACCGTCTGCTTCCACGCGACGAGGCTCGGAGCCCAGGAGTATCGCGGCATCCCCGCCGGATCCGTGGTGAGCCGCTGCTCGGGATCGGGGAACGATGCGCCGCCGTCTTGGGAGCGGCGATAGTACTCTTCCTCATGGCAGGTAGGGCCCCCGCCCACGGTGCCGCAGTCATAAGGCTGGCCTAGCTCATCGACATTGTGGCGATCATCGGTCCAGGCGACGTGCACCGTCTCGCCCCAGGAGGACACGGCGGGAGTCCACGAGGAGCGGCCGTCATCGCTTGACACCCGGAGCGGAGCGGAAAAGGTCCGCGCCCCATCGCGGGAGTTGGCGAGGTAGACCTCCGACACCCCCGAGGGCACTTGGCTGTTGCTCCAGGTCACGTGCACAAAGGGCGCGCTTGTGCCGTCCGACCACGCATCGATCGCGGGAAAAGTGCCCGGCCCGAGCGGCGTCGGATAGGGAATCCAGGTAAGTCCGCTGTCATCCGAGTGACCCAGGATGATCTGCGAGCGCTGGCCGTCAGACTGATGCCAGACCGCAAAGAGCGAGTTGCCGGCGGCGGCGAGCTTGGGCGTGCCGACCTCCGGGACGACCGGGGTCAGCGTGCTCGCGGCAGAGAAGGTCTGGCCGCCGTCGGTCGAGCGGCTGTAGGTGATCTGGCCTTGCTGCGCGTGGCCCGGGAAGGGCGCCGCGACCTGAATCTCCAGCCAGGCGACGTGAATTACGCCGTCCGCGGTGACGGCGACGCACTTGCTGGTGTTGAGGAACGTCTGGGAGTCGGTAGCCGACTGGCTGAGCTGCACAATCGGGGAAAGCGGCAGACTGTCCGCAGCGGCCGGCCCGGTGTCGCCGGGCGGTGGGCTGCAGCCATAACCGCCGGACAGACCAATGAGAATGCTCAAAAGGATGGGACAGCGCATCATCATGGGCGTAGGTTCGAGTATGCGCCTCGGCCCTTGCGTTGTCACCTGGATGCCGGCGGCTGCCGAGCGCACATCGTGCACACCGGGGGCTGCGAAAGCGCAGCGGCCTGCTATGCTGCTCGGATGAATAAATGGGTGCCTTCAGCGCTGGCCGCGGTTTTTGCCCTCCTATCGCCGATGCTCGGACACGCGGAGGTTGCCGCGGTCAAGCTCGTCGATTTTCGCGGCCGCCCGGTCGCGTTCTCTGAGGTGCAGCGCGATGCGACGCTCGTGGCGTTTTGGAGCGCCGCCTGCGTGCCGTGCATCGAGGAGATGCCGCTTCTGGATGCGCTTTATAAGAAGCTCAGTGATCGTGAGCACCTCGCCGTCATCGGCGTGAACCTCGACGAAGACAGCGAGCTGCCGGCGGCCAAGAAGATCTTGGAGGAGCGTAAGCCGGCCTATCCCATGCTGCGCGATCCGCGGCAGGAGCTGGTCAAGCAGTGGTTCCCGGAGCATCCGGAACAGCTCCCCTTGCCCACGCTTCTTGTACTGGACCGGCAGTTTCACGCGCTCTTCTCGCAGGGGTTCACGCCGGGCACCTCCGCCGATTCCTTCATCGCCGACTGGTCGCCGCGCCTCGCCGACGCGCGGGCCGGCAAGCTGCGCGAGCACCTGCAGCGCCTCGCCGCCCCCAAGGGCAAACCGACCGACCCGGCGCAGATGGCGAGCTTCCTAGAGAAGCTCATACGCAGCCATCATCCCGAGCTGTCCGCCGCCGACTTGAAAGCGCGCGTGGACGCAGCCTTGAAAGAGTTCAAGAGCAAAGGAACCTTCTCCATCGAATAAGCTAGCCGAGCGCGCGCCAATCCCTCCGCGTATACTCTCGTGGCGGCGCGGAACACCGCCTGGGTCCTCGCGCCGGGCCGGACATTGAGCCAGCCACTGTCCGTACCGGCTGGAATCGTCGCTGAATCCTACCGGCCTAGCG
>CALFML010000156.1 GCA_937879845.1 uncultured Myxococcales bacterium
GCTCTTCCGATCTGCGGTTCACAATCACTACGAACCCCCTGTGCTGGGACGATAAATGGGTCTATTTCGAACAGCGGATCGAGTCGGCGGAAAAGCTCGTCTGTGCGGCAGTGAGTAGTGTGATGTTCTTGGCCAAGGATCGCAAGATTCCACCATCCGAGATCGCCCAGCTCATGGGATGGTCCTTGGTATCACCCCCCCTATCCGAGGCAGTGCAGAGGTTCCGGGAAGCGGAGCGGACGCTCACCGCGTAGCGGGAACGCGCCTTATGCCCACACGTCATCGCTTCGCGTCGAGCCAACGCTGCGGCCCCATCCTGTCATACCCTTGTGCATGTAGGAGGTCTTTTTGGATAACCGATACCTCGCGCTGGCGATCCCATTCTTCTTCCTACTTATCGGGGGCGAGCTCTGGCTGAACGTACGCCGCGGCGACGCACGCTACCGCCTGCACGACTCCTTGACGAACCTGTCCTGCGGAGTGGGGCAGGTCGTGCTCGGCGTACTGGTCAACATCCTGGTGCTGCTGGTGTATACCGCGGTGCAGCGGACGCTGGCACCGTGGGTCGCGCCGCAGGGCGCATGGTGGACCTGGGCTCTATGCGTGCTCGGCGTGGACTTTTGCTACTACTGGTTCCACCACGCGAGTCACCGGGTGAACATCCTGTGGGCGGCGCACGCAGTGCATCATCAATCGGAGGAGTACAACCTGAGCGTAGCCCTGCGGCAGAGCTGGCTGGAGCCGCTGTTTACGCTGCCGTTTTTCTTGCCGCTGGCAGTGGCGGGGTTGCCACCGCTGGTGTTTTTGGCGGTGCACACGTTTCACGCGCTGTACCAGTTCCTCATCCACACGCAGGCCGTGCACAGCCTGGGGCCGCTCGAGTGGATGCTCAACACGCCGTCGCACCACCGGGTGCACCACGCGATCGATCCGCAGTACTTAGACAAGAACTACTCGGGCATCTTCATACTATGGGATAAGCTGTTCGGTACGTTTGCTCGGGAGGGCGAGAATCCCACATACGGCACCGTGAAGCCGGTGGCGAGCTGGAACCCCGGGTGGGCCAATGCTGTGGAATGGCTCCGTATCCTCGGGCTGATGACTCAAACGCACAGCGCCGCAGCAAGGTGGTACGCTCCCTTTGCTCCTCCGGAATGGAAGCCCAAGGATCTAGGCGGCGCGATGGCGGTACGACCCGTTGACAAGACGCGCCATGCCAAGTTCGACACGCGTACACCGACGTGGGCCGACCAGTACACCATTATACACTTCGCGCTGCTGGTGGTGCTCACGGCGTGCTTCCTATGGTTCGCCAACGCGCTCTCGACCGCGCAGCGCGTCGCGATGATCGGCTGGACGCTCGCCGGGCTGCTCAGCGTGGGTGCGCTTCTGGAGTCCCGCGGCTGGGCCCGTGGGCTGGAGCGCCTGCGGCTCTGCGTGGCGGTGCCGCTCGCACTGTGGCTCGCTGGCGTGCCTGCCGCGCTGGCGACCGCCGCCATCGCCACCATCAGCCTGGTAGCGCGCGGCAGGCTCGCCGCTGGCTGAGGTGGAGCTGGTTCTGCACCCGCTGCACGTGCTCTCGGTGTGCCTCGGGCGGTACTACTTTTTTTCCAGCACCAGTTTCAGCGCCTGGTTGTCCAGAGTCAGGTCGGCCGCTCGCTGCTTGAGTCGGCGGTTTTCGTCGACAACTCGATTCAGTGACATCCTCGGCGACGGGTTACTCATTGCTGTCATTATATCGCCGAAGCCGCATATTATTAGGATCGAGAAGGACCTTATGTAGCATCCCTGCATATGAAGCGGATGCCTTTGGCCGGTCCGCCTCCGGAGTTACGATGCAGGATTTCTCGTCAGAAACCAAGCTTCCAAGTGTGTCCCGCCTAGCGGTGCTGATCGGCATCGACGAGTACCAAAACGGGGTGCCGAAGCTGCGTAATGCGAAAAACGATGTTCTCGCAGTGAGTGAAATCCTAAGCCGCGACCACGGCTACACCGTACGACAAGTAGTCAATACCCACGCGACCCTGGCCAAGCTGAAGGCGCTGTTTGAAGACCTGGCCGAGAAGGTTACGGCGCAGCACCACGTCGTCATTTATTTTGCCGGTCACGGCATCGCGCTTGAGACCGAGGAAGATCACGACGGCCCGCAGGGGTTCCTGCTCCCGCAGGATGCGAGCCGCGCCGATGTACAGACATACCTTTCCATGAGCGAGCTGCAGGATTGGCTCATGAAGCTCGGCAAGTGCTCACACCTCTTGCTGTTTCTAGACTGCTGCTTTGCCGGCGCGTTCCGCTGGTCGAGTACACGCAGCCTGGCTACGCACCCGGTGCGCCTTTATCGGGAACGCTTCGAGCGCTATGTCCGTGATCCCACCTGGCAGGTCATCACCTCGGCGGCCCACGATGAGACTGCGCTCGATACGGTCGCCGGTGGCAAGCTGGGGCAGCGCGACGAAAAGCAGCGGAACTCTCCTTTCGCTTCGGCGCTATGCGATGGACTGAAGGGCGCGGCAGATTTTCGCGTCGGTGATCGTCCGGGTGATGGTGTGATCGTGGCCAGTGAGCTACACTTGTATCTTGAGAGCCGGTTCGCCCAGCTCGAAAGGCAAAGTGGCGTAGCACATGCCAAGCCGCGTCAGGTGCAGCGGCCCATGCTGTGGTCTCTGGCCGGTCGCGATAAAGGTCAGTTCATCTTCATCGTGCCCGGGCGTTCGCCGGATCTACTCGAGTCGGCGCTTGAGCTCAACGAGCGAAACAATCCCTATCGCGGCCTCGAGCCCTATGATCAGGAACATGCGGCGCTGTTTTTCGGCCGCCAGGAAGTCACTGCCAAGCTGTTCGAACATGTGTGCAGCCGACAGTTCACAGTAGTACTCGGGGTCTCGGGAAGCGGTAAATCGAGCCTGGTGCGTGCGGGTCTTTTGCCACGCTTCAAAGCCGATTCTCAGTATCGCATCCTGCCCGTGGTTCGTCCCGGGGCAAAGCCGCTCGTGGCGCTGTCGGCGGTTGGCGCGGCGCTTGGTGCGACAGGGCTGGATCTGCCTTCGGCGATTATCGCGGCTTGCCAGAACAATGCGACCGACCGGTTTTTGCTTGTCATCGATCAGCTCGAAGAGCTAGTTACGATGGAGTCATCGGCGGCAGAAGGACAAGATTTTTTTGCGCAGCTCGCGCGCGCGGGACAGCTGGCTGGAGATCGACTGCGCATCGTGATGACCCTGCGCTCAGACTACGAGCCCCACTTCGCCGCGCTGCTACCGGTGCAAACGGATGCGCCGCCGCGCTTCCTTGTGCCATCGCTCAGCCGTGAGGAACTGCGCGACGTGATCGAGGGACCAGCCGTCGACCGCGTACTGTTCTTCGAGCCGCCCGCGCTGGTCACTCGGCTCATCGAGGAAGTGGCCGACATGCCGGGCGCGCTGCCGCTTTTGTCTTTTGCCCTCAGTGAGATGTACCGCTCCTTCCTACGCAGGAGCCCCGGTGATCGAACTTTGCGGCCGCAGGATATGGCGTTCAACGGAGTGGCCGGAGCACTCAGCCGACGTGCAGACGAGATCTATGAGAGCTTGGATAGACCGTATCAGATGGCGCTGCGCTATCTCATGCTGCGTATGGTTACACTTGAAGGAGGAGAGCCGGCGCGCCGGCGCGTGATGCTCGCCGAGCTTGTCTACGATGGTCCACTGACAGAGCGCGTCAATCACGTGCGCAAAGTCATGCTGGACGCGCGACTCCTGGTGTCTGGAAACGATCCGACGTCCGGAAACGGTGTGCAAGATGTCTCATTCGTCGAACCGGCGCATGACAAGCTGGTGGTTGGCTGGCCAGCACTGAAGAATTTCATCAAGGAAGAGCGTGACTCCCTGCCGCTACAGCGCCGCCTGACGCAAGCCGCCAAGGATTGGGGCGGCATGACGGGCGATCCGCGTCACCTGTGGGCCTCCGATCCGCGACTGCCGCAGATCCTGCCGCTACTTCAAGAGCGACCCGAGCGTTTCAACCTGGCAGAGCGCGCGTTTATAAGCGCCAGCGAAGCGCGGCGGCGCAGTCAGCGGCTGTTCACCACGACGTTGGTCGTTACGATCATCGCAGTGTTATCAGGCATCACGATCTACGCGCTGACTGCCCGCAATCACGCTGTTACGGCCCAGCTGCGCGCTGAAACCGCTCAGCAAAACGCGCTTACGGCCCAAGCTGCAGAGCGCGAGCAGCGGCTACGCGCTGAAGCGGAAGAGAAAGTCGCTCAGGAATCGCGGGCCAAAGCCGAAAAGGCGCAATATCGCGCACAGATCCGCGCGGCCGCCGCTGCAGTCGAGGCGAACCAGCTGCCCACCGCCTTGGAATCCCTGCTGGGCACGACCCCCGCCTATCGTGACTGGGAGTGGGCTTATCTGCTTGCGCGAACGGGTCCCCGGCCAACCAAGCTCAGCGAGCTTTCGCGATTCGGGGAGCTCGGGAAAAGACTGCAGGCGTTTCCTGCGGCCCAGGTAGAGGCGTCAGAGGCCGATCCGAATAGTGATGACGAGAAGGAGGATGTTCCCACCGAGCGGCGTCGAGAAGTGCCAACCATCGTGCTGAACAGCGGTGGCGTGCGCAATGGCGGCACCCTGAGCGTACAGGCAAAAAAGAAAAATCTGATGACCATCACGACGGGACTTTACGGCCAGATAAAAAAGCCGCGTGTCGCAGACGATGCATCCGTTTTGGTGACGTATGTAAACTGTGGCGAGGTCCATCACTCAAGTTGCGAGACCGGCGCCAATGAAGTCCTATCGGATGGTGCCTACGTGTTCGGCCTCCCCCCGGTGCCGACGAAGTCGGTGACTAATTCAGTACCGGCTAGCGGCAAACGGAAGCTAAGTGCTGCGCAGCGCGCATTTTTCGCCGAGCTTAAGATGGATCCCGAGGCCGATCTGGCACAGCTTCCCTTTGAGCAGTGGCTGACCTGCGGCGGCAGACCCTGCGCGCTGGTCATGCAAGGCTCTGGTGCCAAGGCCCTGTGGCAGGTCTCACCACCGAAGCTTATTCGGACCCTGGAGTTGCCGGAGTCTGCCAAGCCGGCCCATGGCTCCGCGCCAGACGGTGCGACGGGCGACGAGACAAAAGAGGAAGAGGCAATCGGCTACGATCATGCGGGCTGCGTCTCGGAGGACGGCAAGTATATCTTCGGCTTTCCTATCGGCAGTGAGCACAAAGCCGTGATTTTTAGTACTATCACCGGGAAGCCGATCTTGACCTTGAAGGATGCCTCCGGGAAGCCGGCCGAGGTGGGCGGTGAGCTGGAAACATGGGGCAGTTCAGTTTGCTATTTTTCCCCTACTAATAAAGAAGTCGTGCGGGTGTCGGCATCACGCAACGACATGCTTTTTAATATGTGGAGTACCTCGACCGGAGCTCCCATTTATCAACCCCCTAGCACTAGTTCGTCGCAGTCGCAAGTACCGCTCGGCGTTGCCTGGGATACAGACGGCGAATACTTTGCCATTTATGAAAAAGATCGCACCCTGAATATCTATGATGGCAATTTCGTAGGCACCTTGCTCGTAAGTCTCAAGAGCCGGAAGATAGACTCGGACATCATGGTGAATCCACCCTTTCGTATGCTGCTAAGTCCGGACGAGAAGCGGCTGGTAGTCGGTACCTACTTAATGGAGACCGAGCCACTGACTCCGCTGCTCGAGCTATCAGCACAGATCAGCCCCGACTGGCGGTCGTTTACCACCACTGGGACGTACAAATTAGCGTTCTGGGAGGCCTATCAAGGAAAAAATACCGGACAGCTTACACTTCGCGACCGATTGCTACTTTGGCAGATCAAACAAGCCGACGAGCTACGTATAAAGAAGTCGAAGACCCCCTGAATCGCTATCGGACGAACGCGCGATTCCGGTTACTTGGGCAGAGTTATTGCCAGAACAAGCGGCAGCGATGGTATCGTGACAATCAGCGCAGCGAGCTGTTGCAAAAAATTATCATCTACCCTCGACGATGCGACTCGAGGCCACCTGCGGCCCGGCCAAGCGAGAGGCTGAGCAGCCATCCGGGTGTTTTTGTCTGGGGATCCAGGGCAACTTCTACGCTGCGCTTGCGCGGTACCTCCGTGACACCAACCCCAACGCAGACGTGACCGACCTGTCGCCGGATGCCAACCTGTTCGACCTCGGCCTCATCGACTCGCTGCGGATGGTGGAGTTGGTGATCTTCGTCGAGGACGCGCTCGCATGCCGGATCCCGGTCGAGAAGCACCCGCCGCGGGTGTTCCACAGCATGCGGCGGATCTTCGACGCGTTCGGAAGGCCGGTGTCGCCTTGACCACCACACCGGAGCACCCCGTCCGCATCGTCGAGCTGTTC
>CALFML010000157.1 GCA_937879845.1 uncultured Myxococcales bacterium
ATGATGCACCTGCGCCAGAAGCCGGCGCCGCTGGTCGGCTTCCCGGATCAGGTGGCGCGGCTGGTCATGAAGGCGCTGGAGAAGACGCCCGACCGGCGGCAGCAGAGCGCCGACGAGCTGCACCGCGAGTGCGTCGAGTGCATCGAGAACCTGTACATGAAGACGGCGACGCCGAGCGCCGGGCTGCCCTCGGTCGCTGAGGCGGCGCGGAGCAGCGGTCTGCCGCCGATGCAGGTGCCGCAGCTGGGTCAGGGGTCGATGGGCGCGCCGCCGCCGATGGCCCCGCCGCTGATGGCTCCGCCGCTGGCTCCGCCGCCGATGGCCCCACCGCCGATGGCTCCGCCGCCGATGGCCAGCGCCGCCCTTGGGGTCGCGCCGCCGATGTCGATGGGCGGCTCCGGACCGGTGTCCGCCGCCCCGGAGCAGCGGACGATCCTGGCGCAGATGGCGCCGGTGATTCCGCCGCCGAGCGCCGGCCCGCGTCCCCCCGGCGCCGGTCGCACCCAGGCGCTGGACTCCGGCGGCATGAACAGCACCGTCTATGTCCCCGGTCCGCCGGCGGGAATGACGATGTCGCCGCAGGCCATGGCCATCCGCCAGCACGTGCTGGCCCCCAAGCCCGTCGCCCAGAAAAATCCCAAGCCGCTTTTCTGGATCGGCTGGGCGCTGCTCGGGATCTGCTTGGGAATGCTGCTGCACATCATCTGGAACTAGGCTCCCGTGCGCATCATCCTCGGCGGCGACGGAACCATCAGCGAAAAAGACCGGCGCGAGCTGGAGCAGCGGCAGGAGCGCATCCGCCGCGACGCCGATCCGCTGGTGTTAAAGCGCATCAGCCGCTGGGAAGACCACGGGATGCTGCCGGGCCGCAAGTCGAGCGAGCCGCCGCCGCCGCTGCCGATGGCAATCCGGCCGCAGCCGACGCGCTTTGACCGGCTGGCCGACTGGTACTGCGGCTACCTCGGCGTGCGCGATGACTATGAGGTCCCCTACGAGACGCAGCAGGATCTGAAAAAATGCGTGCCGCAGGCGATCCTGCGCGACATCTACCGCCCGGTGAAAGAGACCACCATCGAGTGGGAGAGCCACGACTTCGACATCGATCGCGGCGGCCTGCGGGCGATGGCGGAGGCGAAAAAAGCGCTGCAGCGCGACCCCTTGCCGCGGCCCGTCTCCTCGCTGTGGATCGTCGCCGCGGAGCAGCGGCGGCAGCGGCGCTTCCGCGCCACCCCCTGGCAGGCCGTCCGCGCCGACAGCGCCCCGCGCCACTACTCGGCGCAGGATCACATCCGCTATAACGAAGTGGATGAAGACTCCGACGACAGCGATGATGAATAGCCGCCGGCCGGGTGGCGCTCTTTGGGACCCGCGCTCGTCGGCGAACTCCGCTCACTAATACATGGGGCACTTTTGCCGGGCAGTTTGCCGGTTCCCATGCCCCGGCAAAGCCGGCGGAGCCTCCCCCGCCGCGCGTTTCGCGCGCGGACAAACGCGGCGGATAGACCTTAGCGCCTCACGTATAAGTGCCGGCATTCGGTGCTAATTGCGGGGCTTTGGCGCGCGCCGGGAATGGGTAGCTCTGTGCAGACAAAGTGCGGTACGATGGCAGCATGCCAAGCTCTCGCTCCTCGTCCGCCCTGCTCTCTGGAATAAAGCGGCTGAGCCGGGCCCGCACCCTGCTGTTCGCGCTGGGTCCGAGCCTGCTCATTACGCTGGGCGGCTGCCCGCCGAAGCCCCCGCCGCCGAAGCTGCCGCCGCGCGAGGTGCCGCGGCTCGGCAACGTCTCGGGCACCGAGGGCGATCGCGCCGACGTCATCCTCGATGCGGTGCAGCAGGGAGCAAACCTCGCCCGGCTGCAGTACGACTGCGCCCAGCCGCCGAGCGTCGGCGCCGAAGGCCGCGGCGTCCTGTCGGCGGAGCTTAGCAAGTGCGTCTTCGATTTCGCCACCAAGACGCTGACGATCAGCAACGAGGTCCAGGCCGACTGCCCGACGTTCCTTCTGACCCTGAACAACTATCATGGCCAGTCCACCTACAACACGTCGTTCCTCGGCAAGCTGAGCCTCGGCACGGCGAAGATGCGTCAGGCGGCCTGCAAGTGGGACGGCTCGCTGTGCATGGACTGGGACGGCGCTTCCGGCCCGCATCCCGAGGCCAGCTGCACCATCGAGATCACCCATGACCCCGGCGTCCAGTACGGCACGCTGTCGAGCGGCACGGTGAGCGGGACTTTCGTGTGCACCGACTTCTTCAGCCCGTGGAAAGGCTGCGCCGGGGCTCCCGCCCGCGTCGCCTGCGGCATAACGCGCGCCAGCTTTTCGGTCGCCGGCTGCACCGTGACCAACAAGCCGGCTGAGGCCCCCAAGAAAAAATCCGACGGGAAAAAAGCCCGGCGTGGCGGCTGAGCTCTCACTGCTGACTAAACCACCTCCTCTGCCCGATGCGGCGACTCCGCTTTTGCCGGCGCCGCGCCTCTGCAATCGCGGCCGTTCCGGGCCCGCTGCTGCTCTTGACCTCAGACTCTCGTTGACAACGCGGCGAAATGACGCTAATCGCGCCAGCATGGATGACCACGGCAACCGGCCTTTACGCTGCCAAGCGCGTGCTGGGCGGTCGCTGCACCGGTCCGGCCCGGTGGTCGGGCTCACGTTGGCGCTGGCGGCGGGCGGCCTCCTTGCCGGCTGCAAGAAGCCGAGCGCCGAAAACTTCGGCCTCTTAGAGCCTGGACCCGCGGTAAGCACGACCGCCGGCACCAACGGCGTGGACCTGACGCGGGTCGATCTGCTGCTGCAGCTTTTAAACCTCTCCCATGCCGAGGTGACGGCGCGCCTTGGTCCGCACCGCATCGAGTCGCAGACCCGGTGGACCATCACCCCGGTGGTGGTCGCCGGAACCGGACCCGCGGCGGTGTCCCCGATCGGAGCCGCGGCGGTCGTGCGGCCGGGCTTCCGCGCCGACAGCCTCGCCCAGCCCTACGATGGCGGCGCCGCTTGGGAGAGCGTGGCGGCGAGCCTGGAAGAGTCGCGGCTGGTCGCAGCGGACGCGGCCGGCCGGCTGCAGCTTGCCAACCTGAACGATCACGGCACTGGCGTAGAAGCGGTCTTGGACCAAAACTTTCTATATCTACGCATGCGCTACGCTCCCTACATCCGCTACAAGCCGGAAGCCGAGCAGGTGACCCGCCTGCGCGCCATGGCCTACGAGCCGGGAGCTGCGATCCTGGAAGCGGTGGCCCCTTACATCCGGCTGGGCGCTCCGACCGAGGCTACGGCGGCCGGGCGGCCGGCGTGGCAGGTGGCGATGTCGCGGCAGGATGCTCCGGCGGGGGTGCGGACCAAGGGTCCAAGCGGTCCGCTGTCGGCGTGGCGGGCGGCCACCGCGGTGGATCTTTTGGACGGCTCGGTGACGGTTGATCGCCAGAAGGGGACGCTGCTGACGCTGCAGCTGCATGTGCGCTTTATCGCGCCGCGGGAGGGCAACGCCAACCCGGAGCGGGTGCAGGTGGAGGCTGAGCATCAGGTGCGGGTGGTGGCGCTCGGCGCGGGCGTTCCGGCGATCGCGCCGCCGGCAGAGTGGATCGAGCCGCCGATGCGGCCGCGGCCGATGCTCGACCGCCAAGAGCTGCTAAATGGGCTTATCCCGCAGCGGCCGTAGCGGCGCCGCCTCTCCCAGGCCAAGGAGTCGAAAGTGACCGAGGATACCAAGTACGAACCAGCGCACCTGCAGGAGAACCGCAAGGTGATCATCTTGCGCAGCGCCCTGGTCGGGGCGGCGAGCCTCCTGCCGCTGCCGGGAGTGACCGACGCGCTGACCGGAGCGCTGCGGCGCGGCCTTTTGCAGCACGTCGCCGGGCTGCGCCATGTCGACCTGGAGGAAGCGGCGCTCGACGAGCTGCTCGCGGAGTCGCCGAAGCAGAAGCGGCTCACCTTGTTCTCGGCGCTCGGCGGTCTGGCGTCGCTGCTCAAGCCGCGGCAGGCCTTCCGCCGGATGTTTGTCGGCCTGGCGTTGCTGCGCGGGGTGGAAGAGGCGGCCAAGTCGTTCCAGCAGGCGACACTTTTAGACCACTACTGCGCCGTGCATCACCTGGGGCCGGCGATCTCGGTGGAAAAGGCGCGGCGGCTGCGCGGCGTCATGAGACAGGCGGCCGCATTGGCCCAGCGTGAGCTGGCCGGCGAGGCGTTGACCCAGATCGCGACCCAGATGGGGCGGCTGCTCGTGGCGGTCCCGACCTGGGTGTGGAGCCACATCCGCCGCACCGGCGAGCCGCCGCAGCTGCCGAGCCTGGCCGGGCTCGTCCAGACGACGCATGAGCTCTTATCCGGGCTGTCGGCCCGCCGCTATCTCGGACGCCTGGCCGACAGCTTCGATCGCAAGTGGTCCGGCGGGACCGTGATCACAGTCAACTGATAGGCTAATAGCATCTACCCAGCGAGGACGAATCGACTTGCCAGCCCGCAAACCAGAGCCAGACAAGACGCCCGATAAGGCCGCAGTCCACCCCGACAAAGCCGCGGCGAAACCCCAAGAAAAATACCGCCTGGACGCGATCGCCGCTGCCACCGCTGCCATCGCCAAAAAAGCGATCGAGCCGGTGCTCATCGATCTGTCCGGGTCGCAGAGCTACACCGACTATCTGCTCGTGACTTCGGCGCACGGCAGCCGCGGGGTGCGGGCGATCGGGGAACATGTGGAGAAAGTGCTCGCCGAGCGCGGCGTGCACCCGATCGGCAGCGAAGGCATCGCCGAAGGCCACTGGGCGCTCATCGACTTCGGCGATCTGGTCGTACACGTCTTCGAGCAGAACCTGCGCGAGTTCTATGACCTGGAGGGGATGTGGTTTGACGCCCCGCGCATCGAGCTTGCGATCCCGCCGGAGCAGCGCCTGGAGGCGCAGGCGTTCCGCTACCACGACGACCTTCTGGCCGAAGAGCAGGAAGGCGGCGCCGCGGAGCCGGTACGCACCGTCGAGCACCGCGGATCGAGCTACGGCGCGCTAGACTAAGCCCGGGCGGCGCGGGCGTTGCGACGGCGGCGCGGGCTTGGCATAGTTCCGCGCCATGACCACGTCAAAAACGCAATCGAGCTATCCCTGCGGCGGCAGCCGAACAGGCGCCGACCCGGGTGCCGCCAGCTCCGGGCGCCGCACCGTGACCGTGCGCCGGGTCGATGAGTGCCAGACCCTGGACGAGCTGTTTCACAGCTGCCTGCCGGCGTTCGGCGGGGCCTACCTCCGCCGGATCTATACCATCCTCGATCAGGCCATCGGCGCCGACTGTCCGCTGACTTTGGCGATCGCCGGGCCGGTGACGGTCTCCGGCCAGCACCAGGCGTGGCTGTTGCCGCTTTTGGAGACCGGCTGGGTCGGCTACCTCAGCACCACCGACGCGGTCTGCTACCACGACGGCCACCGCAGCCTGACCGGCCACCGCGATCCGGTGCATGAGGTGCCGATCTTCGGCGACGACGGCGCCCTGCGCGAAGAAGGCACCATCCGCGTCACCGACATGGCCTTCGATGAGCAGGTGCTGCTCGATCAGGATCGCTTCCTCACCGCCTGCCTGCGCCGGCCGGAGTTTCAGAAGAAGATGACCGGCACCGAGCTGCGCTATCTGCTCGGCGCCTGTTACGCCGAGCAGGAACAGAAAAACGAGGTCTCGCCGGGCCTGCTCGCCACCTGCCACCGCCTCGCCATCCCGATTCTGGTCGGCGCTCCGGCCGACGGCAGCGTGTTCCTCAACGCGATGAAGCTGTGGGCGATGAAGCAGGCCGGGCTCATCCCGGAGCACGGCTTCGAGCTCGATCTCCAAGCCGAGGTCTTCGAGTCGTGCGCCTACCACCGCTGGGGTCTGTTCGAGCACCCGGCCAAGGCCCTGGCGACGCTCATCCTCGGCGGCGGCGTGCCGAAAAACTACAACCTGCAGCCGGAGCCGGCGCTGTCGCAGATCCTCGGTCTGCCGGAGGTCCGCGGCTACATGTTCGACGTGCAGATCGTGAGCGCGCCGGTGACCGATGGCTCGCTGTCGTCTTGCCCGCCGGCGGAAGCGGTGACCTGGGGCAAGGTCGATAAGGACGTCTACCAGCAGACCACGGAGAGCATGCAGGCGGACTACTCCATGGTGATGCCGTTTATCGTCAAAGCGCTGCTCGACAACCGGGCGCGCTATGCGCGCTGGGCCGAGCGCATGGGAGAGGAGGCGCTGTTTGCCCAGCACCCCAAGGCGCGCGGCTACCTGCGGCCGCGCGAGGGCTACCGCCTCTTCGCCCAGCGCGACGGGCTGTGCCAGCGGCTTTTGCAAGCGGTGCGCGACAACGCCGCCTGGCTGGGCGAGACGCTGGCTTACGGTGAAGGACCTTCGCCGAGGCCGGATGCGGCCGATCGCGGGCGCGCGGGCTAGCGTGCGGCTCACCCTGCTTGCGGTCGGGAAGCTGCGCGACGCCTGGGTCGCGCAAGGCTGCGCCGAATACAGCACCCGGCTGCGGCCGCGGCTGCCGGTGGAGATCATCGAGCTCAAAAGCGACGCCGGGGTCGCCGCCAAGCTGCCGCCGCGTTACCTCCGCTGGGTCTTAGATGAACGCGGCGCGCAGCCGACCTCACGCGAGCTGGCGGCTAAACTCGCGCAGGCGATGAACACCGGGGCCCCCGGCATTGCCCTGTGCATCGGCGGTCCCGACGGCCACAGCGAAGAGCTGCGGCGCAGCGCCGACTATCTTTTAGGACTATCGCGCCTGACGCTGCCGCACCGGCTGGCGCGGCTTATCGCCTTGGAGCAGATCTATCGCGCGGTCTCTATTTTGGACGGCAGCCCGTATCATCGCGACTGATGGTCGAGGGAACGCAAGGGACTTTTCGGGCTTCGCCGCGGGTCCTGTCTCCTGCGGCACCCCGTCGCTGGCGCGCGGGGGGCCCCGCCTCCGGAGCCCCCCGCTGCGGGTCAGATTGTCTTGATAAATAGGGTCTTTTTCGGGCTTCGCCGCGGGTCCTGTCTCCTGCGGCACCCCGTCGCTGGCGCGCCGGGGGCCCCGCCTCCGGAGCCCCCCGCTGCGGGTCAGATTGTCTCGAGATGGTTGAGTGGATGCTTAGGGGGAGCGATCAGCCGCCGCCGCCCTGGCCGGCGTCGCGCTTGAGCTTGATGTGGGTCTTGTAGCCGCCCATGCCTTTGCCGCCGCCGAGGCCGGTCATGCTGGCGGCGAACGAGAAGTGGGCGCCGCCGACGTAATACTTGCCGTTGAAGCGGGCGTCGGCGGTGGTGAGCTTGACGACGCAGCCCGGCTTGATCTTGGCGTTGCCGAGCCCGACCGCCTCGGCGGTGATGAAGTTCATCTGCCGCTCTTCGAGGATCGACTTGGCGAGCAGATCCGCCTCTTCGCGCGTCCGCACCGGGATGTCGAAGATGTGCAGATCGGGGCTATCGCCGAACGCCGAGGAGCCTGCCTCATTACCGAGCGGCGAGGCCGACGCTTCGGCTTTGCCGGTGAGCATCTGGGCGTCGCGCGTGGTGCCGAACGGATCCCAGCCGTGGATGATCACTTTCTTGATCTGCCCCGAAGTCGCAAACTCCGGCGAGAAGCTTTCCAAGGCGCCGCCGCCCTCGGAGTTGCCTTCGGCGCCGTCCACACCTTCGTTGGTGTAGGTGAGCTCGGCGACCGGCCCTTCGTCCTTCTGCCGCTTGCGGAAGTAGAACGTGTCTTTCTCGACGTAGCACTCGCGGCAGGTGCGGGCGGCGCGCAGGCGCAGAAACTCCAGATCGGTCATGTTCGGCTGATGCAGGTGCTCGTGAAACAGCGTCGGCGGCTCACGACCGAAGTCCGCCGTCAGGCCGTTGTCCTGAATGATCTTGGAGACGATCTGCTGCTCGGTCTGGTTGGCGAAGGTGCGGGTGCGGCGCTCGCGGGTGAACTTGTGCATCTTGTTCATGCCGCGAATGTGCACGGTGACCGGCAGGTGGGTGTCAAACGACGGGAAAAAGCCGGTGAGCTGCCCCTCGAACACCGTCTCTTCCTTGTCGCCTTCCTGCTTCATCTTGACCACCAGATCGGCGCCGCCCTTGGGCTTGGCGCTGAAGCGCTGCCCTTCGACGTTGCCGCTGATGATCTCGAACAGCGAGTCAAGAAATCCGCCGAAGCCGCTCGAGGTCTGGCTCTCGCCGAAGTTGGACAGGACGATCGAGGCAAAGTCGGGCTGATCGATGTCCTTCATAACCTCGAAGCTGGCAATGTTTTTACGGTCAATCTCTTGTCCGTCGATGGTGACTTTTGGGTCACCAAACGAAATGCGATTGCCCATGGCTCATCCGCCTCCTGATTTCCCGGTCACGGCCTGGCTGGCCTCCTTCATCTTCAGCGTGCACTCGGCGCGCACGGGCGTTCCCGTGCTGAGGAACATGGTGAACTTGACGGCGAGCGACTCGACGACGCCCTGAAACTGAATCTCGCCCCATGAG
This sequence comes from uncultured Myxococcales bacterium, assembly GCA_937879845.1. GTDB lineage: Bacteria > Myxococcota_A > Polyangia > Palsa-1104 > JAEUJZ01 > CALFML01. Next base: position 8,442 of record CALFML010000157.1, read on the forward strand.
AACATGCACAAAGGTGGGCGCTTCTTACTCTGGCTTATGATGCGCGCCAACTTTGAGAGATCATCGGTATAGAGTTTTTTGACCGACTCTTTTTTCTCATAAGTATCAAAGTGCAAAGTCACGCTGAGCGAAGCCGGAGTGGGTTTGGAAAACTCTTCCGGCGGCTCATCGGTAATGGCGCCTTCTTTTTGCGTCCACTGGACCTGTTTTTCAATGGAGATTTCCTTCGGATTGAAGCAAACCTGCATTTTGACATTGCACTCGGGGTCCTTAGAAAAAAGATTCGCTTTTGCTAGTTCAGCCATGAGCGCCAAACCTTTCTTTCGCCAACTTTTGGACCTGATTCAGGTCTTCGATAACCAGCTTGGCCATTGCCCGCAGCTTGTTATGGAGGTCCTTTTGGTCTTCTTTAACTTTCGGATGCGCCTGCTGGCCCAGGGCCTTGGCCACCGGGCGCGGCTCCGGCGCGTTGCTGGTGTACGCCGACGCCGCGGCCATCTGCTTGTTGCTCTCGGCAAAGGCGATGAGCGTCATGTCCCCCAGGGAGATGCGATCATCGATGCTGCCGTGGGCCGCGGCGTGCGCCCGCACCGCCTCCATGAGACGGCGCGAGGCTTCGACGGCCGCCTTGTGCGCCTGCTCTTCGGTGATCGCGCTCTGCGGGCCGCGCGACTTTTCGCCCTGGAGGAGGGACAAAAGCGGCCGCTCGCGGCGCTCTGCCGGTTCCTCGCGCGGCGGCGTCGCTTCCGGCCGCTTGCCCAGATCCGACTCGACGGCGGCGATGATCGGATCCAGCGCCGGCCGCGCCAAAGTGCTCCACAGCGGGGCGGTGGTCGCGCTGCTTTTTTGCTCCGCCGCGTGCGCCACCGGTGGCTCCCAGCCTGCAGAGAGCAGAGTCTGGGTCGGCCGCGACTCGAGCTTGCGGCTGCCGCCGGTCTTGGGCTCGCCGGCGACCTTTGCATCGCTGCCGAACATGCGCTCCGGCGACGACAAGGCCATCGCCGGACGCAGCGAAGGCGGCAGCTTCAGATCCGCAGCGCGGCGCGGCTCCGGCCTTGCGGTGAGCAGCTCGCGGGTCGGGGCGATCCGCTCCCGCTGGCTCATCGCCGGCTTGGACTCGGAATCGGCCGCCGGGCTCGGAGACGCGCCGAACACCGGCTGGGCGAACAGCCGCTGCGTCGGTCCGCGGCTCGGTCCGGCGCTGCCGCCCTCGACGACGCTATCGACCAGCCGGTCGGCAAAGA
>CALFML010000158.1 GCA_937879845.1 uncultured Myxococcales bacterium
GCTCTTCCGATCTGTGAGCGTGGCGATCATGTCGCTGGCGCTGCCGCCCAGGATGTGCGCCCCGAGGATCTCCCCGGACTTCTGGTCGAGCACGACCTTGCACAGGCCGGTGGTCTCGCCGGTTGCCTGCGCCTTGCCGGAGGCGCGGAACGGGAAGCGGCCGACCTTGACCTCGTAGCCCTGCTCGCGCGCCTTGTCTTCGGTCAGGCCCATGGAGCCGACCTCGGGGCGGCAGAACGTGGCGCCGGGCATGGTGGTGTAATCGACGCGGCGGATCTCGCGCTCGCTGTGGCCGGCTAGCTTCTCGACACAGGCGATGCCCTCGGCCGACGCCTTGTGGGCGAGCAGCGGGCCGCCGATGACGTCGCCGATGGCGTAAAGGCCGGCGATCGGCGCGCCGCCGCTGTCGCGCACGCGGTACCAGTCGTCCACGGCGATGAAGCCGCGCTCGACCTTCACCGCGGCCTCTTCCAGGCCCAGGCCGTCGATGTTGCCGCGCACCCCGACCGCCGACAGGACCTTGTCGCAGACCAGCTCTTGCGCGGCGCCGCCGGCATCGGTGAAGCGCACCTGCAGCCCGTCGCCGGAAGGGGACACGGACTGGAACTTGGCGCCGACCTGGATGGCGATGCCCTGCGCGGTCAGGCTGCGGGTGAGCTGCTGCGCGATCTCTTTGTCCTCGATCGGCAGGATCTGCGGCAGCGCCTCCAGCAACGTGACCTGGGTGCCGATGGCGTTGTAAAAGTACGCAAACTCCACCCCGATGGCGCCGGCGCCGACGATGCACAGGGAGCGCGGCTGCTTCGGCAGGTTCATCGCTTCGAAGTAGGTGAGGATCTGCTTGCCGTCGGGGGCAAGGCTCGGCAGGGTCTTGGGGCGGGCCCCGGTGGCGAGCAGGATGTGCGGCGCCCGCAGCACGCGGCTGTCGACGCGGAGAAAGGGGCCGCCGGCATCGCGGTGTACGGTGGCGCTGCCGGCGATGTGGGTGATTTTGTTTTTCTTGAACAGCATGGCGACGCCGCGCTGCTGGTTCTCAGCGACCCGGCGGCTTGCCGCGATGGCTTTTTTGTAGTCGAAGCGCAGGCCGTCGCAGACGATGCCGTGGTCGGCGCCGTTTTTCACCGCGGCGAACAGCTCCGCCGTATGCAAGAGCGCCTTGGTCGGGATGCAGCCCCAGTTGGCGCAGATGCCGCCCAGGTGCTCGCGCTCCACGACCGCGACGCGCAGGCCGAGCTGCGCCGCCCGGATCGCCGCCACGTAGCCGCCAGGACCGCCACCGATCACGACCAGGTCGTAGCCCGCCGCCGCCTTCTCCGCCGCCTTCTCCGCCGTCATCAGAGCACCAGGAGCAGCGGCTGCGACAGCCCGCGGACGATCTCCGCCAAGAGCTTGGCCCCGAGCGCCCCATCGACGATGCGGTGATCGCACGACAGCGTCAGGGTCAAGCGGCGCTCGATGCGCACCGCGTCTTCGCCGTTTTCTTCCACCACCACCGCCCGCTTTTCGACCTGGCCGACGGCGAGGATGCCGGACTCGGGCGGGTTGATGATGGCGTAGAACTCCCGGATGCCGTACATGCCGAGGTTGGTCAGGCTGAAGGTGCCGCCGGTGTATTCCTCCGGCCGCAGCTTCTTGTCGCGGCCGCGCTGCGCCAGCTCGCGGACCTCTTTGGCCAGGGTGCCGAGCGACTTGCCGTCGGCGCCGCGCACCACCGGGGTAATCAGCCCGTCGTCCATCGCCACGGCGACGCTGATATCGACGCGGTTATGGCGGATGGCGCTCATGCCGTCCGGGCCAAACGACATGTTGGCGGCGGGGACGACGCGCAGGGCGCGGGCCAGGGCCTTGAGGATGAAATCGTTGACCGAGATCTTCTCTCCCCCGCTGGCGGTGGCGATCTGGTTCAGCTCTTCGCGGAACCGCCACAGGGCGTCCATCGGCGCTTCGCTCGTGAGATAGAAGTGGGGCACCGTCTGCTTGGATTCGGTCAGGCGGCGGGCGACGACACGGCGCATCATCGACAGCGGCACCGACTCCTCGCCTTCCACCGGACGCGGCGGCGCGGCGGGCGCGGCGCTCGCAACCGCAGGCCCCCCCGGACGCGCGGGGGCGGGGCGACCGGCCGTCTCAGCCGGCGCCGCGGTCGCCGAAACCTGCTCCAAAAGCGCCTTGGCGATGTCGCGCTTGATGACTCGGCCGCCCGGACCGGTACCGGTGACGGTGCGGATGTCCAAGCCGGCGTCTCCGGCCATGCGGCGGGCCAGCGGTGAAGCGACCGTTCGGCCTTCCTCCGTCGGCGCTTCCGGCGATTCTTTGGCCGCGGGCTCAGCGCCGCTTTTGTGCTCCGCGGCGGCCGGCGCCACGGCTTTGGCCGCCACCGCCGGTCGCTCCGGATCCGAGGCCGCGGGCTTGCTGTCCGCCGCTGCTTTATCGGCTCCCTTTTCAGCGGGCTTATCGGGCGCCTTGGCGGCCGGCGCCGCCGCCGCTTCCTTGCTCGCTGCCGCCGGCGCCGCCGCGGCGGGCTTGCCGCCACTGACCTCGGCCAACAGGGCGCTGATGTCTTCTCCCGCCTCGCCCAGGATCGCCACCGGGGCCCCCAGGCGCACGGTCTGGCCGGCGGCGGCGATCTGCTTGAGCAGCACCCCCCTCCTCCTCCAGCGGGAAGTCCATGTTGGCCTTGTCGGTCTCGACCTCCGCGATGAGGTCGCCCGGGGCGATCTTCTCCCCTTCCTTCTTCAGCCACTTGGCCAAAACGCCCTCCTCCATCGTCGGAGAGAGGCGCGGCATCATGATGACGGTCGCCATTTCGGGACTCCCTTGTCGTTTTCCAGGTTGCTGTCTGCGCCGCCGCCGGAGCCGGCAGCGCGCTGGGCCCACCGGTCGCTGCCGCGTCCTTGGCCGCCGGCAGACAGCCCAAGCGAAGCTAGTCGAGATACATCGTGCGCTTGACCGCCGCGACGACCCGCGCCACATCCGGCAGCACGATCGCCTCCAGGTTCAGCGCGTACGGCATGGGCACATCTTCGGCCGCCACCCGCTCGATGGGCGCGTCCAGGTCGTCGAAGCAGTGCTTCTGGACGCGGATCGCGATCTCGCCGCCGAAGCTGGAGTGCGGGGAGGCCTCCTGCAAAATGACCAGCCGGTTGGTCTTGCGCACCGACTTGAAGATGAGCTCATCGTCGAGCGGTCGCAGGGTCCGCGGGTCGACGATCTCGACCGACACGCCCTCTTTCTCCAGCGCCTTGGCCGCTTCCTGGGCCAGGCCCACCATCTTCGAGTAGGCGACGATCGTGCAGTCGGTGCCGGCGCGCTTGATGTCGCCCTTGCCGATGGGCACGAGGTGCTCGCCCTCGGGGACCTCGCCCTGCTCGCCGTAGAGCAGCTCGCCTTCGATGAAGATCACCGGATCGTCGTCGCGGATCGCCGACTTGAGCAGGCCCTTGGCGTCCGCCGGCGTCGCCGGCATCACCACCTTGAGGCCCGGCGTGTTGCAGTACATCGCCTCGAACGAGTTCGAGTGCTGCGCCGCCAGCTGATGCGCCGCCCCGCCGGCCCCGCGGATGACCATCGGGCACTTGAACTGCCCGCCCGACATCTGCCGGATCTTCGCCGCGTTGTTGATGATCTGGTCGATGGCGACGAGCGAGAAGTTAAACGTCATAAGCTCGATGATCGGCCGCAGGCCCACCATCGCCGCGCCGACGCCGATGCCAACGAAGCCGCACTCGGCGATCGGGGTGTCGACGACCCGCTTCTCACCGAAGCGCTGCAGCATCCCCTGCGACACTTTGTACGCACCCTGGTAGTGGCCGACCTCTTCGCCCATGAGGAAGATCGTCGGGTCGCGCTCCATCTCTTCGGACATCGCCTGGTTGAGCGCCTCGCGATAGGACATTCGTGGCATCGCTAGTGGTCTTTCTGCTTGCTCTGGCTTTGGGCTCTGGCTTTTTTACTCTGCGTCTCCCGCGCCGGGCCGCCGGCGGGACGGATCCTCTGCCGGACGACCTGCAGCCGACGACTCCGGTCGAGGCTGGGCAGCACGTCTTTTCGCCACGCGAGCATAGCAAAAACGCCTCGCTGGCGGCACCTTCAAACTTACCACGGGCGCCGCCGGTGGGCTTGCGGCGCGAGCCGCTTTCAGGCAATCGGCAGGCAATCGGCAGGCAATCGGCAGGCAATCGGCAAGCAATCGGCGGGCAATTTAGCGGGCGGACCGGGGCACTGCGCCATTTTTGCAGTCGCCGCCGCGGGCTAGCCCCGGCATAATAGGGGCCGTCGCTTGTAAACGGCGCGGCCAGGCCGGCGCCTGGCTCGCTTTCCGCGTGGTTCTTGTTCATCATTGTCTAGGGTTTAGGCTGGCACGCAGGCCGGCATCCGGCTTGGAGAAATTCGATGTCCGATGGCACCCGGTTCTACAAGGTCGTCTCTCACGAGAATAACGGCGACACGACGGTCCAGTACGCGGCCTGGCAGGACAAGAACGCGGCGCTGTTTTCGCTCGGCGAACCGGCGACCGACGGCTACACGGCGAGCAACCCCGATGCCCCCGTCGATGAGTCCACGCCGCGGCCGGCCACCGTCCTTTACATCTTTAAAGACGTGAAGCACGAGGAGCAGCTGCGCAATCACGTCGCGCAGATCCTCAACCTGGACTTCATGGACGAGCTGCCGCAGCGGCCGCCCATCGGCGATGTCAATATGAGCCGCTTCCCCGGCGAGACATTTCTGATCGGGGCGCTGCTCACGTGAGCCGCGGACCGGGCGCGGGACCTCCAATAAGACCAGAAGAAAGTTTGGATTCGGCAAGTCAGAGCCTGTCGGGAAGCCTTTAGGGAGCCAAGCGGATGCAGCAGCTGAAAGAGTTCTTCGAGCAGGGCGGGTTCTTTATGTACGTGAACCTGCTGGTCTCGGTCCTGGTCATCACCCTCATCGTCGACCGCGCCCTGTTTTTCCTCGGCAAGGGGGCGGTCAACGCCCGCGCTTTCCTAGAGCAGATCCGCAAGCTCGTCACCGCAGGGCAGCTGGAGCGGGCGCAGCGGCTGTGCCAGGGCACCGATGCGCCGGTAGCGCTGGTCGCGCGCGCCGGTCTGTCGCGCATCCCCAAGGGCGAGGCCGCGGTCTCCACCGCCATCGAAGAAGCGCTCACCGATGCGGCGCCCGAGCTGAAAAAGCGCATCCCGGTGCTGTGGTCTTTGGCCAACATCTCGACCCTCATCGGGCTGCTCGGGACGATCAACGGCCTTATCGGCGGCTTCGCGGCGATCGGCAAGGCGGCGGCGGATCAGCGCAGCCAGATCCTCGCCACCCGCATCGCCGAAGCCATGAACAACACCTGGCTCGGTCTGGCGATCGCCGCCAGCTGCATGATCGGCCACCTGTTCCTGTCCGCCGCCAGCAAGAAGCAGCAGCATGAGCTGGAGTCGTTCGCGCTGCGGCTGGAGAACCTGCTGGCGGAGATCATCGCCAACCCCCCGACCCCCGCGGCCGAGCCCGCGGCGCGTGAGCGCGAGGGCCGCGAGCGCGAAGGCGGACGCGACGGCGGCCGAGTCGCCCGGCGCGAGGAGCGCAGCGAAGGCCGCGGCCGCCGCAACGAGCGCTACCGCGATCAGGCGGACGAAGACGATGATCAGTAGCCGCAGTAGAAAGAGGGCCCTTAGCGCGTGACGTTGACCATGAGGACAGCATGACGATCCAGAGGCTGCGCTTTCGCCTGCGCAAGCTCCGGGCGCTCGGGGAGGAGCTGCATGAGGAGTCCGGGGAGCTCAACCTCGTGCCTTACCTCGACATCATCATGAACATCATCATGTTCCTCTTGGCGACGGTGACGTTCTCGGCGACGCTGACCAGCATCAACGTCAACCTGCCGACCGCGCTCACCGCGACGCCGAGCCAGGTGGACGCGCCGCCCAAGCCGGAGCTCAACCTCACCGTGTCGGTGACCGAAAAGGGGTTCACCATCGCGACCTCCGGTGCGGTGCTGTTCCGCGGCTTCCGCCTGGACGCGGGGGCCGATGCCGCCAGCCCGCCGAGCGTCGTCCAGACGACGAGCGAGCTGCCGACGCTGCCGCTGGTTTCGGGACAGCCGGATCTGACCGGGCTGTCGCGGGCGCTCGGGCAGATCAAGGAGCGCTATCCGACCGAGGAGCGGGCGATCCTGACCGCCAGCCCGCAGGTTCCCTATGAGCTGCTCGTGCACACCATGGACGCCATGCGCAGCGCCGACGGCAAGCTGCTGTTTCCGAGTGTGCTCCTCGGAGCGGGAGTCAATTAGATGGCGCACGAGATCGGAAGCCGCGAGGCCCGCCGCACCCTGTGGCGCCTGCGCCGCAAAGTCGAGGAAGAGGCGGAGGAGATAAACTTCCTCAACATCATGCCGATGATGGACATGATGACCATCCTGCTGGTGTTCCTCATCAAGCAGTTCTCGGTGCAGCAGCTGGCGATGAACACCCAGGCGGGGCTGCAGCTGCCGGCCTCGACGGCGCAGAAGGTGCCGCAGCCGGCGGTCAACATCACCATCACCCAGACCGCGGTGGTCGTCGAGGGCGACGCGGTGGTCCAGGTCAAGGGCGGGACCATCGATCCGGCGTGGAAGCAGGGCGGCGCCACCGGCTTCCCCCACCTCGGCATCGACGTCGCCCCGCGCCGCGGCAAGGTCCTGCTGTTCTACCCGGCCGACGCGATGAACACGACCTCGGCCAACGCGCTGCTCAACGAGGAGATCCAGCAGCTCTTCGAGGGCTTCGTCAACGCCTCGGTGCAGGCGATCGAGCAGCGCGATCCGACGACCTCGGGCCACAGCCTGCGGGTGGCGAACCTCACCTGCACGCTGGCGCAGGCGGTGGAGCGGGTGGAGACGGGGCCGCTCGCGCCGCTCCGCTTCTCGACGGACGACCTGAAGCAGATCGAGTACGCGGGCCTGCTGCACGACTTCGGCAAGGTCGGGGTGCGCGAGCAGGTGCTGGTCAAGGCCAAGAAGCTCTACGACAGCGACCTCAGCCTGGTCCGCCAGCGCCATGCGTTCATCACGCGGAGCGTGCACTGGAGCTTCGAGAAGCGGCGGGCCGATTACCTGCTGGAGCACGGCCGAAACGGGTACGACCGCTTCCTGGCGGACCTCGAGG
>CALFML010000159.1 GCA_937879845.1 uncultured Myxococcales bacterium
CCTGTCTCTGGCACCCGAGCTACCGGAACCGGGCGCGCAAAAGCACACGCTGCAGATGCGCGACTTGGAGACCGGCTTCTCCGTCTACGCCATGATGATGCACGCATACCTCGAGCAGCTCATGTTCATGACCGGAGCCAAGAACTGCACGATACAGCGCGCTCAAGAGCGTTTAGCAAACGGCAAGCTCTCCTGTAACTACATCATCGAGCTTGGTTCCTGAAGACAAAGGCAAAGAGCATGTAAGATCCGTCGGAGCACGCGCCTGGGTCGGGGGAAGGGGAGGCGCCGCCGTCGCCACTGCTGCAGTGCGCGACTTCTGACGCCAAGTCAGGGGGAAGTATCTATGAGAAGTGGGGCCAGCGCTGTAAGCGGCCGCCGACAGATCGGCCGCTGCGGGCTCAGCGTCAACTGGGATCCATTTTCGCCGATCGGGATGGCCGTCCGGTCGCCGCAGATCGCACGCTACGTTGCGGCCATGGAGTCGTGTCCTTGACTCCGCAGGAAGGCCGTCTCGCCTTGCTCCACCCTGCCGGGCCCTATCTCCGAATTTTTTCGCGTTCGCAGGTGACCGGGCGGCGCGTGATTTGTTACCCAGCACCGCGGATGAGTCGATTACTCGGGTCTATTTGCCGGGGAATTATGCCGAGGAGGCTACTGTTTGACTGCCGCAGAATTACTAGCCTATCTTAAAAGTCAAGGCATCGAGCTGTGGATCGAAGAGGACAAGATTCGCTACCGCGGCCGCAAAATGACCTTGCCGCCCCAGCTCATTAGCCTCCTCCGGCAGCACAAGCATGAGCTGCGGCAGCTGTTACGTACGCCATCGCCATCGTCATCGCCGACCGAGCAGTTCCCGATCTCGCACTCGCAAAAAAGGTTCTGGTTTCTCTATCAGCTAAATCCGGCAAGCACCGCCTATCTCGTATCTTATGCCATCTGGCTCAAGGGTCAGGTAGACCTACCGGCGCTGCGGCAGGCGCTTGTCGAGCTTGGCCAGCGCCATCCGGTGCTGCGCACCCGCTTGTTGCTAAAGGACGGAGTTCCCTGGCAGCAGGTGGCGGAGCGCTCTGCCTGTGAGCTCAACGTCGTCGATGCCGCGGCGTGGACGGAGCAGGAGCTGCAAGAGCGGGTGCAGGCAGAATCGCAGCGCCCCTTTGACCTGTTGCAGGATCCCCCCGCCCGGTTTCACGTCTACCAGCGCGCGCAAGCCGAGTTCGTGCTGCTGTTGAGCATGCCGCACATCCACGTCGACGGTTGGTCCTTCGCCATCCTGGTACGCGAGCTGGCCGCGCTTTACCGCGGTGCGGCGACGCAGCAGCCGGTGCCGCTGCCGCCGGTGCCGGCGACGTATGCCGACTTTGTCCGCTGGCATCATCAAAAGGTGCTCTCCGAAGAGGGGGAGGGGCAGCTAAAGTATTGGCTCAACGAGCTCGGTACGCCGATTCCCGCGCTGGAGCTGCCGACCGACCACCCTCGCCCGCCTGTGCGCCGTGAGGATGGGGCGACGATTCCGCTGAACTTGACGGGGGAGCTTAGCAGCCAGCTCAAGGCGGTCGCAGTCGCAAATGGCACCACGCTGTATGCGCTGCTGCTGGCGGCGTTTGCCGCCCTCCTCCATCGCTACAGCGGCCAGACCGATCTGGCCATCGGCTCGCCTTTTCACGGACGCAGCGAGCCCCAGTTCGACCGCTTGGTGGGGTGCCTGATCAACAGTCTGGTGCTGCGCGTCCACTGCACCTCTGATACTCCCTTTAGCACGCTTTTGGAAGATGTGGCCCGCCGCTCACGCGCGGCGCTGGCGCATGCGGACTACCCCTTGCAGCTGCTTGTGGAGAAGCTGCAGCCCGAGCGCGACTTGAGCCGCACGCCGCTTTTTCAGGTCAGCTTCGCCTATGAGAACTTTCACGATGCGGCGACGATTGTTTCGACCCTGTCAGAGGCAGGCGACGACGCGGCCCGCGAGCCGCTGTTCGGTATCCCGACCCGGCCGCTTGTCTTGCATCAGCAGGAAGGTCAGTTCGATCTCAGCCTGCGCACCATGGAGTCCGCCGATCGCATCATCGGCAGCCTGGTCTACAACACCAGCCTATTTGACCCGGCGACCGCGCTGCGGATGGTCGGCCACTTCACCCAGCTCCTTTGGGGGATCGCCGTAGAGCCGCAGAGCCGCATCGGTGCGCTGCCCTTGCTCACAGACGCGGAGCGGCAGCAGATTCTTCTGACCTGGAATGATTCGCAGACCGCCTGGACGCCCAACCAGTGCTTTATGGAGCTGTTCGAAGAGCAAGTCCAGCGGACGCCGGATGCCGGGGCGGTGTGCCACGGCAGCCAGACGGTCAGCTACCGCGAGCTGAATCAGCGCGCCAACCAGCTGGCCCACCTCCTGCGGTCTTCCGGCGTCGGTCCCGATGTGCTGGTGGGCCTGCTGCTCGACCGCTCTGTGGACATGCTGGTGGGGCTTCTGGGCATTGTCAAGGCCGGCGGCGCCTACGTTCCAATTGATCCGGACTATCCGCAGGAACGCATCAACTTCATGCTGGAGGATGCGCGCCCCAAGATGGTTCTTACCCAGCGCACGCTGCTCGGCCGGCTCTCGTCTTCTGCCGTGGCGGCGCTGTGCCTGGACTCGGCCGACGCCGACCTAGGCGCCTTGCAGTCCTTCCCCAGCACGAACCCGCCGCCTGCCGCAGCGACAGAGAATCTTGCCTATCTTATCTACACCTCCGGTTCAACCGGCCGGCCCAAAGGCACCGCCATCCAGCACCGCGGCCTCACCAACTATCTGCTCTGGGCCAAGCAAGCCTATGCGCCGCCATTGCAAGGCCTGGTGCCGGTCCATACCTCGACGGCCTTTGACCTCACCATCACCAGCCTGCTTTTGCCCCTTATCTCCGGCGCCCAGGTCGTCTTACTGCCGCAGAAAGATCCGCTGCTCGAGCTTATCAACCTGCTCAAACACGCGCCGGAGATCGCGCTCCTGAAGATTACCCCGGCGCATCTTCGACTGCTTTTGCAAGCGGAAGGCAAGACCCCGCTTCTGGCCCGCGTGCGGACCTTCATAATCGGCGGGGAGGCACTGGACTTTACCTTGGTGGAGCGCTGCCGGTCGCAGGCGCCGCAAGCGCGCATCTTCAACGAATACGGGCCAACGGAAACGGTCGTCGGCTGCAGCCTGTATGAAGTGAGCGCTCCCGCCGCGTCAGGCGCAGTGCCGATCGGACGTCCTATCGCCAACACCCAGCTTTATATTTTAGACGCCCAGATGCAGCCGGTCCCCATCGGGGTTACCGGTCAAATTTATATCGGCGGCCTCGGTTTGGCGCGCAGCTACTGGAACCGACCGGAGCTTACGCGCGATAAGTTTGTTGCCAACCCTCATTCCACCGCGCCCGGCTCGCGCCTGTATAAGACCGGTGACTTGGGACGCTTTTTGCCCGACGGCAATATCGATTTCCTGGGCCGCATCGACGACCAGGTAAAGGTCCGCGGGTTTCGCATCGAGCTCGGGGAGATCGAAGCCGTGCTGGCGACCCATCCCGCCGTCCGGAGCTGCGCCGTGGCGGTGCGTGAAGACACCCCCGGAGATCAGCGACTCATTGCCTACGTAGCGGGCCAGGCAGCCGATGCCGCGGACCTGCGGCAATACCTTTCGACCAAGCTGCCTGATTACATGCTGCCAACCGCGTTCATTTTTCTCGACGCGCTGCCGCAGACCATAAACGGCAAGCTGGATCGCAAAGCCCTGCCGGCGCCTGTGTCCATGCCGGGTCCGGAAGGCAGCGCGCAGGCGGTTCCGCGCAACTACATCGAGCAGATTCTGGCCGACATCTTTGTCCAGCTGCTGCATGTACCGCGGGTCGGGATTCACGACAGCTTCTTCGCGCTGGGAGGGCACTCGCTGCTCGCCACCCAGGTCATGTCCCGCATCCTCAGCAACCTCGGCATCGATCTGCCGCTCGCTGCCTTGTTTGCCGCGCCAACCGTCGCCAAGCTGGCGGCGGTGATCGCCGAGCGGCAAGAGACGGTGGCGCCGGCGATTACGGCCCCCATCGTGCGCATCCCCCGCGATGCTCCGCTGCCGCTGTCGTTTGCCCAGCAGCGCTTGTGGTTCCTCGATCAGCTGGATCCGGGCCGGCCTCTTTACAACATCCCGGCGGCGCTGCGCTTGCGTGGACCCCTGGAGGTCGAAAGCCTGCGTCTGGCCATCGCCGAGATCGTGCGCCGCCATGAGTCCCTGCGGACCACGTTCGTAAGCGGCGAGACCGGTCCGATTCAGCACATCCACCCGCCGGAGGCGCAAAAGCCGCTCCCCATCCGCCAGCTCACCGCCCCTACGCCTGATTTAGCCGAGGCAGAGCTGCTTGAGCTTGTCGCCCAAGAGGGCCGCCGGCCGTTTTCCCTGGCCCAGGGGCCGCTATTTCGACCCTTGCTGCTGCAGGTGTCAGCCCAAGATCATGTCCTCCTGCTGACGATGCACCATGCAATCTCAGACGGCTGGTCGATGGGCGTCTTTTTGCATGAGCTGGCAGTTCTCTATCCGGTCATGCGCGCCGGGGCTCGCTCGCCGCTGCCCGAGCTACACTTTCAGGTGGCGGATATCAGCGCCTGGCAGCGTACTCTCCTCCAGGGGTCGCGCTTCGAGGAGGCGCTGTCCTACTGGAAGACGCAGCTTTGCGGATGCAGGCCGCTGGAGCTGCCCCTTGACCAGGCGCGGCCGTCGCTCCCGAGCCATTGCGGC
>CALFML010000160.1 GCA_937879845.1 uncultured Myxococcales bacterium
ACGAGATACATTGGCGTGACTGGAGTTCAGACGTGTGCTCTTCCGATCTCGTATCGGCATTTGCCGACGGGCTGCGGGCCGGGCGCTGCGGCATCAGCCGGCTGACTTTGTTCGATGCCGGAGGCAGCCGCAGTGAGCTGTGCGGACAAGCTCCGGAGCCCGAGCTGCCGGAGCTTGTCGCGCGCGCGGCGCTGCCGCGGCATACCTCGCGGCCAGACCGCTTCGGTCTGCGCGCGGCGCTCAGCGCGGCCGCGGATGCGCGGCTGGGGAGTCGGGAGTTGTCGGCGGCGGCGATCCTATTCGGCATCGGCACCGGCGGCGCCGCCGAAACCGAGGACTACCTACGGGCGCTCCTTGCCGATTCCGATCCCGTGCTGCCCAACGCGGCGCAGCTTATCCCGCATCAGCCGGCTGCGGTCACGGATCTGGTAGCGCGGGCGCTTGCTGCCGGCGGGCCGCGGTCGACGATCATGACCGCGTGCAGCTCCTCGGCGATTGCTATAAGCCAGGCGCTGGATCTGGTTGCGCTCGGGCGGGTCGAGGTGGCGCTGGCCGGCGGCGCCGAGGGTCTGTGCCGCTTGACGTGCGCCGGCTTCTCCGCCCTGCGCGCGACGGCGCCGGAGCTCTGCCGGCCCTTTGATATCGAGCGCAAAGGCTTGAATCTAGGCGAGGGCGCCGCGGTGCTGGTGCTCGAGTCGGAGGAGCACGCGCGGCGCCGCGGGGCGCGCATCCATGCGTATCTGCGCGGCGCCGGCTTAAGCTGCGATGCCCACCATATGACCGCTCCCCATCCCGAGGGCGCCGGCGCGCTGCGGGCCATGCGTGCCGCGCTGCGCGATGCCCAGCTGCCGCCGGAAGCCGTGGGCTATATCAATGCGCATGGCACGGGCACGCCGCACAACGATGCCGCAGAGAGCGCCGCGGTGCGGTCGCTGCTTGGGCCGCGCGCCGCCCAAGTGCCGATAAGCTCAATCAAGTCGATGGTCGGCCATACGCTGGGCGCGGCGGGCGCAATCGAAGCGGTGGCATCGGTGCTGGCGCTTTTGGATGAGTCCTTGCCGCCGACCGTGCACTTGCAGACGCCGGATCCGGAATTCGGGCTCGACTTCATCCAGGGAGCCGCCCGTGCCGCCCGCGTGGATGTCGTGATGTCGGCAAGCTTCGCCTTCGGCGGCAACAACGCGGTCTTGGTCTTTTCGCGCGCCCCCTAAGGTTCCCCCGGCGGGTTCGTGGACGATGCGCCCGTCCGCCGTCCGTTCAGCTCTTGCGGCGCAGCCGCCGCCGCGGGATCGCCGGGGCGGGGAGTCCGATGGGGTCGGGACAGACCTCACGCAGCTTGCAGGTGCGGCACTCGGCGCCGGACCAGACGCTCTGAAACAGGGCGGTGGCGCGGTCGATGACCTCGAAGTCTTCGGTGATGAAGCCGAGCTCGAAGTTGCGCTTGTCCTCCTGCTTGGCGCCAAGCCCGGCGCCGGTGAGGTTGGCGCTGCCGAGGTAGATCCAGGCGCCGTCGACAATCACCGCCTTGAAGTGCACCCGCGGGCAGATCTTCAGCTCCAGACCCCCGGACCACAGCGCCTTTGCCTTATCGAACGAGGCGCGGAACGGCCGCGAGGGCAGCTCGGCGTGCAAGAGCCGGAGATCGACGCCGCGCTGGCACAGCTCGGCGAACAGCTCGAGAATCGAGCGGTAGGAGCCCTCGCGCTCGATGTACATTTCCTTCACGTTGGCGGTGCTGATCCACAGCGACTCGCGCGCCTTGGCCATGCGAGTCAGGATCACCTCGCGGTAAAGCTCCATCCCGGAGAGGAGCTGCGCGTGCATGGACCGCATCCAGCTTGCGTACCACAGGGCCGTCCGCCCGCGCCAATTCTAGAAGGCCCGCCGGCTCGGGCCGCGGCGGCTCAGCCGATGATCATCTCTTCCCGATCGCCGGTGCCGGCGGCGAAGCGCGACAGCTTGCAGCGATCGAAGATGGGATGACGGGCGCCGCCGCACAAAAGGTCGGCGTAGTAGCGGGCGATGACCGGGGCCATCATGAAGCCGTGGCCGACAAAGCCGCAGGCGAGGTAGAAGCCGGGCAGCCCGTCGGGCTCGCCGAGGATCGGGTAGCCGTCGGGCGAGACATCGTACGGCCCGGCCCACTGGCGCACGACCTTGACCTGGCCCAGGCGCGGCATGATGGCGACCAGATCGCGGGCGATGGTCTCCAGAAACAGCAGGCGCGAGCCGAGCTTGATCTCGTGGCCGTGGTCGGCAACCGTGATGCCGCCGACGATCTCGCCGCGCATCGACTGCGAGAAATAAAGGCCGCTCGACAGGAGGCTGACCAGCGGTCCGAGAAACGGCTTGAGCGGCTCGGTCGATAGGATTTCGTGGCGGTGGGGGCGGTTGGGCAGCTCGACGCCGACCATGCGGGAAAGGGCCGGCGACCAGGCGCCGGCGGCGTTGATGACGCGGGCGGCGCGGATGGTGCCGCGGCTCGTGCGGCAGAGGAAGCCGCCGGCGGTCGGCTCGATGCCGAGCACCCGCGTATAGGTGTGGATCTGCACCCCGAGCTCGGCGGCGCGATGGGCGTAGCCCCACAGGAACGGCCACGGGAACACCACCCCGTCGCGCGGGTTGAAGCAGCCGGCGACGATCCCGGTGAGCTCGAGCTCGGGCACGATGCGGCGGATGTCCTTGGGCTCGAGCATGCGGGTGGGCACACCGCAGCGGTTCTGCAGCGCGACGTTTTGCTCCATGCGCCGCTGCTCCGCCGCGCTGCGGGCGAGAAACAGGTAGCCGCCCTGGCGCAGCCAGACGTTGACGCCCATCTCGCCGGCGAAGTGGCGGCACAGCTCGATCGACTCCTGCATCAGGCGGACGTTGAGCTCCGTCGACCACTGCATGCGCACGCCGCCGCCGTTGCGGCCGGAGGCGCCGCTGGCGAGGTAGCTCTGCTCGATGACGTGGACATCGCTGCGGCCGCGGCGGGCCAGCTCATAGGCGATGCCCAGGCCCATGATGCCGCCGCCGAGGATCACGGTCTCGCCTTCGCGGGCGAGGGTGCGGGCGCTGGCGGGAAAGCCGCGGCCGGTGAAGGCGGGCAGGGGGGCGGCGCGGGGCGGCGCGGCCAGGGGCTTGACGGCGGCGATGGCGGCGATGGCGGCGGCATCGCCGGAATCGGGAGCGGCATGCGCCGCGTCGGTCTCAGCCGTCTCGGCCGGCGCTGCGGCGGTCGGCGCTGGTTCGCTGCTGCGCGCAAGCAGGCCCAGGGCAAGCGAGTATACCGGGGGCCGGACCGTGAACGGATGATCGACCGTCGGGGCCTCCGGCTGGCGCTGCGCCCGGTCGGGATCGCGGCGGCGCGCCTGGGCCAGCAGCCGGCAGGTCGGAACCAGGCACTCCTTGCCCTGGCAGGGTCCGGTGCCAAGCCCGGTGAAGCGCTTCACCTCTTCGATATCGAGGTAGCCGTCGGCCATGGCCTGCTCGAGGTCGCCGAGCGTCACGTCTTCGCAGCGGCAGACAACGATCTTGCTGGAGATTGACATGGCTGCCGCTAACCCCACAGCTCGGCGGCGGCCGCCCGGCCGACCGCTTGCCCGTGCTGCGCCGCCGCAAAGACGCCGGGCTGGCCGCAGACCTCGCCGCAGGAGAATACGGCGGGGACGCTCGTGCGGCCGTTTTCGTCTGTGACGACGCAGAAGCCGCGGTGCGGATCAAAGGCGACCTGGGCCCCGTGCAGCTGCGCCAGCTCAGAGGCGGCGGCGGGCGGCAGGGCGATGGCAATCAGGTCGCAGCTCGTGTGGCGCTCCAGGCCCTCGGCGGTGGCGACCACCGCGGCCTGGACCCACGGGTTGCCGTCGGCGCGGACGAGCCGCTCGCGCGAGCCGTCGATGCGCTCGACCTGCGCCCCGGCCGCCGTGAGCGCCGCCGCCAGCGCCTCGGCGTAGTCGCCTTCCCCGACCAGAAGCGGCCGCCGTCCGAGCAGGACTCCGTGGCCGCCCAGCAGCATGCCGACCGCCCGCCCGGCCAGCACGCCGGGACGATCGTTGTCGAGAAAGAGCGCGTTCTGCAGGTGGCCTCCGGTGGCGTAGATATAGCGGGAGGCGCTGAGCTTGAGCAGCCCGTTCGCGGTGGCGACGGCGACAAGCCCCAGCGTTCCCGCCGGTGCGGCCGGGTTGTGCTCTTCGGGATAATAGCCGGCGGCGACCGCCTGGGTGAGGAGCTCGACGCCGACTGCGCGGGCCGCGGTTAGCGCGGCGGCGGCGGCGTCGCGGCCGAATCGCGGGTCGCTGAGGTAGCTGCCGCCCGCGGCCGGGGAGGCTTCGATAAGCAACACTTGACCGCGGGGCTCGCCTTGGGCGGCCAGCGTTTGCGCCGCGGCCGTCGCGGCGGCGAGTCCGGCCGGTCCGCCGCCGATCACCGCCACCGCGACATGGCGGCTGCGGCCGGGCTGAAGCTCAGCGGGGCTTGGCGCCTGCTCCGGCAAGCGGCCCAGGCCGCCGAGCTGCTGCACCACCCGCTGCATCGCCTGGTTGAGCGGGCGCGGCGCGGTCAAGAGGGTGTGGTGATCCATGCCGTGCGGGAACACCAGGTCGGCCGCGGCAAAGATGTCCACGTCGGCCGAGGGCCAGGCGTTCTGGCGCTCGCAGCGCAGGCCCGGCTTTACCGGCGTGCGGCAGGCGCGAATGTTGGGCTGGCCGTCTATCCGCATGAGGCATGCGCCGCAGTCGCCGGTCAGACAGAAGGCGCTGCGCGGACGGTGGAACTTGATCGACCGGCTGAGCACCCGGTGGCCGGCCGCGAGCAGCGCCACGGCCACGGTTTCACTAGCGAAAGCGGGAACCGCCGTCCCTTCGAAGTCCAGGTTGAGCGAGGCGCCGCGCGGAAAGTCCGGCAGCCGGGCGGCGTGGGGCTTGTCAGTATTCATGCAGGTTTTTGTGAGTCTCGTCGCCGAGGGAGGGAAGCTGGGCGGGCGCGGGCGCTGAGCCGGATGATGCAGGACCGAGTCAGATCGCCGCCGCCCACCGGCCAAGCGGCCGGCGGCGGGGCCCACGGGCGGCAGCTAGAACCAGAGCATCCCGCCGATGTTCGCCTTATAGCCGAAGCTGCTTGCGGGAACCGGGCCGCCGTCGATGTTCTGATAGAACTGACCGGCCTGCGTCGAGTCATCGAGCAGCATGCCCACCGCCCGCATGTCGGCGAACAGCGCAAGGTGGGTGAAGCGGACCTCGATGCCGCCGCCGACCTGGCCCATGACCTCCCAGAACTGCTGCTTGCGCTCCTGGGCGCTCTCCTGATAAAGGACGATGTTGTCCGACATCAGGCCAAAGCCGGCGACGCCGTAGATGTTGAAGTGGGTGTCGTGCCGGTTCTTGCGCAGGTACAGCATCGGCGCAAAGGTGAACGGGTACGAGCTGCGCACGAACGCGCTGTCGGCGATGCTGGTGCGCAGGGCGTCCATTCCGAGCTCGAAGCCCCAGTGGCCCTGGTTGCGGAAGCGGACCTGGATGCCGCCGCCGACCAGGTTCACTTTCTTGCCGAACACTTCCTGGTTGCTCACACCAAGGGCGGTAAAGCGGGCGCCGAGGCCGACCACCGGCCCGCGCTGCACCGGTGTGCTCGGGCGGCTCGGGGTGTAGCGGCGCAGGGGCGGGATGTAGAGCGGCCGATGCCGCAGCACCGGCGGGGCGACGTAGACCGGCGGCGGCGGCAGCTGCTGCGGGAGCACCGGCTGCGCACCGGGCTGCGCCGGCATGATCCAGACGGGCCCGTTGAAGTAGATCGGTCCCTGGTAGCCCGAGGTCGGCGGCAGCGGCGTCGGCGTCGGCGCAACCAGCGGCTGCACCGGCGCCGGCGGCGCGGTGAATACCGGCGGCGCGGCCACCACCGGGGCGACCGGAGCGGCGACCGTCGGCGTGGTCGCCGTCACGGTGGTCGTCGTAGTCGACTGCGTGGTCACGGCGGGCGCCGGAGCGGCCGGCGCCGTGACGACGGCGTCATCGGCCACCACGATCGGCTCCTCGGCACCAGCGACAGCCCCGGAGAACATCACGCCGCTGAGCAGCGCGGTAGCGATGGTTCGACGAACTAGGACATTGCGCCCCGGCCCTCGCTCTGGCGACGGCCGATGGCCCAGCGCGCGGGCCGCAACAGGGCTGTGCTCAAACAAGGTCCGCATGAGGCCTCCCTCTGGCTTTTTCTTGATGATGAAATGCCCGTACAGATAATACAGGTGCCACAGATAGCCGCTGCTTTCAACCACCCCTTAGCGACGAACTCGGACACCGGCGTAACTCTGACAATAATCGTAACCCGGCCGGCCCTGCGAATCCAGCCCCCTAAAGGCTCCGTGCGAACGTCTATTCAAACCGCGGCAAACAGCATGCGAACCGCTTGGGCGATCGGGCGGCAGAGCTTAGGCGATCGGGCGGCAGATCGTAATTGATCCGTCCCGTCGCGATCGGTATAACTGCCCGATATGGCGTCGTATCTTGTGACCGGCGGGTGCGGCTTTATCGGGTCGAATCTCGCCTATGCCCTCAGCGGGCGCGGCGACACGGTGCGCGTGCTCGACAACTTGAGCACCGGACGCGAGTCCAACCTCGTCGAGCTGCGGCGCGCGGATGCCAAGTTCGAGCTCGTCCGCGGCGACATTTTGGATCCCAGCGTCCTTGATCGGGCCCTGGTCGGGATCGACTACATCCTCCACCTTGCGGCGATGCCGTCGGTGCCCTGGTCGGTCGACCGGCCGCTCGACTGCGATCGCATAAACGCTTTCGGGACGCTGCAGGTGCTGGAAGCCGCCCGCCGCAGCGGCCGGATCCGCCGGGTGGTGTTCGCCGCCTCGTGCGCGGCCTATGGCGATCTCCTACCGGAACAGCCCAAGCGTGAGGACCACCCCGTGGCGCCGCTTTCGCCCTATGCCGCCAGCAAGCTCACCGGGGAGCACTACTGCGCCGTCTACAGCCGCGTCTACGGCGTCCCGGCGGTCGCCCTGCGCTATTTCAACATCTTCGGGCCGCGCCAGGATCCGACCTCGCAGTATGCGGCGGTGATTCCGAACTTCGTCCGCGCCTGCCTGAGCCAGAAGGAGCCGACGATCTACGGCGACGGGCTCCAGTCCCGCGACTTCTGCCACGTCGATAACGTCGTGCAGGCCAACCTCCTTGCCTGCAGCGCCCCGGCGGAGCGGGTCGCCGGCCGCGTCATCAACATCGGCTGCGGCGAAGCGGTGACGCTGCTGGAGGTGCTGGAGGGGCTCGGCCGGCTGCTCGGGCGGCCGATCAAGGCCCGCCACAGCGAGCCGCGTGCCGGCGAAGTGCGCCACTCTTTGGCCGACATCACGGTGGCGCGCGAGCTTTTGGGTTACACCGCCGGCGTCTCGTTCGCCGAAGGTCTGCGCCGGACCCTGGACTGGTATAAGACCGCTGCCGCCGGCGACAAGGCCGCGGGGAGCAGAGCCTGATGCGGAGCATGACCGGCTTTGGCTATGCCAGCGGCGAAGTGGAAGGTCGCCGCTGCGTCGTCGAGATGCGCAGCTTCAACCACCGCTTCTTCGACCTCAAGCTCCGGCTGCCGCTAAGCTGGAGCGATCCGCTCTTGGAACAGCTGCTGAGCCAAGCCCTGCGCAAGCGGGTGCACCGCGGCAGCGTCATCATCACCGTGCGCCACGACGGCGTCCAAGCGGCGCGGCCGCAGGTCCAGGTCGATGTGGAGCTCGGGCGCGCCTACGGGCAGGCGCTGCGCCGGCTGTGGCAGGCGATCGGCCTGGAGTCCACCGGCGCGCTGCCGGCCCCGGCGGAGGCGGCGATCTTTCAGATCGTGACCGGCCAGCCCGGGGTCGTCTCCATGGGCGAGAGCGGCCTGGACGCCGAGGGCCGCTTCCGCGCCGTCGAGCCGCTGGTCGAGCAGGCGCTGGAGGGTCTTTACCAGAGCCGCCAGCGCGAAGGCCAGGCCCTGCACCAGGATCTGGGGGCCCGGCTGACGACGCTCGGGCGGCTTCTGGAGGAGATCATCCGCCTGGTCGAGCAGGCGCCGGAGCAGCACCGCCGCCGCCTGAGCGAGCGCGTCGCGCGGCTTTTGGAAGGGAGCGCCCCGGCGCAGCCGCTCGATCCGCAGCGCCTGGCGCAGGAGGTGGCGCTACTAGCCGATCGCTTGGATGTCAGCGAGGAAATCACGCGCCTGCGAGCGCATATGGCGGAGTTCCTGCGTCTGTGCCAAGGTGATGCCCTGGCTGGACGACAGCTCGATTTTTTGACCCAGGAGCTCCACCGCGAGGTGAACACAATCGGTTCGAAGTCGCAGTCCGCTGAGGTCGCGGCCCGTATCGTGGCGATGAAGGCAGAGCTGGAGCGTCTGCGGGAGCAGATTCAGAATGTCGAGTAAGATCCCGGTAGCGAAAAAACGGTCTCGGCAAGCAAGGGGGGCGCTGTGCGGCTTGTGAACATCGGCTACGGCAACGCAGTGGTCGCCGAGCGGGTGGTGGCGATCGTCAGCCCGGAGTCGGCGCCGATGAAGCGCTTCAAGGAAGAGGCGCGCAAGCTTGGCCGGCTCATCGATGGGACCCAGGGCCGGCGCACCCGGTCGATCCTTATCACCGACTCGCACCACATCGTGCTGTCGGCCCTGCAGACCGAGACCGTGGCCGAGCGGCTGGAGCGCGGCACCGAGCCCGCCGGCAGCCCGCCGCCCTCGACCCAGAGCCCGCCGGCCCCCGAGCCCGAGCTGCAGGGCGGCGCGCAGGCGCAGGAGTAGGAGCGCGCCGTGGCCGAGCGAGCCCAGAGTTCTTCGGGACAAGGACCGGGATCGCCGCTGTCATCGTCGCAGGCATCGTCGCTGCAGTCGGCGGCTGGCCGCCCGCGCGGCCTCCTCCTCGTAGTCTCCTCGCCGTCGGGGGCGGGCAAGACGACCCTGGCGCGGCGGCTGCTCGATGAGCACCGCGAGCTGCGCTTCTCGGTCTCGTACACCACCCGACCGCGGCGCGGGCGCGAGCAGGGCGGCGTCGACTATCACTTCGTGAGCGACGCCGAGTTCGACGGCATGGTCGCGGCCAGCGCGTTCGCCGAGTGGTGCGTCGTCCATGGCCGCCGCTACGGCACCTCGCTGCCGACGCTGCGGGCGGCGCTCGCCGGCGGCCAGCACCTGCTGCTCGACATCGACTACCAGGGGGCGAAGAAGCTCCGCCAGGAATTCCCCGACGAGGCGCGCCTGGTGTACATCCTGCCGCCGTCGCTGCAGGTGCTGGAGGAGCGCCTGCGCACCCGCGCCACCGACGACCTGGCGGTCATCGAAGCGCGCCTGCGCAAGGCCACTGAGGAGCTCCGCCACTACCACCTGTACGACTACCTGGTCTTCAACCGCGAGCTCGAGCATGCCTACGCCGAGCTCGAGGCCATCTACCTGTTTGAGACCGCGCGCTTCGTCGGCACCGAGCCCGCGGCCAAGGTCGCGGCGCTGGCCCGCGACTGCCGGCGCGAGCAGCGCGCGGCGCTGGCCGAGAAGGTGCTTGAATCGGCGAGCCCGCTCGGTGAGTCCGCGCAGCCCAGCTCCTAAACTTCGAAGGCAAGAAAATGGCCCTGATCCCCTACAGTGACATCGCCCCCACCCAAGACAGCCCCAAGGACCCGTCGCTCACCGTCCCGCTCACCATCCGCGTAGAGAACGCCTACGCCAACGGGGATGCCTTCACACATGTCCTAGACATCGACATTTCCCCGCCCACACCCACGACCTGCCTCACTGACTGGGCACTCGACACGTTGATCGAGTTCACCGGCGAGGGGCCGCAGTATGCGAGCGTCGAAGCGATCTACGAAGTCGCGGTGCTCAGCGCACCAGCCGAGTATCACCACCTCGTCGGCCTGACCGTGACCGCGGAGGGCTGACATGACCACCACCACGCTCACAGATCCCTGGGTCGAACGCCTGATCCGCGCCGGACTCGTCCCCGAGCGGGCCCGCGGCCTGGACCGGGCCGACGTCGCCCGCCGATACAACCGAGTCCACGACTTCCGCCCCGCTGACCCGGACTATCTGTACTCACCCGGCCAAGCTCAGGAAGTCGCACGAGCCGCTC
>CALFML010000161.1 GCA_937879845.1 uncultured Myxococcales bacterium
CAGACTTCCGCCCGGTGAGTGTGGCGAAAGACAAACTCAAAAAGCGTGACGGCATTCCGCAGATCCAGCTTGAGGCAGCACCAGATATCCTGAAAACGCTGGCAAGCCAGAGCGGAGTCCAGAGGCGTTTCAAGGTCACAGTAGGGTTTGCGGCGGAGAGTCGCGACTTACTGGCAAATGCATCCGAAAAGCTGGCATCCAAAAATTTGGACTTTATTGCCGCCAATGATATTTCTGCCAGTGATGCCGGGTTTGCCGTAGAAACCAATCGAATTACTTTATTGTTTGCAAATGGAACTCAGGAAATATTGCCGCTCATGAGCAAAAGTGAAGTGGCTGAAAAAATCATCGAACATATTGCGAGGCTGTTGGAATAATATGCGTATTTTGGTCATGTCGGATATTCATGCGAACTATACGGCGTTGGAAGCTGTATTAAAAGATGCGGGGTCAGTAGATGAAACGTGGTGCCTTGGTGATCTTGTTGGATATGGACCGGACCCGAATGCTGTGGTGGAGGAAGTACAGGAAATCAAGAACCTGACCTGTTTGATGGGCAATCATGATGTGGCGGTTGTTGGGCGCATGTCGTTAGAGACATTCAACGGCGATACCAAGCGTTCGTTGATGTATCACGAGAAAGTGCTTACCGCCAGCAATATTGATTTCATTAAGTCTCTGCCGAGCAAAACCAAGGTGCGCGGAGAAGCGTCTATGGCGCATGGCAGTCCGCGCGACCCGTTGTGGGAATACATCCTCAACTCGATGACCGCGAGTTTAAACTTCGAACATTTCGATACCCCTTGGTGCTTTGTGGGGCATACCCACATCCAAAGTAGTTTTTCTCAAGTAGATGCTTCAGGACGTGTGCTAGTTGAGCAGACCAGACCCGATGTGACGCTTCAACTTCAGCCGAAACTGATTCTGAATCCCGGCAGTGTTGGTCAACCCCGAGACCGTGACCCGCGTGCTCGCCAGCCTTCCGGCGCGGCTGAGCAGCCGGGTGGACCTTCTGCGGCCGTCCTCACGCGATGCGGTGATTGCGGTGATCGCGACGCTGTTGACGGTTCCGCTGCTCGTGACTTTCGGCGAGCTCATCCCCAAGACGGTGGGCATCAAGCTCGCCGAGCGCTGGGCGCGGCTGGTGTCGCGGCCCACCGTGCTGCTGACCTGGATCTTGTGGGTTCCGCGGACGATCATCAGCACGATTGCCGACGGGGTCCTGCTGCTGCTGCTGGGCAAGAAAGCCCGCCACACCGAAGCCGCGCCGGTCCTCAGCGAGCGTGAGTTCCGCACCCTGGTGGACATCGGCAGCGCCGAAGGCGAGATTCAAGGCACCGAGCGCAAGCTCATTCACAATGTCCTCGACTTCGGCGATCTGACCGTCGGCAAGCTCATGACGCCGGCGCGCGAAGTGTTCGCCCTGCCGCAGGACATGCCGCTTTTGCGCATCGTCGAGGCGGTGTCGCGCCAGCGCTACTCGCGGGTGCCCATCTACCGCGGGCGCCGCGACAACATCGTCGGCATCCTCTACGCCAAGGACCTGGTCGGCTATAGCTACGGCGACCTTGAGGGCCGGCCGCTGTCGGATCTTTTGCACCCGCCGCTGTTCGTGCCGCAGCGCGCCAAGTGCGAGCGGGTCTTCCGCGAGTTCCAGCGGCGCAAAACCATGATCGCCATGGTCGTGGATGAGTACGGCCGCCTCGCCGGCCTTCTGACCATGGAGGATCTGCTGCACTCGCTGTTTGGCGATATCGCCGACTCGCAGCCGTCCGGACCCCAGGTCATCGTCCCGCCGAGCCAACCGCCGGTGGAGGGCGGGTGATGGCGATTCCTTTAGCCATAGGGCTTGTGTGCCTGTTTCTGGAGGCGCTGTTCTCCAGCACCGAGATCGCCATCGTCAGCGCCGACCGCGCCCACATCCGCCGGCTGGCGGAGTCAGGCCACCGCGGCGCCGGCTACGTCGAACACTTCCTGACCTCGCCGCACCGCCTGCTCGCCACCACGCTGCTGGGGACGCAGCTGTCGGTGGTCACTTCCACCGTCGTGTTCACCTTGTGGCTGCACCGCCACCACCCGGCCCACGTCGAGCTGTTTCTGAGCCTTGGTCTTACGCCGGTCATCGTCATCTTCGGCGAGATCGTCCCCAAGGCGATTGTCCGTCAGTACGCTAACGCCTTGGCGCCGGTCATGGCCCATATCCTCCACGGCGCGACGAAAGTGCTGGCGCCGCTGGTCGCGGTGCTGGCGCGGGTTTCGGCCACCACGTCGCGGCGCATGGGCATCGACGTGCACCACAAGCTTGTAACCCGCGACGAGATCGAAACCCTGGTAAACCTCGGCCCGGAGGTCAACGCCGACCCGAGCCTGCCGGCCCTGCCGTCGGACGTGACCGAGGGCGAGCGGTCGATGATCTCCCGCATCTTCGACTTTGCCAGCATCACGGTCTATAGCGTCATGGTGCCGCTCTCGGACGTGGTCGCGCTGCCGGAGTCGGCGACGGTGGCCGACCTGGCGCGGGAGATCGCCGACAAAAAATACAGCCGCATCCCGATCTACCGCGACCGGCTCGACCAGATCGTCGGCTTTGTCCACGCCTTCGATGTCCTCAAGGCGCCGCGCACCGCCACCGCCGGCCAGCTGGCGCGCACCCCGCAGTTCGTCCCCGAGTCGAGCCAGGCGATGAGCCTGCTGGCGCGGCTTGAGCGCATGCGTCAGGGCCTGGCCGTCGTGGTTGACGAGTACGGCGGTGCGGTAGGCATCGTCACCGTCGAGGACATCTTGGAAGAGATCGTCGGGGAGATCAACGACGAGTACGACGAAGCCCCCCCCACCATCATCCGTCAGCGCGATGGCAGCTATCGCGTGCAGGCGCGCATCGCCGTTGCCCAGGTCAACAAGGAACTGCGCCTCGCCCTGCCCGAATCGGATGACTATGAGTCGCTGGGCGGCCTCATCCTCGATCAAATCAAGCACATCCCCAAGATCGGCGAGACCCTGATCCTCGGCGGAGTGACCGTCGAAATCGTCGCCGCCAATGAGCGCCGCATCGAAGAGGTCGTGGTGCGCCTGGCCAAAAAGAAGTAGGCCGCAAGGGTCGGCCGCCCCCGTGCGAGACTTTAGGCATGGCGCAGACTGGACCGGCAGCACCGAGCCGCAGTGTCGGAATCGATCTGGCGCGCGGGCTGGCGGTGGTTCTGATGATCCAGACCCACGCTTTCGACGGCTGGGCGGCGCCGCAAGCGAAAGCGGGCTGGGGCTACGCGCTGAGCCGGGCGTTCGCCAACATTCCCGCGCCGCTGTTCCTGCTGCTTGCCGGGGTCGGGCTGAGCCTGGCGATGAGCGCGGCGCACAAGCGCGGCGTCCCCACGGCGGCGGCGCGGAAAAGCCTGGCCGGGCGCGGCCTGCAGGTCGTCGGGTACGGCTATCTCGTGAGCCTGATTTATGTCGTTATCGAGGGAACCTGGGGGAGTGCGGCGGTGAGCGCGCTCTTGCGGGCCGACATTCTTCACTGCATCGGGCTGTCGATGCTGGTGTGCACGTTTCTGCTCCTGGGGCGGACGCACCTTGCGCTGCGCGCCGCCGGGCTGGCGACGTTTGCTATCTTGGCCGCAGTCGCGCTCGGGCGCTGGGTGTCGCCGCCGACCGGCTGGCTGGCGGTGCCGGCGGCGCTGCTGTTCGATGTGGCGCCCTACACGCGCTTTCCGCTGCTGCCGCTGTGCGGCTTCACCGCGGTCGGCGTCGCCATCGGCGACTGGCTGCAGCGACGTCCGCCGTCTCTCCGCTTGAGCGTCTTTTTGTCAGCGCTGCTCGTGGCGATGGTGCCGCTGTGGCAGCACCTGACCGTCATCACGGTGGCGGCGCTGGGCGGCCGACTGTCGCGCAGCCACCCGGCCGTAGCGTGGAATTTTCTTGAAGGCTGCACCCGCGCACTCGCCGTCCTTTTGGTCGGCTTGGCCGTTGCGCAGCTAGGGGCGTGGCGGTCCGCCACCCGCCTCACGACTTGGCTTGTGCGCCTGGGACGCGGCTCGTTGCTCGCGTACGCGGTGCACATCCCCCTGTGCTACGGCCGGCTGGCGCGGCCGATCGCACATCGCCTGGATATGCCGCTAGCCACGGTTCTCGTGCTCGCGCTGATTGCGTTCACCTATGCCGTCATCTGGGTGCGTGACCGGGCGCGCGGCGCAGCCAGCGCCCGATCGCAGCCCGCAAGATGAGGTAGCGAATGAAGCGGCCTAGGAGCTAGGCTTGGCGCTGCTCAAGAACAGACAGTGAACGAACACATCGCGCGTCGCCACCACAGCCCCGGCCGCGACGATCTCCGCCGGGGTGCACAGCTGCCGCGGGGCGATGGCCTCGGATTCCTTGGCCAAGCAGTTCACTTTGTTCGGGTCGAAATAACGCACCCGGCACACCGGCGAATACCCCGGCTGCCCCGGCACCGCCGCGAAGATCGCCAAGATGTCGGCCGAGCGCGTCTTGGTCGGATCCATCGTGTCCTTCAGCGTGACTTTGGCATTGGGCAACGGATCGCTGATGTTCGCGTCCGTCGGCATCGCCACTTCCGCCGTCGAGACGTACAGCTCGTTCTGCACCGGACAGATCGGCACCGGCGCCACGCAAGTCCCGCCGCTGCCGCAGACTTCTCCCGCCGCCGTATCGCACGGCATCGTCATCGAACACGCCTTGGTCGTCGGCAGCAGCGCCGGACACTTGGTCGGATCCTTGGTGACCGGGAGATCGCCGCCGTCCAGGTACCCGCCGAGCAGCCCGCGCAGCCACGACTGCGCTGGGAACTGGAACGTGGCGTTGGGATCGCCGGGGAACTTGGGATAGCGCGCCATGCCACCGGTGACAAACGGACAGGCCAGCGCCGGATCCGTCGATGCGCCGATGGGCACGGCGACGCTGACCATCGGCCAGTCCTTGAACGCCACCGTGCCCGCCTGAATCTGCGCGCGGGTCGGGAACTTGATATCGATATCTCTGGGGCCGCCGTCGGCAAACATCTTGTTTTGGCGATCCCAGCCGGCGCGTTCGAGCAGCGAGCGCTCCGACTTCACGTCGTTGCAGCCCATGCGATCGCGCACCGAGCTAGTAAGCTCCGCCGGCACCACGACATGCCAGGGCTTGTACGTGCGCAGCGAGGCCGGCTCGGCCGAAGTCCCGGCCAGCATCGGTACCGTCCCGACCGAGAGCACGGGGTACTGCACATCGCGCTGATAGTTTTCCAGGCGCGTGTCGAACTGATGCGCATCGCCGCGGCCTTCCGGCGCGTTGCAGCCGTCGATCTTGTAGGCGGCGGCGGGCAGCGACTTGGACGCATCGGCGGCGTTGCTGATATCAAGCTGCGTTGCCGTCAAGCCGCCCAGGTAGACCCAGGTCGAGCTATCCAGTCCGCCCGCTGCGGCTAACTTCAGCGCCCGCCGGGGAATGAGGCAGGCGCGGGTGGCATCGGTGGAGACGGTGGCGAACCGCAGGGCGGCATCAAACCCTGCCGGATCGACGGTACCAAGGTACGGATCCGGATCAATCAGGCCGCTACAGCCAAAAAGAGGCAGCGCCGCCAACAGGCTGCAGCCCAAACCGATCCTGCTCATGAGTTCACCCGCCTTAGTCAGCTGACGGCCAAAAGGGCCGCCTGGCCACACGACTTGCATGGGCGGCGTTTACCATGGCCGGGGGGGCTGGCACAACAGAGTTCGCCCACGTCCTACCGCGGCGTCTGGGGGAGCCGGGGGTCGGGCTAACGCAGCCGCGGCATCAGGCTCATGAGCATGCCGATGAGCAGCAGCATCAGCGCACCGCTCATGGCATAGGGCAGGTGCACGTCGCGATCGAACAGCCAGCCGGCGATGACCGGGCCCATCGCGCGTGCCAGGGCGCCGAACGACTGCCCGAGACCCATCACCACGCCCTGCTCATGCGCCCCGCTGGCGCGCGACAGCAGCGAGGACAGAGATGGGATGAGCAGCCCCTGCCCCGCCGCGACCCCCAGAATCGCCACCACGGTCAGCGGCAGCGTCGGCATCCACGGCAGCGACCCGAGCAAGACCGCCAGCAGACCGCTGCCCAAAAGCGCCAGCCGCAGCTCGCCGAACCGCTGCACGAGTCGGCCGACCAGGCCCCCCTGCACCACGACGATGACCACGCCGAGCGCCCCGAAGATGCGCCCGAGCTGGGCCGACTTCAGGTCGAACTTGCGCTGCCCGAGCAGCGCGAACGTCGCCTCCATGGCGACGAAGGCGAAGGTGAGAAAAAACGACGAGATGAGCAGGCGCCCGACCACCGGGGAGGAAAACATCTCCCGCAGGCGCTGCATCGTCATCGGCAGGCGGTGGCGGCTCGACCGGGGCGGCTCGCGCAGGGCGACCAGGCCGAACAGGCCGTTGAAGAGCGACAACCCACCGGCGAAAAACGCGGCCGTCCCGAAGCCGAAGCGCGAGAGCTCGGCGCCGATCCACGGACCGATGACAAAGCCCATGCCGATGGAGGCGCCGATAAGGCCCATGTACTTGGCGCGCTCTTGCGGGGTGGTGACATCGGCGACGTAGGCCTGCGCGGTCGCGATGCTGCCGGCAAACAGCCCAGCCAAGGCCCGCGCCGCCATCAGCGTCAGCAGGCTGTCGGACAAGCCCGTCGCCACGTAAGCCAGCGCCGAGCCGAGCAGGCTTGCCAGGAGCACCGGCTTGCGTCCCAGGCGATCGGAAAGCCGCCCCAAGAGCGGCGCGCCGACGAGCTGCGCCACCGAAAACGCCGCAAACATCGTCCCGAGCCCCAGCCCCTTGGCGCCGAAGTGGATGGCGTAATAGGGCATAAGCGGCAGCAAGATGCCAAAGCCCATGAGATCCAAAAACACCGTCAGATAGATCACCACCAGGGAGGCGCGCGACGGCGGCGTTGACGGTGTCGGCTCGGGTTGGGGCACTACGGCCACTTGCTTGCTCCTCACAGCAAAATTCAACGTACACAATACGATGCCATCGCTTCGAGAGCGAGCCTAACCTCCGCGCTATACCGCAGCGTCAGGCCGGCATGGATAGCAGGTCGAGCAGCCCGGCCAAAGCCGGTGCGATGGACACGATGCGGAGCCACGGTCAGCCGGTGGGCTCGCAGGGCTCAGCGAGCTTGCGGCAGGACGGCTGCGGCAACCGGCAGGTGGACGGTAAGTACGGTCTCCCCATCGGCGGCAGAGTTCGGCGCTGAATCGCGGGGCGCGCGCTCCGCCGCGGGGGAGCCGGGTGCGGGCGCAGAGCTCAGGCTGACCCAGGCTCGCGCTCCGAGCCGGCGCAGCAGCTCCGGCCCCAGCGGCTCGACTTGCTCGGCCGCGGTCAGTGGTCGGCCGTTGTCGCGCAGGGTCAGCTCGCAGACCGTCCTGAGCGATGGCACAACCGATCCTGCGGCCTCGTCGGGGGAGTTCAGGCTGGGCGAATCTATATGCTGCTGCGCCGGGGGGGACGACGTCGGGGACTGCGGCACCGTGATGAGCCGCGTGCGTACGATGACGTGCGCCTCGGAACGCTCGCGCAGCCGCGGCTCGACCCGTCCGAGCCAGCTCGTGAGCAGCAGCGCCAGGTCGCTACGCACCGTCATCACCTGACTTGCGGACGTTGCGCCCGCGCTGTCGCGATGGATTTTTATTACGTGGCGGAACGGCTCGCCGAAAAGCTGCCGGACATCATCGAGCACGTCGTGCACATCGCAGCGGCCGGCTTGCGTCTCACCGGGTCGAACGTACACCCGCATCGCCCGCACGATGTCGCGCACTCGTTTGGCACTATCGGTGAGCGCATCGAGCGCCGCCAGCGACTGACTGAATAGGCGCGATGCGGCGGCCTGCTCCGCTGAGTTGCCGTCGCCGCGCGGCTCGGCGAGCAGCGCTTGGGCGGCGCGGTTGAGCTGGCGGCAACAATCGGTCATGCGGGCCACCGGCGCATCGATTTCGCTGGTGATCCCCGCGGCGATGCGGCCGACCGTCGCCAGCTTCTCCGCCCGTAATAGCTCCTCCCGCGCCGACTCAAGGCGGGTGAGCGCATCGGAAAGCTCGGTGTTGCGTCGCGAGAGCTCGGCGCTGCGCCGGGCGACCTCGGCTTCCAGCTGCAGGTTCTGCTCGGTGCTGGAGCGCAAGCGCGCCAAGAGCAGCCGCCGCAGCTGGTCAAACAGCCGCTGCAGCTCGATTACCTCCGTCGGCGCCGAGACCCCAAGGACGATCGGCCGCTGCAGCTCGCCGCGGCCGCCGGCGGCCTGACCGACCACGGCCGCGGCGCGGTTTAACAGATCGCGCACCGGCCAGGCCAGGCCGACCACGGCCAGCGCCACGACGCCGCCGGCGGCGACCACTTGTACGGGCAGCATGATCCACAGCCCGCGCCAGAACAGCGGCCCGCTTCGCTCTCCCAAAAGCCCCAGCATCAGCTGCTTGAGCAGCGCCAGCGCCGTAACCCACAAGAGCAGCCAGCCAAAGCCCGCCAGCAGCTTGCCCCGTACGGAGAGCAGCGGTCTTTTCTCGGTGCCGCCGCGGCCTCGCAGCGGCTGGCTCAAGGCGGCAAAATAGCTGCGCCAACGCAGCACGACGGCCAGCGCCGCCACGGCGCAGCAGGCGGTCCACAGGAGCGCGCCGACCGTGCGTTCCCCGCCGCGCAGACCCGCAAGGCGCAAGATCGCCGCGACCCCGCTCGCCACTGCCGTTCCCAGAAATAACGCCGCAAGGACGTACGGCAGCCATGGCAGCCGGTCGGGCGCAGCCGTCTGAGCGCGCCGTCTGGCCGGGGATGACGTCGGCCGCCGTGTCTGCCCCAGGCGCCCGACGCGCCACGTTCCGCAGCACACGAGGAACAGCAGTCCAGCGAACAAGACGCCGCTGCCGTCAAGGGCTGCCATCGCGGCATCGGCACGCGCTCGCCAAACCAGCAGTCCCCCTCCGAGCAGCGCAAACAGGGCCGCGCTCCCAAGGACGCCCAGTACCGTCGTCCGCGCAAGCTCAACCGCGACGGCGGCGCGGATCCGCGCCGGGTCCAGCTTGCTGCCGGCGCGGGCGGTCCTGGGCATCGCCGCCGGTCCTCTCAATCCGGCGCCGGCCTCACCAGACGGACGCACCGGAGCGAGATGTACGGCCACGGCCGGAGCCGCGGCGGCACCCTTAGTAGCGGCGGCGGCGCCCTCGGTGGGAAGCTCCGGCCGAGCGTGCTCCGGCTCCGGCTGCCGCGGTGTGCGCATACGCGGAGTCGAGCATGGCCGGCCGCCGAGGTCAAAGGGCGAAAACAAGGACCGTCCGGCTAGGCGCCACAAAATCAGGTTCATGGCGGAAGCGCGGTAGCACCGCGCCGTGTTTCAGCTAATATGTGTGCTATGAGAGCGACCTTACTCGGACTCTTGTCCTTCCTATCGCTGGCTGCCTTTGCGCCCGACCTCGCCCGCGCTGAGAACTGCACCACTGTGTATGACGCGGCATTTGGGCGGATCCGCTCCTCATCGTCGCACGGGACCAGCCAGGCAGCGGCGGATCAGGAAATCGAAGGTCTGTTCGGTCCCCGCGCCAGCAAGTGCGAGGCGGGCGCATATCAGCGCTTCCTCGACGGCTTCGAGGCATTCGCGCGCGAAGCCATCCGCGCCGCCCAGCCGCAAAAAGTCGGCAAGCGGGTCATCCCGCCGACGACAGCCAGCGAGAGTCAGATCCGCCTGGCCATCGCCGCCATCAAGAAAAGTCCGCTCAAGGTGCCGACCAAAGAGACCAAGATCGCCATCAACGCCTACCGGCAGACCCGCAGCAACCTGAGCGCGGTCGTCGAGGACGCCGGCGGCACCATGGCGATGAACGAGCTTTTGGCGACGATGGCGCAGATTCGACCGCCCGAGGGCGCCGATGACGGAGCCCCGAGCGAGGTCTTTACGACCACGACCACGACCACGACCACGGTCCCCGCCAGCACGCCGACGACCAGCACGCCATCGACCACCTCGCCGGTGACCGCGATCCGGGTGCCGACCATCCCGCTGCCGACCTGGGCGGTGATCAAGCTCTACGAGGCGCGCGATGCCTAGATCGGAAGAGCGTCGTGTAGGGAAAG
>CALFML010000162.1 GCA_937879845.1 uncultured Myxococcales bacterium
GCGCAGGAGCTCACCGAACACGCTCTGACTGCTGCGCCCCTCGGCGCGCGCGATCACCGGCGGTTCGTGCCCGTCGCGACGTGTGGGATCGGTGCGGCGCTCCACCGTGATATGGGCACGGTGCGTCTCGGTGAGCCGACGTTATGCGGGAATCGAATCGAAGCGCCGCCAGCCAGCGCCATATCGCATTCACCGTTGAGCAGGCTCTGGCAAGCGACATGGATTGCGACCAGCGAACTGGAGCATGCGGTCTGGATGGTCAGGCTCGGGCCGCATAAATTAAGCTTATATGAGACGCGCGTGCTGATATAGTCTTTATCATTATTGACCAATACCCGGGTCTCCGGCGGGGCATCCGCCGAGTTGCGCTGGACATTGGATAGCAGGTAGCTGCCAGTGACCGGCCCCGCGGCGGCAAAGACCCCAATCGAGCGTCCGCGCCGCGCCGCGCTGCCCGGCTCGCCGCCGTACCCGGCTGCCTCCAGCGCCTCCCAGGCACACTCGAGGAAGAGGCGATGCTGCGGGTCCAAGATCTCGGCATCGCGGGCGGAGTAGTTGAAGAAGGCGGCGTCGAATGAATCGACCTCGGCGAGCGGCGCTGCGGCCTTGACATAACGGGGGTCGCGCAGCACCGCTTCCGCGACCCCCCGCCGCCGCAGCTCGTCGTCGGTCAGCCGGGAGATCGACTCGACTCCTTGCGCCAGGTTCTGATGGAACGCGCGGACGTCTCGTGCGCCTGGAAACTGACCGGCCATCGCGATGAGGGCGATCGCGCTCGGGTGCGCCAAGACATCAGAGCCGTCGTTCATTCCGTTCCGCTCCGTGCGCGCTTGCGGAGGTCGCGCTGCTGCGCGCGCTCATCGGTGCGGCGGGCGCGCGTGTCCGGACTCTGGGCATTTTCAGCCGGAGCCGGTCCTTGGGCGGCGGCGTCCGGCGCGAAGCAGCGGGCGTACGCCGCGCAGAGATCGCCGATGGTACGGATGCTGGTGACCGGCACCAGCCGGGCAAACGGATCCGCGTCCAGAGCCAGCTCAATCATGGCGACGATGCGCGCCAGATCGAGCGAGACAAAACCGAGATCATCGACGAGCTTGCAGTGCGCGTTTATGCTCTCCAGCGGCAGCGACTTCTCCTGGGCCACGCTCCGTACCGCAGCGAAGACCGCTTCATTGACTCGTTCCACTTTCTCCTCCGGTCAGGAGCGCCGCGGCTCCCGGTTCGCGCGATGACTGCGCCGCCACAGGGCCATCAACAACTGAGGCCGCCGTCGATTGCGATGGTCTGTCCAGTGATAAAGCTCGCTTCTTTCGACATGAGGAACCGGATCATCCCGAGCATGTCCTGCATATCGCCGAGCCGTCCGAGCGGCGTGCGGCGCACGATCCTGCTGATCTGCGCCGCGGTGAGCAGGTCGCGTGCGCCGTCGCTGGCAAAGAAGCCCGGCGCGACCGAGTTCACCCTGATTCCGGCCGGCCCCATCTCACGCGCCAGGCTGCGCGTGAATCCGTCGATCGCGCCCTTGGTCGCGCTGTATACGGAGATCCCGGCGTTGCCGCGCAGACCGTTGACGGAAGAGATGTTGATGATGCAGCCCTGCTTGCGCTGCAGCATGCTCTTCAGACAGCTCTGCGTGAGATAGATGGGAGACTCCAGATTGATGGCGAGCTGGTTGTCGATGTCCTCGCCCTGCATCATGGTCAGGATGTTCTCGACCACGATAGCGGCGTTGTTGATGAGCACATCGATCCGTCCATAGCGACGGATCACCGCGCGCGCGAAGGCCTGCACACCCGCGACGTCCATCGCATCGATGGCCTCCCAGTAGAAGCGGTTGTCGTTCGCATGACGCTCCAAGCACTGTAAGATGAACGGAGTCTGCGTCCGGCTGAACGTCGCGACCGTATAGCCGCGCGAAAGAAGGTCCTCGACCAGACTCTGTCCCAGGCCGCGGCTGCCGCCGCTTACCAGGACGACTTGCGGCTCTGTCTCTTTGCCTGAATCCATGACGAGCGCTCCTAATTCGCGGCGCGGATCTGCTTGAAGCGGTCGCCGTGCAGAGCCTGCTGGGTGACGCGCACGATCGCCGGTACTTTGAATGCGGGCAGCCTCGCCCGGCAGAACGAACGGATCCGTTTCTCGACGGCGACCGGATCTTCGGCCTGCTCCAGGGTGACGGTTGCCGTGACGATGTTCCCGACGATCGGGTTGGGCTTGCCCGAGACCACGGCGCCCTTTACGTTCTCGACCTGTAAGATGACGTTCTCGATCTCTGCCGGAAAGACCTTCTCACCACCGACGTTGATCACCTCGCTCTTGCGTCCGAGGATGCGGACATACTCTCCGTCCACTTCGACCATGTCTCCTGTGTTGAACCAGCCGTCCTCGGCAAACGGGTTCGGCGCGTTCAGGTACCCCATCATGGCGACCTGCGAGCGCACCCAGAGCTGGCCATCGACCACCTTGGTCTGGACCTCATCACCGCCGATCTTGATCCACAGCGATCCGGGCTCCTTGGCCTTGAGCCGCAAGGTAGAGCCCTCGGAGAACGCATAGGTCTGCTGCAGCCGCAGGTCCGGGAATACCGCGCGCAGCTCTTGCAGCGTACTCTCCGGCATCACCTCCGTGCCGTAGGTCATGAGCTTAAGCGAGGAGAGGTCGTACCGCCGGTAGGCCTGCGAGATTAAGAGCAGCTTCAGGAACGTCGGCGATGTCGGCAAGAGCTCGACCCGGTGCTCCGCGATGGCGCGGCACACGGTCTCCGGATCGCGCGCCGAAAGCGGAACCATCGTGCCGCCGCTGGAGAGGACATAGAGCAGCGTATTGACTCCGCCCAGGTGGTCGAAGCTAAGGAACGTAATCGTGCACATGCTGCGCCGCTGCTCGCGGTAGGTGGCCATGAACTTGGTGAAGTCGTGCAGGATCGCCTTGGGCTTGCCCGTCGAGCCCGAGGTGAAAGCGACCAGTCCGGGCGTCCCAGCGGCACGCAGCCGCTCGATCAAGGGGTGCGGAGTCTGGGCGCTGCGCTTCTCGATCTGCCAGGACTCGGCTGCGGACTCCGTGAGGATCACATCGGCCCCGGCGATCGCGAAGTAGGCCGGGTGCTGGGCCGCCGTCTCCATCGTCAGCGGCACCACGATCGCTCCGTGCTTGATCAGCGCGAGCAGCAGGGCGCACGCGGACGGAGTAAAGTCCGCGCAGACGACCACAGTCTGTCCGGCAGCGATCCCGTTGGCCGCAAAGTAGGACTGCCAGCTCGCCACGCGCTCGAGCATCTCGCCGTAGGTCACCCGCTGCGCCCCGCGGACCATAGCCAACCGATCGTGCCACTGCACCATCCGCTCAAATAACCAAGTCGGGCTCATGGAAGGGGACTCATAGGGCGCGGGCACTCCAGGGATCTTTCTATATCGCATACAGCCAGCAACGTCCAGCCAGAACGCCGGCCGCAACAAAAAACTGCTGGCTTGTGTCCCAGGCGCTGCGCAGGCGTGCGCGAGCGCACTTTCTGTTATGTAAGTACCGCGCGGAAATCGCTCTTCGGAGAAGTATGTCTGCCGCCCTAAACAGAGCGCAGCCGGCATCAAGCACGCCGCAACCACTCAAGGTTATTCATCAATAGGGCTCCCGGCGCGCAAGCCCATGCATGTATGCTGCGGGGCATGGCGGCAGACCTTCTTCATCCGTTTTTGCGCCCCCGCGGACGCCGGACCATTTCCGTCGGCTCGCCGCGCAGGCGACCGCTCGTCGTCGTGACTACCACGTCGATGTCAGGCATGTCGCCAGCCGCTTCAGTAGTGCCAGCGCACAGTGCCGAAAAAGGTGCGTGGTGGCGCGACCACGCCATAGGTGCCGGCAGCGAAACCCGCGCTCACGCGATCCGTCGCCTTGGAGGTGTAGTAGTCGCGGTCGGTGAGATTCTTCCCGCCGAACACGAATTCCCACTGGCCGCTCTCGCTCGTGTACGAGAAACTTCCGTCCAGCGTCGTGACACTGTCCTGGCTCGCCTCCGGCAGGTTGCCGAGACTGAAGAACATCCGCGCCGCATACGCGCCATCGGCTCGCACAACGAGGTCCCCCAGATCGGAAGAGCGTCGTGTAGGGAAAGAGTGTCTTCGCCTGTGTAGATC
>CALFML010000163.1 GCA_937879845.1 uncultured Myxococcales bacterium
CGCACCGGCGCCGGCAACGGCATCGTCATCCAGCACGTCAAGCGCACCGGCGCCCTGTGGACGCCCAAGTCGTACTACGACGAGACGGTCATGAAAGAGCCGGTCGGCCAGCTGTTCGACGTGGTAACGCACGGCGTACGCACCATGCCGGCGTACGCCTATCAGATTCCGGTCAGCGACCGCTGGGCGATCGTGGCGTATGTCCGCGCCCTCCAGCGCAGCCAGAACCTCAACCTGGCTCAGCTCTCCCCCGAACAGAGGAATAACCTGAAATGAGCGCCAAAGGCAGCAACCTATCGGAAGCTCGGCTCCGGATAGAGCCAGCCACGGCCAATGGCTTGTCCATGGCGCTTCTGGGGCTGGGCGTGGTGGGGCTGGGAGCCTCGGCCTACGCGATCTTCACCAGCGCCGGTGCCGACAAGCTGACGGCCCTTACTTCGTATCTGGTGGCGTTCATGTACGTCGCCACGATCGGCGTGGGCTGCATGTTCTTCGCCATGCTGCAGCACCTGGTCGGAGCCCGCTGGAGCGTCGCCATACGCCGCATCGCGGAGAACTTCGGCGCGCCGCTGTGGGTGCTCATCCCGCTGTTCATCCCCCTGGCGGTGAACATCCCGACCCTGTACAGCGAGTGGGCCGGTCCGACGCCGCTGGCCGAGGTGGTCGAGGCCAAAGGCTCGTACCTGAACCTCAACTTCTTCTACATCCGCGCGGCGATTTATCTCGTGGCGTGGGCGGCGCTCGGCTATGTCGTGCACAAGCGCTCGGTGCAGCTCGATGAGAGCGGCGATCCGGGGCTCGTCGTCAAGCTGCGGCGGATGGCCCCGCCGGGCGTGCTGGTGTTCGGCATCACCCTGACGTTTGCTGGGTTTGACTGGCTGATGTCGCTCGATCCGAAGTGGGCCTCGACGATGTTCGGCGTGTATGTGTTCGCCGGGACGTTCCTTTCGGGCATGGCGATGATCGCCCTGACCGGCCGGATCCTGCATGGGCGCGGCTACCTGCGCGGGGTGGTCAACGAGGAGCACTTCCACGATCTGGGCAAGATGATCTTCGGCTTCATCGTGTTCTGGGCCTACATCGCGTTCTCGCAGTTCTTCCTCATCTGGTACGCCAACATCCCGGAAGAGACGCTGTGGTTCCGCAAGCACTGGACCTATGAAGATCAGGACTGGTCGACGGTGGGCTGGGCGCTCATCGGGCTGCAGTTCCTGTTCCCGTTTTTCGCCATCCTGTCGCGCCACGCCAAGCGCAACGCCGCGATCATGCTGCCGATTGCCGCGCTGCTCGTCGGCATGCACTACGTGGATCTATTCTGGGTGGTGATGCCGCTGTTCCGCAAAGTCGCCAGCATCGAGTGGACCGATGCGGCGGCGCTCGTCGGCATGGCGGGCGTGTATATGGGCCTGGTGGTGCGGCACTTTGGTGCGGCGCCGCTCATCCCGGTCAAGGATCCGTTCCTCCCCGATTCGCTGGAGTACGATAATGGCTGATCACTCTCACTCAGGCGGTCACCACGCCTCGGGATCGGTCGATGAAACGCCGGTCAGCAACTCCTCGGTCGTCGGCTGGGGCATCGTCATGGCGGTCGTGTTTTTCGGCTCGGCCGCGGTGTTGTCGTCGATCTTCAACCGCATCACCGATGAAGAGCTGAACGCCAAGGTCGGGGCGGTCGGAGCGCCGGAGCTCGTGCAGCTGCGGACCGAAGAGAGCCAGCGCTTGTCGACCTACGGCTACACCGACAAGGAAAAGGGGCTGGTCCACATCCCGATCGAAGAGGGGATGAAGCAGGTCATCGCGGAGGCGCAGGCTCCGGCTGCCGCTCCCGCTCCCGCTCCGGCCGCGGCGCCCGATCAGACCGGCCAGCCGGCGGCCCCCGCGCCCGGTGCGCCGGTAGGGGTTCCGGCGGCTGGTGCCAACCAGGGCCTGACCAACGCCCAGGGGGCGGCCACGAAATGAACCTGCTGTCCCGGAAGCTCCTAGTGGGCGTGTTCGCGGTCGCGGCCAGTGTCGCGGGAGCCCTGGCGCTTCCCGGCCTGTCCGCCCCGGCGTACGCGGCCACCGAGCCGGTGCCGCCGGAGCTCCGCGGCATCGAGATCGAGGAGCGTCTGGGCAAGACGGTGCCGCTCGATATCCCGCTTGTCGATCACACCGGGGCGAAAGTGATGCTGCGGGATTACTTCCAGGCCAAGCGGCCGGTGATCCTGGCGCTGAACTACTATCACTGCGCGACCTTGTGCTCGTTCGTGCTAAACGGTCTGACCGACGGGATGCGCGCCTTGGAGTTCACTCCCGGCAAGCACTACCAGGTCGTGACGGTGTCGTTCGATCCGCGCGATGGGACCAAAGAGGCCAAAGAGAAGCGCGAAGTCTACCTTGAGAGCCTCAACCGCGGCATGGCCGACTCCAGCAAGGACTGGCCGTTTCTCACCGGCACGGAGAAAGACGTGGCGCGGCTCGCCCAGGCGGTGGGTTTCCACTACCGCTGGGAAGAGGAGAGCAAGCAGTACGCGCACGCCGCCGGCATCTTCGTCCTGACCCCGGACGGGCGGGTGTCGCAGACGCTGTACGGCATCCAGTTCCCGGCGCGCGACCTGCGGCTGGCGCTTATCGAAGCTTCGCAGGGCGGCATCGGTTCGCCGGTGGACCGCCTGCTTCTGTTCTGTTTCCACTACGACCCGGAGACGCGTCGCTATGGCCTGACCCCGATGGCGGTAATGCGCATCGGCGGCGTCTTGACCATGCTGTTCTTGGGATTGTTCCTTTTTTCTGCGTGGCGTCGTAGCGCCGCGCTTCGGTGAACGGATGATGCAGCCAAGTACACCTTCCTTCTTGCTTCCGCCGCAAGCCTCGACGATGGCGCCGGGCTACGATCTCTTGTTCAACTCGCTGACGGCGCTTCTGGTCTTCTGCCTGGTGCTGATCATGGGCGCGATGGTGTACTTCGTCTGGAAGTACCGCTATCGCGGCGGGGCGCACATGGCGGTGGAGATCTCGCACAACACCGCCCTGGAGGTGGCGTGGAGCGTCGTCCCGCTGTTCGTCGTCATCGGGCTTTTCGCCTGGGGCTTCAAGAACTACCTGGACATGGTGATCCCGCCCAAGGACGCCATCGAGATCCGGGTGACCGGCCAGAAGTGGAGCTGGTCGTTCGAGTATGAGAACGGCGCCACGAGCGGCAACGAGATAGCGGTGCCGATCAACAAGCCGGTCAAGCTCATCATGACCTCCAACGACGTGCTGCACGCCTTCTTCATCCCGAGCTTCCGGGTGAAGATGGACGTGGTGCCCAAGAAGTTCAACGTCCTGTGGTTCCAGGCCACCCAGTACGGACCGCAGCAGGTGTTCTGCGCCGAGTACTGCGGCACCGACCACTCCAAGATGCTCGCCAAGGTCCTGGTCATGGACGAGGCGGACTACAACCGCTGGCTCGAGGCGCACAACTCGCCGGGCAAGACGCCGGTGGAGCGCGGGGCCAAGCTGTTCACGCTCAAGGGCTGCAACGCCTGCCATGCGGTGCAGCCGGAATCGGTGGGCGGGCAGCCGACCATCGGCCCGCGGCTGTGGAATGCGTTCGGCCGCACCGAGACGATGGCGGACGGTCAGACGCTGACCATCGATGAGAACTACATCCGTGAGTCCATCGAGTACCCCAACAAAAAGACCGTCGCCAACTTCGCCGCCGGCCAGATGCCGACCTTCAAGGGTCTGCTCTCCGACGCCCAGATCGGCGATCTTGTCGCTTTCATCAAGAGCCTGAAGTAATCGAGGTTTTGCAATGACCCAGCTCAGCCCACCCACAACGCTTGGCAAGGACGACAAGCCCCGCTCGCCGTCGTTCTACAAAGCTGCCTCCGGGCTCAAGTCGTGGTTGATCACGCTCGATCACAAGCGGATCGGCATCATGTACTTGCTGTCGGTGCTCACGTTCTTCCTGGTCGGCGGCGTGTTCGCGCTGCTCGTGCGCACCGAGCTCCTCACGCCGGGCCACACGATCGTCGACGCCAACACCTATAACCGCCTGTTCACCCTGCACGGCGCGGTGATGGTCTTCCTGGTGATCATCCCTTCGGTGCCGGCGTCGCTCGGTAACCTCATCCTGCCGCTGCAGCTGGGGGCCAAGGACGTC
>CALFML010000164.1 GCA_937879845.1 uncultured Myxococcales bacterium
GCAGCGCTCATGCCGCGATCCCCCGCAGAAACGCTGGGCCGGAAGTTCGGCGACTGTAAAGATCAAGCGACTCTGCTCGTCGGGTTGCTGCGCGACCTGGGCATGCCGGCCTACGTCGCCCTGATGCGGACGGGCGTACGGAATGATGTGGAGCGGAACCTGCCCGGGCTAGGGCTTTTCGATCATGCCATCGTCTATCTGCCCCCTACCTCGCAGCGCGGCCGAGCCGATGGACCTGCGATGTGGGTAGACCCGACCGTAGAATATGGACAGCCAGATGAGCTGCCTTTTGAAGAGCAGGGCCGGCTTGCGCTCGTCGCCAGCCCTGGTACCACGGCGCTCATCGAGACTCCCATGCTGGGCGCGATCGGAAACCGCGTCCGTGAGACCCGCGAGATTTATCTGGCCGAGTACGGTCCGGCGCGCATCGTCGAGACCACGGAAGCCTGGGGCAGTGCGGCGCAGGAGCTGCGGCAACAGATCAGGAAGCTCTTGGACGAAAAGAATCTGGAAAAGAAATTCCGGAAGTACGCCGAAGCAGTCTACAAGGCAGAGGGTGAGGTGCGCACGCAGGCAAACACTCCAGAGGATCTGGAGACTCCATTCCGCTTACGCATCGAAGCGGCCCGCGCTCGGCGTGGTTACACAGCGCTATCGGATGCGGTGGTCGTTATTCCGCTGAGCGGCCTGCTGCAGCGGCTCCCCGATGAGCTGCTGGAAAGCGAAGAGGATACAGACCAAGAGGAGCCCAGGGGCTCGAAGTCAGCACTAGGCGCGCAGCCCTACCGATTCGAGCCGCTGGTGGAGGAATGGCAGTATCGTATCCTGCCGCCGCCCGGCTTCCGCCCGGTGGCGCTACCGCGGTCTGAGATCGTGCCCCTCGGTACCGGTCGACTCACCAAAACCTTGGCGATCGAGCCGGGCCCCGTGATCACGGTCCTGCTCCGCTTCGATTCCGGAAAGGGATCGTTGTCCTTGGCGGAGTACCGCGCCATGCGGCGAGCGATCGCAGATTGGCAGGACAGCGCGGAGCTAACGCTTCGGTTTGAGCACATTGCCGAGGCTCACCTGGCAGCGGGCCAATTCCGGGAGGCCTACGCCGAATACAGGCGGTTGGCGGATCTCCACCCGGGAGAAGCGCTGCACATGGCGCAGCTCGCCAATGCTCTGCTCCAGGGCGGCATGGGCGAGTCGGCGCGCCAGCTGGCGGCACAAGCCGTGGCGCAGGAGCCACACAATGCGGTGGTACACAGGTTGCGCGGGTTGGTTCTGATGCACGATCTGTCCGGTCGATACCTGGCGCCCGGCTGGGACCGCGCTGGCGCCATCGCAGCACTGCGCCGCGCCCAGGCCCTGCGCCCCGAAGACCGCGTTACACGGAAGCAGCTGGGCTTGTGCCTCGAAAAAAACGCCGCCGCTGCGACTTATGGCTCAGGATCGGACCTGAGCGCCGCCGTCATTGAGTGGCGTGCGTTGCTGAAGCAGGATCCCAAGCTCGAATACCATAAGTGGCTCTTCTACGCGCTGCTCGCAGCGGGGCAAGAAGGGGAGCTGGATGCGGCGGTCGCGGCGATGCCGAAAGGAGCTGAGCACGATGTCGCGCTCCTCATCAGCGCGGCCATCAATCGAGGTGCGGCGGCGGCGATTGAACTTGCACGCAGTCACGGATCGAGCGGCGCGACGAAGCACTCCGCGCTGGAGACCGCCGCCAGTCTGCTCACGCTGCTCCGGCACTATCAGCTGGCAGCAACCCTGCTCGATGAAGTTGCCACGAGCACCCAGAATCCGCAGAAGGCACAGGACAATGCAGCGCTGGCCCGCCGCCTGCGCCGTCATGAAGAATCAGCGACGCTGGCTCGGCCCGTGGACCCGATGTATCAGTTCGCGGCGCAAGCCTTTCTCGATCGTGCTCCCGGGACTCCCACACTGAGATCGCTGTACGTCCGGCAGATGGCCCCCTTCCTGACCAGCACAGCCTTCACAGCGACGTGGCGCTACCTGAGGGGCAATGACGATGAGGACTTTATCGGCGCCGACTTCCGCGCCGATGTCCTCATTTCCCTGATCAGACCCACCGTGCAGGGCAATGAACGCTCCGGGTTCTGGTTGACGACGAAGCTCAGCGACGACAACAACTTTTCGATGTTCGTGGCCAAGCAGGGCGGGCGCTACCAGATTATCAGCCAGAGCGACTACCTCCAAAGCCTCGGCTACCTGGCCATGCAGCGCCTGGATCACGGTGACTTGGCCGACGCGCAGCAGCTCCTATCGTGGGCGCACGGCCTCCTTTTCGCCAGCGACCCTAGCGCGGCGCGCCAGCCCGAGCCCTTCACGCAGCTCTGGACGCCGAGCGACCCTCCGGCTGTGGACAAGCTACGAGTAGCCGCCGCGGCGCTGAGCTGCTCCCTCCGCGGTGAACCTGCTTGCCCAGAGCCGCAGCAGAGTCGCGCCTTAGCTGTGCTCACCCAGGCGCGAGATCGCTTTTCTGGCGCGGCACGCTATGAGCTGGCTCTCGCCAGTATGTATGAGCGAACTGGCCGTCCCGAGGACGCGCTGGCGGCGATTGCCCGCCTGCGGCAGCGTGGCCTTCTTTCACCGGCTGCCGAAAGCTTGGAGGTGATCACGCTCCATAAAGCCCGGCGGACGGAAGCAGCCAGGGCCCTACTGGAATCTATGCTCTACCGCTCGCCTCAGGACGGTTCCTACTGGAAGCTGCTGGCAGAGATCGCCCTGGACAGCGGCGATTTTGCCACCGCGGAATTCAGCTGGCGCAGACTTAAAAATCTCGGCACATCGGCGTCCCTGGTTCTGACAAATCTGAGCTGGCTTGCCGTGCTCTCTAGCAAAGTGACCCCAGAGACCGAGGCGGACGCCCGACGCGCTGTGCAGCTCACGGAGGAGAAAGACCTGTACGCCCTGCGCGCCCTGGCTGCGACCCTTCTGGAGAATGGCAAACCGGCCGAGGCGCTGGATATCGTACGCAAAGTATCGGCACTGACCGCGGGGGAACGAGCGCCCGCGGATCATTATCTGGTAGGCCGCCTGGCCGAGCACTTCGGCGAGCAGCAAGCTGCGCTCTCTGCCTACGGACGTATCCCCATGGAG
Organism: uncultured Myxococcales bacterium; assembly: GCA_937879845.1. Taxonomy (GTDB): domain Bacteria; phylum Myxococcota_A; class Polyangia; order Palsa-1104; family JAEUJZ01; genus CALFML01. The sequence continues at coordinate 3,106 of CALFML010000164.1, forward strand.
AGCGCGCAAGAGAAGGAGGCAATGAGCATTCGCTGGCTGGCGCAAAGGCGGCTCGCTGAGCTGACAAAGGTCTCCAGGCGCTGATACCTCTCCGCGTTAGAATACGCATTATCAAGCCGCCCTTGAGGTAGCGTTGCCAGGACCCGCAATGACAGGCCTGAGCTTCCGTGCGAATTCCGATACGCATCGCCTTCAGAGCTTGTCAGCCAGATGTGTGGCCTGGTAGTCAGTTCGCAGTTCGGTTTCCCGGTCGTTCCCTGCGACCGATTTTCAGTAATTCCTCGGCGACGATTTTGATGGCTCGTTCTGAAGTGGAACGGCGCCGCCTGGAGCCCTCAGACGATCGGCACGACGAATTCCTTGAACGGGATTTGGGGGGTCGATGCCAACAATGTCTGGATCGTCGGGCAGGGCGGCGCGATCTTCCGCTGGGACGGGACCGCCTGGACCGCGCAGGTAAGTCCCACGACGAGCTCGCTGAGCGGCGCATGGGGTACCGGCGCAAACAACATCTGGGCGGTGGGCAGCAGCGGCGCGATAGTCAGGTGGGACGGAACCTCGTGGGCGAGCCAAAATAGCGGCACCCTGAACCTCCTGCTGAGTGTCTGGGGGACCGCAGCGGACAGCGTCTTTGCGGTTGGCTATAACGGCGTCATCCTTCGCTGGAACGGCAGCGCCTGGGCAGCGCAGACCGCCGTGACTACGCGCAACTTCAGCGGCCTATGGGGAAGCTCGGCAAGCAGCGCCTGGGCGGTCGGGTTCGATGGGGTGGTCGCGGCGTGGAATGGCTCGGCCTGGACGTTGAGCCAGAGCGGGCCGACTCCGGATCTGGAATGGATCTGGGGAAGAAACGCCAGCGAGCTGTGGGCCGCCGGAGCGGGAGGCGCCATCTTGCGCGGAAACGGCAGCACGTTTACCGCTCAG
>CALFML010000165.1 GCA_937879845.1 uncultured Myxococcales bacterium
TCTGGGCGAACAGCCGCGCGCCGCGCGGGACGGTGAAGCCGGACAGCGGCAGCCCCTGCTCGGGATCGACGACGAACTGCGCCACCGACATGGACGGCACCGGCTGCAGGAGGTGGGGATAAAGGACGTTCAGGAGGGCGCTCGTAAACTGCGGAAACTCACTGTCGATCTGGCGCTGGATGCGCGCCGTCAGAAAGGCAAACGACTCGATGAGCCGCTCGACATGCGGATCGGCGCAGGCATCCGCCGACAGATCCAGGCGGGCGGCAATCTTGGGATAACGCGCCGCGAACTCTGCCCCCATGTGGCGGAGGTAGGAGAGCTCGCGCTGGTAGGCGCGCAGCAGTTCGTCGCGAGCTTCGCTACTCATTAGGGGGGGATTCCTTATAGCGCGGGCTCGCCGAGACCTGGAACGACACCGGCTCGCGCAGGTTTTCGGTTAGCAGGATTCCAGATATGGTCAAAACGAGCCGCGACTCGGTCTGCAGGAAGTGGGCGATGCGCACCGACACCCACTGTAGGCGCGGCTCGAAGGCCTCGATGCTCGCCTGCAGCAGGAAGACGAGCGCCCCGAGAGACTGCGGGTCGTTGGGGTTTACCCACTGCAGATCCGTGACCCCATAGTTGATCGCCGATCGCCCCTGGCCGATAAGCTCCGCAGCGGAGTGACCGCTGCGGGCGTTGAGCAGCCGCGCGACCTCTTTTTCCACAGAGCGCACAAGCTCCGAATAGGAGAGCGTGCGCAGCGGGCGAGGTTCGCGCGGCTGCTCGGGATTGCGATCGGTGAGCCGCGCGAACAGCGGCACCGCGGCTGCATGTTGATCAGGCGCAGAAGCCATGGCGAAACCGGATTCCTCCCGCCGCTAACCGCCCTTGTTCTCTTCCAGCGACCAGTGCGCCGAGTTCTTGCCTTTGGATCCGCCGGGCTGGGACTGCTTCTGCTGCCCGTAGTCCCAGGTGAGCTTCTTGTAGCTGAAGGTCACGGTCTCGATCGGCTGATCGCCGCCGCCGCTCACCGAGACCGAGGTGATGATGACGCTGTCGAACGTGTAAGTCAGGTACTCCAGCGGCTTGCCGGCGGCGTCGGCCTTCCACACGTGGACCTTCATTTGCTTTATGTCCTCACCGGCGCAGCACTTGAGGTTGAGCGTCGGCGAGGCCAAGTCGGCGTGCTTGGTGACGGTGAAGTCCTGGTGCACGCAGCGGCCGGAGGCGCGGCTCGTGTTCGACGGGCCGGCGGTGAGCGGCATGGAGACGCCGTGGTTGTAGGCGAGGAGCTCGACCATGTCCTTGCCTTGCGCGGAGGTTGACTCCCCTTTGATGCCCTCGATTTCCCAAAATATGTTCTGCATATCGCTTTCCTTTTTTGCCGCCGGCCCGCGGCCGGCGTCTGCTGCTGTCTATGGAAACAAAATCACCCGGCCGCCGGCGGCGGCAGATCGGCCACAAGGCGGATCGAAGCCGTCAGCTCATTGAGCTGGAAGTGCGGCTTGAGGAAGACCACGGCGCGATAGCTCCCGGGCTTGCCGGGGATGTCCGTGACATCGATGCGCGCCTCGCGCAGCGGGAACTTGGCCTTGGTCTCCTGGCCGGCGTCGTCCCGCAGCAGCACGTAGTTGGAGATCCAGTTGTTCAGGTAGTTGGCGACGTTCTCGCGGGTCAAGAAGCTGCCGACTTTGTCACGCATGATCGCCTTGAGGTAGTGGGCGAAGCGCGAGGCCGCCAGGATGTAGGGCAGCTGCGAAGACAAAAGGGCGTTGGCGTTGGCTTGCGGAGTGTTGTAGAGCTTGGGCTTGTTGGCGGTCTGGCCGCCGAAGAAGGCGGCGAAGTCGGTCTCTTTGCAGTGACACAGGGCGACGAAGCCCAGGTCCGACAGCTCCTTCTCCCGGCGATCGGTGACCGCGATCTCGGTCGGGCACTTAAGCGCGATGTCGCCTTCATCGGTGCGGAAGGTGTGCGCCGGCAGGCCCTGGACGATGCCGCCGCCTTCGACGCCGCGGATCGCCGCCGTCCACTTGTGCAGGGCGAACGCATTGGTGATGCGCTGCGCCAGCATGTAGGCGGCGTTGCCCCACAGGTACTTTTTGTGATCCTTGCCATCGGTGTCTTCGACGAACTGGAACTCTTCGACCGGCACCGTGGACGGTCCGTAGGGCAGCCGCAGGAGCACGTGCGGCAGGGTGAGGGCGACATAGCGCGAGTCCTCCGATTCGCGGAAGGAACGCCACTTGATGAGCTCCGAGCTCTCGAAGATCTTGGCGAGATCGCGCGGGTTGGTCAGGTCGCCGAAGCTCTCCAGATCGAACAGCCGCGAGCTGGCGGCGCTGATGAACGGCGCGTGGGCGGCGGCGGCGACGTTGGAGATCTTCTCTAAAAGAGTCATGTCCTGCGGGTGGCGGCCAAACTCGTAGTCACCGACCAGGCAGCCGTACGGCGAGCCGCCGAAGGTGCCGAACTCCTCCTCGTACAGCTTCTTGAACAGCGTGCTCTGGTCGAACTCGGAAGCCCGCTCCAGGTCGCTGAGCAGCTCCTTCTTGGTCGCCGACATCACCCGCAGCTTGAGCGAGGTGCTGGTCTCGGTGTTCATCACCAGGTAGTTCAGACCGCGCCAGCTGGCCTCGAGCTTCTGGAACGGTTCGGCATGCAGGATCTCGTTTACCTGATCGCTTAGGACCTTGTCGATCTCAGCGATCTTCTGCAGCACGAGCGCAGCCAGATCGCCGTTGGCAGGGACCTGCGCGGGATCGATCTGGTTTACAAACTCGCCGATCAGGGTGCGGGAGTGCGCGACCTGCATCTGGTCACGCGCCATCTTCCCATCCCGGATCAGCTCATCAATCACGTCGCCAGCGGGTGCGGCGGTCGCAGTGTCGATTACTTTTTTAGCCACGGTGGTGCCTCCCTCGTCTGGTCCGGGTTACGGTTGCTCGGTCTCGCTTTTCGCGGAGAGCGCCTTGGCCGCGCTGAGCTTTTCTTTGTCGGCAAGGAGCCGCAGAAGAGCTTCCTGCAGGTCCTCGTTGCCATCGAGCTTGGTGAGCAGATCCACCAGCCGCTGCCGCAGCTCCAAGAGCTCACGCAGCGGCTGCACGTTCTTCACCACCGCGGTCGGGTGGAAGTCGTCCAGGTTCTGAAAGGTCAGATCCACGCCCATCGAGGAGCCGTCCTTCTTGAGCAAGTTTGGGACCTTATACTTGAGCCGCGGCGCGATGTTGGCCAGGACCTGATTGAAGTTGTCGCGGTCGATCTGGACCAGCTTGCGCTCCTTGAGCTTGGGCAGGGCGTCCTGCTGCCCCGCCAGATCGGCCAGGATGCCGACCACGAACGGCAGCTCCTTCATCTGGATCGCGTCGCCGATCTCGACATCGTAGGTGATCTGGACGCGCGGTGGTCTTACTCGGTCAAGTTTATGCTGGGTGCTTTCAGACATGGTGACCTCACCTGTGAGCCTGTTAGAGGGTCGGGCTCTTCCCCCGGTTCCGCTACAGCGCCGGTTTCACCAGGCGCTTGGACAAAAAAACAACCTGCGGCCCCGCGACCTAGCGCGGGGCCTGTATTCCCAACATCGCGTGGATCACGCGACGATCAGCTTCGTTTCCGATAAGCTCCGGCAGGAGCTGCACAAGGCTCATATTTCCCCACGAGATCGCTCGCTTGATAAGGTACGGCACGGGGCTGTGCGGCTCGGTGCGCAGCAAGTAGTCCGCGACCTCGGCCAGCCGATGAAACGCCTCCGCCCGGCTCCGGATCGGACCGCCGCGGGCCGCCTCACTTCCTGCGCTCGCGGCCGCGTCGACCGCGGCTTCCTCGCTGCCAGCCGCCGCCGCACCTCCGGTTGCTTCCGCTCCGTCCGCGCTGTGGAGCGGTGCGGCCGCGCCGCCTTGATCGGCCGGCGCGGCGGCCTCCGGCGTGTACTGGGCGATGAGGACCGTGATGTCGCGGATGAGCGCCCGCAGGCCGCGCAGCACCAGGTTCTGCTCTCCGGTGCGGCCCATCACCGCCGCTTCCACCGCCATCGCGGACCGATCCACG
>CALFML010000166.1 GCA_937879845.1 uncultured Myxococcales bacterium
GCGTCTCACACACACGCCCCAGATAGTCCTCGGCCAGTCGATATTCGGCCTCGCTGCCGCTCTGGGCGATGTCGCCGGTGACAAAGACGCAGTCGACCCCCCGCCCGTGCCGGTGCAGCTCCGCCAGCGTATTGAGCAGCGACTCCAGTACGATCCCCGCCCCTTGCGCCTGGTGCTTATCGGAAAAGTGAAAGTCGGAGACATGCAGCCAGCGCACGGTCATGGCGCCCGGGTTCTGACCGACCGTCGCCGAGTCGAGCTGCAGCTTATACGGCTCAATGTGCGGGCTGCTTATGTGTCCGACGCCCGCCACTTTGATCGCCGGCTGCGACTTTTCCACCCCGGCCAGCGCGTCCAGGCGGCGGCGCAGCGCCAGCTCGATGGCGCGGCTGCGCGGCACCGCCAGCGAGCGCTCCCAGCTGATCAACCCATCGAGATAGCCGCGTCCGTGCTCCTCCCAGGTAAACGGCACCGGACGCTGAAGCAGCGTCCACAGCCCTTCATAGACGCCAGGCACGCCGGGGCTAGACGGGATGCCGGGTATCGTCGAGGTCAGCCGCTCTCCGGCTGGCCGCGGCGGCGGCAGGGCAGCACTGGGATTGGGCAGGTTCGCCAGATCGCGCAGCTCGACGTGGCCGGGGAACGCCAGCTCCAAAAGCTCCGTGCTCTTATCCAGGTCGCGCTCCGCCGCCCACAGCAGCGTCGCCAGCTGGCCCAGGCGCTGCCGCAGCGCCGCGACATCGGGCAGCTTGTTGAGCATCGCATAGAAGCGGTCGCACAGATCCGGCCACCCCCCGGTCAGCTCGTGCAGCGTCCACAGGATTTCACCGACCAGCTGCTCATCGCCCAGCACTGAGCGCAGCGCCGGCAGCTCATCGAGGAAACGGGTGACTTCGCCGGTGCGCATGACATTGAGCGGCAGCGCCATCAGCTCCGCCGCCTGGCGCAGCCAGGGGCTGTCGCGCTTTTCGTTCTTCAGACTGTCGGTGGACAGGAGGACGAAGCACAGCCGCGGGCTGCGCCGCAGGTTCAGCGGCGACACCGGCATCAGCGCCTCGGTCGCGTCGGTGAACAGCTGGTAGAGGTTGCCGATCTGCAGCGGCACCAGCACGTGCACCCCGTTCTGCCCCAGGATCTCCTCCAACCGCGCCAACACCTCGCTGGTCGGCAGCGACGCCATCGTCCCGAGCAGCTTCTGCTTGCGGGCGGGCAGCGCTTGCCGGGTATGCTCGACGATGGCACGGATCAGCCGCTCGACCGAAGCGTAGCTGCTGGCGCGGATCGGCACCGCCAACCGGTAGGCAATGCCCTCCTCGCTTCCTTCGACCTCGGCGCTTGCGGTCCAGCCCTCTAGCGCCGGCGAGCCGAGCGCGACCTCCATCGCCTCATGCAGCGCCTGCGAGATGTAGAGCACGTGCCCGGACACCATGCGCGCATCGAGTGAAACCGCCGGATACCACAAGCAGCGCGCCCGCAGCCTCTCGATAGGCACTGCCTGACCCGACGCGATGTGCACGGCGAAGCGAGGAAAGACGTATTGGCCAAGTCCCACGCGCAGTCTCCTTCCAGGTCCCTGTCCAGTTGAGCGGCCAACTAGCGGCCTCGCAAATCAATCATGAAATGCAGCGTCTAGGTTTGAGAATAGCGTGCTGCCCATCCTGGCGCAGCGCGTTTGCACCGCCCACGACTTATTATCCAGCCCCAGCCTGACTTTGCACGTGCGCCCTCCGCTTGCAGCCGCTGGTTCCGCGCGGGGGGCGGTCGGCTCGCTCAGGGTCGAGCGGTGCGGGGATGCTTGTGCGCGGACGGGTTCCAGGCAAAAATCATGCTTGCCTCAATAGGAGCTCGTATGACGAACCCAAACCCTGCCTTCGCTGCGTACACGGTCGCAAGCTGCGTCCTCATCCTCAATCAGATCATCCTGTGGATGATGAGCGCCGGGGCGCGCGGCAAGTCCAAGGTCGCCATGAACCCTGAAGATCTGCTGACCGTCTCCAAGGGCAGCACCCTGGTAGACAGCGAGCCGCCCGAGGTCGCCCGCGTGATGCGCGTGCACGCCAACGGCCAGGCCAACATCTTGCAGTTTCTGTTTCTCGGCGCCCTGTTCGTACAGGTCGGCGGCTCGGCGACCGAGGCGCAGATCCTCTTCGGCTTATTCACGGTGGCCCGCGTGCTGTACTCGATCGTGTATATGGCCGGCAAACAGCCGTGGCGGACGATCACGTTCATTATCGGCGTCCTCACCACGGTCGCGCTTCTGATTGAAGTCCTGCGCTACCTGTACATGTAGCCCGGCGACGCCTTGACTCCGCCGGCCGCGCCAATTTCCCGGCCGCTTCGTGGATGACAGCCAAAGACCCCCCTTGCTTCTGTTAGATTCGGGACGAGGCCGATCTCCTTGCACGCTGCTGCCCCTGCTTCGCCTAGACGCCGGCCCGCGGCCGCGGGAAAGCCCGGGCAGGTGGCGCCGCGTCGGGTGGCAGCGAGCAATGCGGCCGTGCTCCTGCTGTCGCTTTTGAGCGCCTGCTCCGGCGCTAAGAGCGGCTCAGCGTCTACGGAAGCGCGCTGGCGCCGCGCCCAAGCAGTGTGGCGGGAGCAGCGCGATCTAGCAGCCGGCTACCGGTTATGGACAAGCCTGGGCAGGGCATCGCCGCTCGGAGCGCAGGCCGCCGCGCGGCTGCGGGAAGCGGATGCCCGCTACCGCCGCGGCATCGCGCTTATCGTCGCCGACAAGCCCGGCGCGCGTGAGGAACTGGCGGCCGGCAAGGGGATCGCGCCGATGGATCCCGCGCTCTACCTGCCGCTGGCGCGAGCTTGTCGGGATCAGGGCATCAACATCCGCGCGACCGACTACTACCGCCGCTTTCTGCAATATTTTCCCGATACGCCCGAGGCGGCACTGGCCCGCACCGAGTGGCTCAGCATCGAACCCGAGGCCGTCAGCGAGCCGCGCCCGCACCTAATCGAACAGGATGAACCGGGGGCGTTGCCCGGGCTGCGCCGGGCTCTGGGCGCCCCGGTGCCGCTGTGGCCGGTGCTCGGGGCGTCAGGGACGGTCCTGCTCGGCGGCCTGCTCCTCATGGGGCTGCGCGCGCGGCGGCGGCGCTCCTTGGCGCAGCTGGCCACGGATAATCCAGAGCTGCAGCCGGCAATCTCCTACCTCATCGGCCGTTTGCGCCATGAGCTCCTCAAGCACCGCATCGGCGCAGTCGCCGACGCCATCAAGGCCCTGTCGAGCGGTCAGTCGTCCGCGGCCCAGCGTATGTTTCTACGCGAGCGCGTATTCGGCGGGGAGCCGCTGCTCAAAGCCTGGGACGGGCACCTGCGGGCCCTGGCGCGGACGCTAGGTCCGCATGCGACGGTGCTGCACGCCGACCGCGGGTTTCGCCGTGCCGACCGGACCATCCGCGCCCTCGTGCGCCAGAGAGAGGCGTTCACGCTCGGCAAGCCGGCGGCGATCCGGCGTATGCAGGCGGCATACGCGCGCCTGCGACGCTTCGACGACCAGCTGCTGGCGCTGCTCATGCGGCTGTCGCGCACGGTGATTGATCGCTCGCTGCTGGAGGAGGTCGTGGCCAGCGTGGGCGAAGAGTATGCGGTGTCGCAGGTCACCCTCGATGAAGTCCTTATCGAGCCCCCCACGGAGCTCGTCGCCGTCGAGGTATATCGGACGGACCTGCTGCTCGTGCTCAAGAACCTCTTGCGCAACGCGATCCTGGCGGTGGGGCGCTCGCCGGCGCCGCGCAAAGTGGCGATGGACGTCGAGCTATCTTTATTGCCCACCGGCGAAGAGATCGTCCGCCTGCGTGTGCACGACACCAATCCCGAGCCGCTCACCACGGAGCAGATCTACCAGAGCCTGGATCCCCGAGACCCGCGCATCCAGCACGGACTGGGCCTGGTCACCGCGGCGCTGCACTTGTATAACGGAGCCATCACCGTCGAAACCGGCCGCTCCGGCTTCTGCAAAGCGGTCGTGGTGCAGCTCTTCCGCGCTTTGGCTGCTCCGGCGTCCGACGGCGACAGCGAACCCGCAGCAGAGGGCCGGAGCCCATGAAGCGCTTACTCATCATCGAGGACGGCGACGAATACACCGAGTTCGCTCGGCTGTTTCTGGGCGCCGATCTGGCGATCCGGCAGGCGCGCTCGCTGACGGAAACCCTGCGCATCCTGAGCACCGAAGAGATCACGGCGCTGCTCATCGATTTACGCTTCGATCGCGCCACCCCGGAGAGCCTATGCGGCGACATTGCCGCCACGGCGGCGCAGCTGTTCGGCGGCGATCAGGCGCGCGCCCTGCGATATCTCAAAGATCAGCAGGGCGCTCTGATTCTGGCCCAGGTCCGCGCCCACGGGCACCTGCAACCAGCGGTGTTCATTCATGACTTTCCGCCGCGGCGGCTGCAGAACCTGCAGCGCCTGTACGGGCGGGTGACGGCGGTGCCGTCGTTTGACGCGGCAGCGATTCGCAAAGCGCTTGCGGAGGCGTCATGAGCCGTCGCGCGCCGCCAAACTCAGTGCCGCCTGCGGTGCCCAGGCTCCGGCGGAATACGCAAGCCGATTCTGCCGCCTACGTTCGCGCTTTGACGGCGCAGCTAGCCCATGATGTGGGAAAGTACGTGGCGCGTACGGCTCGCAACTTGTCGTCGGATACTGTGCTCGACGCAGAGCTTTTGGCGATGCTCAGCCGTGACTTGTACGGCGATGCTCAGGGCTCGCGGCCAGCCGTTCGCTTTGCCGCGCTGGCGGCGGAGCTGCGGCCGCTGCTGGTCGATGTGCGCCTTACTCAGGCAGAGCTCTTGCTGGCCGAGCTTGAGCGCCGCGAAGCCGCCGTACGCGCCGGCCAGCCCGAAGCCGTGCAGCAAGCCACGGCCCTGGCGCTGCAGATCGAGAGCCTTCTACGCGCCCTGGCTGCCGCCGGTCCAGCGCCTGCCCGCAGGAAATCCCGATGAGGCTGCGATGACGCGACGGCCCAAGATCCTCCTTGTCGATGACGGCGATCGCTATATCGAGCTCGCCCATCGCTTCCTGCGCGACTACGCCTATGCGACCCGCTGCGAGCTGCCCGGCCCCTGCTGGACCTGCGATCGCCGACCCGGCTGCACCCTGACGCATGCTCACGACGGCTTCGAGGCCGACGATGCCCTGCGCCGCCATCGCGATGTCGAAGTGGTGCTTTTGGATGTCGCCTTCGATGTCCCGGTAGAGCGCCTGCTCCCGCAGCGTAGCACCGCGACGGAGCCCTCCTTGACCTCCGCGCCCCGCGGTCGAAAGGCGAAAAGCGAGGCCCCCGCAGCCGACCGCCAGCTGGAGCGCCGGCGGCGCCTTCAAGGCCTTGAGATCCTGGCACATCTACGTCGGGCCCGCGGTGATCTGCCTGTCGTGCTGCTTACGTCGCGTGAGGAGCTGCCGTACGAAGATGCGGCTTCAGCGCTTGCGGTCGATGAGTTTGTTACCCTTGCCGGCGCCGATGCGTTCGATGCCCGCGCCCTGGGCCTTTTGATTGAGCGAGTGCTGGCACGACGGCGCGACGCGCCCGAGGCGGGCCGATATCTGTTCGGCCGCTCGGCGGCGATGCAGCGGTTGCGGCGGGATGCGCAGATCCTGTCGCGGACCTCATTCCCCGTGCTGCTGCTTGGTGAGACCGGAACCGGCAAGAGCGCCCTGGCGGAGCAGGTACTGCATCCCGCGACGGGACTCAAAGGCCCGTTCTGCGCCGTGGATATCTCGGCTCTCCCCGAGTCCTTGCTGGCGGCCGAGCTGTTCGGGACGGCGCGCGGGGCCTTCAGCGGCGCGGTCGATCGTGAAGGGCTCTTCGAGCGCGCCCACCTGGGAACCCTGTTCCTCGACGAAATCGGCAACCTGCCTTTGGATGTGCAGCGGATGCTGCTCCTGGTTCTGCAGGACGGCCGCGTCACCCGCCTTGGCGAGAGCACCGCTCGGCCGGTCCAGGTCAAGCTGCTGGCAGCGACGAACGTGGATCTGGTGGCGGCGGTGCGCGCCGGCCGTTTCCGCGCAGATCTTTACGCCCGCCTCAACCCCGCGGCGCGCCTGGTCCTTCCACCCCTGCGTGAGCGCTTGGAGGACCTGGGCGATTTGCTGCGAGCGCTGGTTCGCAAGACCTTCGCACAGGGCCCAAACCGCGCTCTGCTCTGTGCCTATGTCGATAAGGCGCAGCTCGACGGACCGCTGCAAGTGGAGCTGGTGATTGCCAAAACTGCGCCGGCGATTTCGCGCGGCATCCAATTTGTGCTTTCACCGACGATGATGGCAGCGCTGCGGGCGCATCCCTTTCCCGGCAACGTGCGCGAGCTGGAGTGGCTGTGCGGCAACCTGGTGGTCTTTGCGCTGGCCGATGCTCTCCGCGCCGCCGAGTCGGGCCGGGCGGTGACAAGTGGATCGCGAACGATCCCAATCCCGGCCAAGCTCGTGCGCGATCTCCTGCATGGGGGGGAGCTTGGCCCCGGTACTGCCAGCGGTGGAGCGGTGGAAGAAGGCAGCTCGTCTCTGACGCTTCAACTATCGCCGCAGAGCACCTTACATGGGGTGGCGCAGGAGCTGGAGCGGCAGGTCTTCGCGCGGCTGTATGCGCAGAGCGCCGGTGACTTTCAAGCGATGGCGCAGCGCCTGCTCACCGGTGAGCCGGCAGGCAATGCCCGACGGGTGCGTCTCCGCTACAACCAACTGGGACTGCGGGTGCGGACCGGCCGGCCGAAAGATTCAAAAAGTAGAATCTAAATCTATCACGAGTAGATTCGCGACTCCCTGAACCTCCTTCCCGCGACCTCTAGAGTCTCGTCCAAGGCCCCGGAATTCGTCGCCTAAGTGCCACCAAGCGCCGTGGTGAGCTGATACTGGCACGACCGCTGCAAAGAGCTGTCGGCAAGGAGGATGCGACGATGGCTCAGATTACCGAGACGAGCGTGATGTTTGCCCTGGCGGACTTACAGCGGACCGAGTTACTGCGCCAGGACGAGGAGACAGCGCAGGAGGAGCGCCGTCAGCGGGAGCAAAAAGAGCGTGAGCAGCTTGCGCTCAAGCGGAAGCGCGAAGAGGAGCTGCAGGCCCAGCGAGTCGCCGAGGTTGCTGCTCGCCTGAGCATCGATCTCGAAGCCCGCGAGGTGGCGGCGCGCGAGCGCGTAGCGGCGATGCAGCAGGCGCTGATCCAGATTAAGGCGGAGCGGGACGTGCTGCACGAGCATCTGCAGGCCCAGACAGCCGTGCCTGCGGTGCCCGGGGCAGCGGCTCCCGTGCGCTGGGCGATGGGCGGGATGGCGCTGAGCATGATCGCGGTAGCCGCCATGGCCATCGTCATGCTCTCGCAGCCGGTGAGAGCGCGGACTCGCGAGATTTTTGTCAGCCCGGCCCCGGTTACTCGATCTGCTGCGCCGGCCCTGGTTCAGCCGCCGGCGGCTGATCCTGCTCCGATCGCTGCGGGCTCACGGAGCTTGGCCCGGCCCGGTGCGACGGCTGTGCATCCAAAGCCTGCGCGCATCGTGCGTCCGGCTCGACCGCAAGAGGGGGTAAGTCAGGAATCCGCGGATTGCGGCAATGATCCGCTCTGCGGAATGAAGTTCTACAAATGATCGATTTGACGCAGCGGACGCAGCGGACGCTGGCTACCTATCCCAAGCCAAGCACAGTACCGCTGCCGCAGCAGCCCAGGCCTTGCGGCAGGATCTTATGCTGATCGCTTGGCCGCTTGATTTCTGACCATTCTTCGTTCATTTCTTGGCACGTCCAGCCTCTAGCTGAGAGCGTCCGGGCGTCGCTTGAGACATCCAAGCGTATATTTGAACGTCCGAACGCCAACCTGAAATTTCTATGACTGAACCTGAGAGCATCCAGGCTCCATCTTGAACAGCCCACGCCCAGGCGCGAAACATCCAGGCATCCGCGTGAAATGTCCAGGCATCCGCGTGAAATGTCCAGGCATCCGCGTGAAACATCCAGGTAGCAGCGTGAAATGTCCAGGCATCTGCGT
>CALFML010000167.1 GCA_937879845.1 uncultured Myxococcales bacterium
GCTTCGCGCGCCCAGCCGAAAAGTTTCTGCTGCACCGGCGTCATAGGTTTCGGGCCGCGCGTCACGCCGCCATGGAGATGCGCGTGGATGCCGTCGCGGGCGCCGATCGCTGCGACAACGCGTGCGACTTCCGCTTCGATCCAGGCGCGCGCCTCTTCCTGGCTGTCCACAAAGACCAGCGGAACGTGCTTGCTACTGAACAGGCGCATTGCTCCCTGAACGAGTGTCCCGAAGGCGCGGGTCATCGTCGTGGCACCATAGACGATACACCCGGCCTGATTGGGAATGTCAGCGGCCCATTTACTAAAGTACTTGCGCGCATCAGGCTCTATCTGTCCCATCTTACGAGCATCCACGATGACATACCAAGGCTTCGCCGCGATCTGCTCATCCACAATGGAGAGCAGCTCTTCCATATCGACCTCTGTTTGATTGCCGACAAACCTGGCGAATACTATGTCGTCCTGGACCTCTACATAGTGATCGCGAAAATGTTTTGAGACGGGCACAGACAGTCCTCCTCAGCAAGGGCAGGCGAAATCACGGGCCAGTCCGCGGTAGTTGCCGAGTCTCCCGGGCCTGGAAGGGGCCGGCACTAGAACTACCATCAGAACAGATTCTGGTAGAGGACCCCAAAGATCAAGAGCTTTTCCAGTACTTGGCGCGAGCAGCTTGAGACCGGAGCTCTGCTAGGCCAGGACGGCGCCGCCCTCAAGCCATCGACCGAGACGCACAGCCGCCCACCCGCCTACTGACCGCTTCCCTGCAGGTAATAAAGCCCACCGGTCGCCGGAGCCGCCCGGTAGTCGGTGCTCACCAGATCCGGGATGCCGTCCTTGTTGAAGTCCGGCAACGGGAGTTATTACGCCCGGCATGGGCACACAAAATCGTACAAGCGACACCAAGACGGCGATTGGATACGTTCGGGTAAGTACACAGGAGCAAGCCACCGAGGGGGTAAGCCTCGACGCACAACGCGATAGGATACGGGCCTATTGCAGGCTTCATGCGATCAAGCTCATCGACATAAAGGCGGACGAAGGAATTTCCGGGGGCACTTTGAATCGGCCGGGCTTGCAAGCTGCGCTAGAGATGATCCGGCGCGGTCGCGGAAACACCCTGATCGTCGCCAAGCTAGATCGGTTGTCTCGGTCGCTGAAAGATGTCTGCACGCTCGTCGAGGAGTTGTTCGGGGACGAGCGCTATCACCTGCTGTCGCTCTGCGGCATGGTCAACACCCACTCGGCGGCGGGGCGCATGGTGCTGATGAACCTGGCCAACTTTAGTCAGTACGAGCGCGAGATGACCTCCGAGCGCACCCGCGCCGCGTTCCAATACATGAAGGCACAAGGCGTCCGCCTCGGCCCGGCGCCCTATGGCTACGAGCTGAGTCCCAATCTTGATGACAAAGGACGCCGCCTGCTTGTGCCGCTGGACCATGAACAAGAGGTCTTGCGCAAGATCGAGAGCCTGCGCACCGACGGATTGAGTCTGCGCAAGATCGCGAAGCGCCTCAACGCGGACAAGATACCCGCTCGACGCGATGGCATCTGGAGGCCCCAGCGCATCAGCATCGTGCTGCAACGCGCCGGGAAGCACACCGTGCGGGCCTACAAGTCGCCTGGACCGCGCGTGCCGCTGCGATACGACCGAGAGGCAGCCACGGCGCGGGCGCGCGAGCTGCGAGCGCTGGGGCTCAGCCTGAACAAAATCGGCCAGCGGCTGCGCAAGGAACGGCTGACGCCTCTGCGCGGCGGCATCTGGCACCCGGCGCAAGTCGCCGAGCTGTTGCGCGGAGCTGCGCCCGGCGACCGAGAAGCCGCAACCCGACGAGCGGCCGAACTGCGCGCCCAAGGCATGCACCTGCGCGAGATTGGCGTCCGGCTCGTGACCGAGGGCTTTTTGCCGAAGGGGGGCGGCATCTGGCATCCGGCGCAGGTGCATGGGCTGCTGGCGTCGATGGATTCGGGACTATCGGCGGAGTGACCTTGCCGTCACCGTGGCCGCTGAAAAAACTGGCAGGAAGCCGCCCGCCTGCTGGGTAGGCCATGACACCAGCAGCGCAGGCGGACCCGGCCGCGGGGCTATCCAGCAGGATCGGCAGGCTGTGCCGGGGGATGCCGCCGCGGTGGGAGGTCACGCTCGCCCACGCCGTAGGCCAGCCAGCAAACCGAGACTTTCAGCGCGTTGGCCAGTGATTCCACGTTGGCGATGGTCGGGACCGATTTTCCGGCCTCCGTGTCGCGGACGAAGTTATGCGAGGTGCCCGACAGCCGGCCAAGCTCCCTGTGGGAAAACCCTCGCTCTTCGCGTAGCTGCGCCAGGCGAGCGGGCAAGCCTGCCGACAACGAGAGATCGGAAGAGCACACGTCTGAACTCCAGTCACGCCAATGTATCTCGTA
>CALFML010000168.1 GCA_937879845.1 uncultured Myxococcales bacterium
CTACGCATCTTCATCGCGCCGACCGAGCCTCCACGGGGAGTCCCGCAGGCGGCGCTCGCGGTGACGCGAGAGTTTCTGCAGAGCGGCCAGGCCCCCGAGCTGGATCGGCCCGAGACCTTCGCCCTCTACTTTCAGCGCCTCTATGCGGTCCGCACCCTCGATGAAAAAGAGATTCAGGCCGCCCGCGCCGACCTGCGCTTTCGCGATACTGCCGAGAAGTTCAAGATTGTCGAAGACGACTGGTCAGCACCGCTCATCATTCCTTATGACGCCCAGGCGAGCTCCTTCCTTGCCACCGTCAGCCACAACGGCCCAACGCGCGAGCTCCTGCGATCTCTGCAGCGCTACACGATCAACGTCCCGGCCAAAGACCGCGAGCTCTGGATCGCCAGCGGGGCAGCGGAGTGGATCGCGGAGACAATCGTGGCCCTGCGTCCGAGCCACCGCGCCGCTTACGACCAGCGCTTTGGCTTGATCCCAGCGCATGTCGGTGTCTGCTCACCAGAGACCCTGATTGCATGACCCTACCCGGCTTGCAACAGCGGAGCCAAGAAAGAAAGTTCAGCCCCAGGCGCGAATCGATGAAGGAGACCGCCTATGAGTTCGCTTGAGAGCCGACGCTTCGAAGTTCACGTAAAGGGTCCGCTGGCGTGCTTTACGCGGCCCGAGATGAAGGTGGAGCGCGTCAGCTATGAGGTCATGACCCCATCGGCAGCACGCGGCGTCCTGGACGCCGTTCTGTGGAAGCCGGCGATCAAGTGGCGTATTCACTCGATCGCAGTGCTGCGGCCCATTGCTTGGACGAGCTTTCGCCGCAATGAAATCACCAGCCGCCAGACGCGGCCCCGCGACGACTACTTCGCCGACGACGATCGGACGCAGCGCAACACCGTAGCACTCAAAGATGTCGAGTATGTAATCACGGCTTCCTTTGCCTTGACCGAGCGCGCCGGGCCGGAAGACAACGTGCGTAAGTTTGAAGAAATGTTCGAGCGTCGCCTGGTGAAGGGTCAACGCTTCCATGCTCCCTATCTGGGATGCCGTGAATTCGCCGCCGAAGTCAGCCCGGCCCCCGAGGGATATGTGCCCTTCCAACCGGGAGTCAGTCGCCCCCTGGGCCGGATGCTCTTCGATCTGGAGTTCGAGCCCGCCTCGGGCCAGGCGCGCCCGTACTTCTTCGACGCCCGCCTTGATGGAGGTGTGCTGCACGTACCCTCTTGGGAGGCGATTCGAGCAGAGGAGCGTGCACCATGATGCTGCGCGCGCTCTATGAGCTGGCCCAGCGGCAGAAGCTGCTGGAGAACCCGGACTTTGAGAAAAAGAAAATAGACTTCGTGCTCTCGGTCGACGATGACGGGCGAGCAGTGGGTCTTGTGCCAATGGGCGACAAGATTGGCCGGGGTAAGGAAATCGATGTACCGCGACTTCCTAAACGGACCGTCGCGGTAGCCGCTGGATTCCTCTCCGATAAGTCCGAGTATGTTCTCGGGCTCGCTGAAGAGGTTACCGAGAGGACTCTGCGCTGCACCTCAGAGTTCAAACGGCTAGTCGATGAAGCCGCCGCCGTCGTCGATGATCCTGGTTTGCGAGCCGTCGCTCGGTTTCTTGCTCAGCGCGATAAGCAGGTCCCGGAAGTGGCCTTGCAGAATCAGCATGGTCCGTGGACGGGTGGCGAGATGATCGTGTTTCGGTACGCTTCGGACGATACGCTGGTGCATGAGCGACCTGCAGTGCGTCAGTACTGGAGGCAGCAGCGGAGTAGCGATAGCGTCTCCACGAACACATCTCACTTCCGTTGCCTGGTCACTGGAGATTCGACTGTACCAGCGCGGTTGCACCCATCGATCAAGCGCATCCCCAAAGCGCAGACTAGCGGAGCGTCGATCGTCTCATTTAATACCGATGCCTTCGCTTCCTACGGCCTTGAGCAGGGCGAAAACGCCCCTGTTTCACGCGCGGCGGCGGAAGGCTACGCTACGGCCCTCAATTGGCTGTTGGAATCAGACCCATCGAGTGGACGGCGCTTCCGCCATGGGATACCGATTGGTGAAGATGCGGTGTTGGTCTTCTGGACCAGAGATCCGCATTCTATAGTAGACGAGTTCGCCGACTTGCTCGACGGACCGCCTGGCCCCGGTGTTGAGCGCCGAGCCATCGCTGAGCGTACAGAGCAGACCGCGCAAGCGCTATGGACAGGGCGCGCGCCGCAGCTCGACGCGGTGCCCTTTTATGCGGCGACTCTGTCCGGCAATGCCCGGGTCATCGTGCGCGACTGGATCGAGACAACCGCCGGCGCCGTGCAGCGGAGCCTGGAGCAGTTCTTTGCCGACCTGCAGATCGGCCAAGGTCCTGCCCGGCCGATGCCGCTGCGGCAGCTCTTGCGCTCGGTGGCAGCGCCGGGGCGCGAGCTGCCGCCGAGCTTTGTGCCGCGGCTGGTCCGCGCGGCGTTCTTCGCGCAACCCCTTCCGCGACAGCTGCTCTTGCTGGCGCTCCAGCGGTTACGACTGCCTCCGAGTCCAGACGAGCGGTCACTATTGCAAGCACGCGTGGGGATCATCCGGGCTTCGATAAACCGACAGCATCGACAGTATCCGCTTCCATTTTTGCACCAGGAGGTTCCCGTGTCTCTCGATGAGAATGCAACTCAAGTCCCGTACCTGCTCGGGCGGCTATTCGCCGTGCTGGAGGCGCTTCAGGGAGCCGCGCTTGGGGACATAAACGCCACCATCCGCGACCGCTTCTTTGGCGCGGCGTCGACGACTCCCGCGACTGTCTTCCCGCGGCTCCTGAGCTTGTCTAACCATCACGCTCGGAAGAGCGAGCGTAAGGATCTGGAAAAACTGAAGGGGCAGATCTTCCATGGCCTCCCCGCCATGTCGCTGCCGAAGTTTCTCCGGCTTGAAGAACAGGGACTGTTTGCCATCGGCTACTACCACCAGCGCGAGGCCTTCTTTCGTCCGCAGCGCGCAGCTCATCCGACAGTCGAGTCCTCAGCAAGTGCCGCGCCGACCACAAACCCCAATGCCTAAACCACTCAATGGAGTTTCTACGATGACCGCTCTTCAGAACCGCTACGACTTCATACTGCTGTTTGATGTGAAAGACGGCAATCCCAACGGCGACCCGGATGCGGGCAACTTGCCGCGCACCGACCCGGAGACCGGCGAGGGACTGGTCACGGATGTATGTCTGAAGCGCAAGATCCGTAACTATGTATCTCTGACGCAGAGTGGGAAGGAGGGTTTCGATATCTACGTCAAAGAAAAGGCTGTCCTCAGCGCGCAGCAGGGGCTTGCCTACAAGGCGCTCGGCATTGAGGCCCCGGTCGCCGATGAAGAGGCCGAGGACAACGCGCCCGCAGACGAAGCCGAGGCGAGCAAGAAGCCCAAGAAGGCGGCCAAGAAGGCAAAGAAGTCCGGCGATGCGGACACCATCGACAAGGCCCGCGATTGGATGTGCAAACACTTCTTTGATATTCGCGCCTTCGGAGCGGTGATGTCGCTCAAGGAGAACAACTGCGGCCAGGTACGCGGCCCCGTGCAGCTGACGTTCGCTCGCTCGGTTGATCCGGTGGTGCCGATGGAGCACTCTATCACCCGCATGGCGGTGGCGACCCAAGGCGAGGCGGAGAAGCAAGGCGGGGACAACCGCACAATGGGCCGCAAGAACACCGTGCCCTACGGTCTGTACCGCGGCTACGGATTTGTCTCACCGGCGCTGGCGAACAAGACGGGCTTTGCCCAGGCCGACCTTGAGGTTCTCTGGCGGGCGCTGTGCGACATGTTCGAGCACGATCGCAGCGCAGCTCGGGGCCTGATGTCGCTGCGTAAGCTCATCGTGTTCAAGCATGAGAGCGCACTTGGGAACGCTCCGGCGCATCGCCTGTTTGATCTGCTCCATGTCGAGCGCGTCGATGGCAGCCGTCCTGCCCGAGGCTTTATCGACTACCGCGTGCAGATCGATCCCCCCCCGCCCGGCATCGAGGTGCTGGAGCTACCAGCGTGAGTGATGCTGACGATGAGCTGCTGCCGCTGTCGGGCGTTCAGCATGTCATATTTTGTCCGCGCCAGGCAGCGCTCATTCACGTTGAGCGCATCTGGTTGGAGAACGCGCCGACGGCACTCGGCCGGATTCTGCACGAGCGCGCAGATCTTCCGGGGCGCGACATCCAGCGGGGAGTTCGGCTTGGGCGTGCCGTGCAGCTGCGCTCGTTGCGACTGGGGCTGTATGGGGTCGCTGATGTCGTCGAATACCATGACGATCCCAGCCTGCCTGGTGGTATGCGCCCGTACCCCGTCGAATACAAGCGTGGCAGCAAACTGAGGCTGGCCGACCAGGTTCAGCTCTGCGCGCAGGCAATGTGCCTTGAGGAGCTTCACGGGGTCGAGGTTGCCCA
>CALFML010000169.1 GCA_937879845.1 uncultured Myxococcales bacterium
GGCCGAGGGCTTGCCCGAGCGCACAGCGACGAGCGGGGACGCCGCGCTGCGGAGCCACCCGGCCTCGTACCTACCCAGGCCCGTGCGCCCGCGCTTGGCCCGTCCATGGTGCTACCAGTACTGCACTCTAGGCGACCGGTGACGGAAACTGCGCCTGCAGAGGTCCGGGTCAAGCCCGATGCGACTTCTCAGGCGGAAGCACGCTCGCAGAGCCTGGGCGGTCCGCACGTCGAGTTGCCATGGGTTCGCAAGGTCGCGTTGAATACGGAGGTTTCTGGGTACGGCGCAGCCGAACCACCCGGTCCTGCACAGACTCAGGTCAGTGCGCTCGCTGCTCCTCCGCGTGTAGTGACGACAGCTATGCGGCTGCAGGCCCGAGACGCCATTTCTATGGTCGCTGCGGCAACCCTTCATTCCGTCGCGGCGGCGGTTCCCCAAGCGGCGCTGCGCAGCCTCGCGCCTGGGGTGGATGCGCCGCCGCCTGTTGCTGCCCGCCCGCCCGCTCTCCGTCCGATGGCCGCGCCTGCGGTTCCGGGGACGTCGGGACAGCCGGTGGGGAGCTCGGTCCCTGCGCCAGCGCAAGCCGCTCAGCCTGCGCCACAGCAAGATCTGGAGTCGCTCAAGCGGACGCTGTTGCGCGAGCTCATGGCGCAGCTCCAGGTCCAGTCCGAGCGAGGAGGGTGAGATGGAGCGGCTGACCATCTGGAACACCGAAACCAACAACGGCATCGAGGTGATGTACAACCCCGAGCAGTTTAGCCTTGAGGAAGGAAACCAGTTCTCAGAGATTGGCATCCCTGGCCGCATGGCGCCCCCGATTCAGTATGTACGCGGCAAGAGTCGCACGCTTAGCACGGAGCTGTTCTTTGATACCTATGCTCCGGCGGTGGGCAGCCCTGCGGCGGGGCAGGGCGGCACCAAGAAGGACGTCCGCGAGTTTACGGTGCCGATCGTGGATCTGCTCAAGCAGTCGGCCGCGACGCATGCGCCACCGATCCTGCTCCTGACGCTGGGCCGGGGCGTCTCGTTTCAGTGCGTCCTGGTCGATGCCGGCCAGCGCTTCACGATGTTTACCGCGGATGGCACCCCCGTCCGCGCGACCATTACGGTCCGCTTTCAGGAGTACGTGCCGTTCGTGGTCGGCACGCAGACAATGTCCGGGCCGCCCGGCCAGACCAGCCCGGCGACCATGGCTCCGCAAGCCGGCGGGGCAGGCAGCAGCTTGACCACCCACACGGTGGTCAACGGCGAGACGCTCAGTGGCATCGCCTCCCTGTACTACGGCGATCCGGCACTTTGGCGGACGATCGCCGATGCCAACGGTGTGGCCAACCCGCGCAAACTTCAGATCGGGACCGTGCTCAATATCCCGCCAAAGGGGACGTGATGCCGGCGGATAGGCCCTACTTTGCTCCGCGTTTTGAGCTTCGCATCGGCGGTCACTCCCTGTCGCCGGATGTGTCTTCTCAGGTAACCAGCGTGAGCTACGAGAGCAACCTGGACATGGCCGATATGTTCCAGTTTGTCCTGTACAACCAGAACCACCGCTTTACCGATTCGGATCTGTTTGAGATCGGGCAGCGTGTCGAGCTCTACATGGGCTATGGTGCCAACCTCCAGCCGATGACGCTGGGCGAGATCGCTTCCGTACAACCGACGTTTCCGCAGAGCGGTGTTCCGACCCTCAACGTCCGCGGCTATGACCTGTCCTATCGGCTGCGGCAGAATAGTCCGACCCGCCCTCCGTTCAAGGCGGTCACGGACAGCCAGATCGCCGAGGCCATCGCCAGGGATGCGCAGCTCAAGGCGGAGGTGGATCCGACCTCCTTGGTGCATGAGCACCTGTTGCAGACCGAGGCCGATCTGCCATTTTTGCAGCGACGCGCTGACTTCAACCAGTTTGACGCCTACGTGCGCTGGGACAAGTTGTTTTTCAAGAAACGCGCCACGCAGGCGCAGGGCTACCTGTTGGAGTGGGGCAACACCCTGTCCAGCTTCACGCCGCGTATCGGTAACCGCGGTCGCGCCGATACGCAGGTGGTCTACGGCTACAACGAGCATCAAGCACAGGTGGTCGTGGGTCGTCAGAAGATCAGCGCGCTTCCGGATAGCAAACAAAAGCTCACGGAGGGGCTGAAAAAGTCGCTCCAGGCGGGCGGGGAAGACGTCCGCATGGTGCCCGGTATCCGCTCCGCTGCCGATGCGCAGGCCCAGGCCCAGGCCCAGGCCCAGGCCGGGCTCGACTCCATGCGCGAGGGCTCGGGAACCTGCATCGGAATCCCCGACCTCCGTTCCGGCGACATCGTGGTTCTGGACGGCCTGGGTAAGCGCTTTAGCGGTCCGTATCGGCTGACCTCGATCAGCCACTCGATTGACGAGGGCGGCTACCAGTGCAGCTTTGAGGTCGCCCGGCCCGGCGGGGGCAGCGCGCTCCAGACCCTGAGAGAAACCCTGGACAGCCCCGGTCGCCGCGAGCAGCGCGTGCCCGGTGTCCTCAGCGGTGTTGTCGTCCGCAATGTCGACCCGCAGGGCCTTGGCCGGGTGCAGGTGCAGCTTCATTACATGAAGGACCGCGGCGAGTGCGTGTGGGCGCGCTGTCTGACCCCCATGGCCGGCGGCGGCGCTGGCGTCTACTTCAGGCCCGATGTCGGTGATGAGGTCACCCTGTCCTTTGAGCAGGGCGACCTCAACCGGCCCCTGGTCATCGGCGGGGTGTGGAACGGCGGCGCCAAGCCCACGGTGGGCCAGGATCCGGACAACCGGCTGCGTATGCTGCGCACCAAGGCCGGGCTGGCGGTGATGCTCGACGACACACCGGGGGCCGAGCAGGTCCGCATCGAGGACAAGAATGGCAACTTCATCCTCCTTGACGCGGCCAAGGGTGATGTCCTCATCAAAGCCAAGAACAAGATCACGCTCGCCGCCGACTCTGTCGATGTCAAGGTGACCAAGGACATCACCATGAACGCCGACAAGATCGAAGTCAACGTCCAGACCGAGATGAACGTGCAATGACGCACTTCGAACAACTAGACGAGCCGCCTCGGGTGCGGTGGTTGCAACCATGAGCGAATCCATCCATGGACGCGGTGCTTCGCTGCCCCTGCGAGTCGACGGGGGGCGTATCGTCGAGTCGGAGGGCGCCGACAAGATCGCGGAGTCGATTCGCATCATCCTGGGGACTCAGCCCGGCGAACGGGTCATGCGACCAGCGTTTGGCTGCAAGCTGCGCAGCCTGGCCTTTGCCGCGAACAGCGCCACTACGGCGGGCCTGGCCCGGCACTACGTCGAGGAGGCCTTGCAGCGCTGGGAACCGCGAATCACCGTCTTGTCCGTCGGCGTGCAGAACGCTCATGCCGCCAGCGCGCTGGAGATTACGGTT
Organism: uncultured Myxococcales bacterium; assembly: GCA_937879845.1. Taxonomy (GTDB): domain Bacteria; phylum Myxococcota_A; class Polyangia; order Palsa-1104; family JAEUJZ01; genus CALFML01. The sequence goes on from CALFML010000169.1 coordinate 3,383, forward strand.
TGTTACCGCATCAAGGCGACTCGCGATGAGCGCAGCTTGATCTACCCCTTTTATCTGGTGAAGCCATGAGCGCTCCCATTTCCAATCGCGGCCAGCTTGATTGGCCCAACTTGGACACTAGAACCTGGCAGGTCCTGGTCGATGAGGCGATGGCGCTGATTCCCAAGTTTGCTCCGCAGTGGACCGACTACAACCCCAGCGACATCGGCGTGACCCTGATTGAGCTCTTCGCCTTCCTTGTCGAAGGGCTCCTTTACCAGCTTAACCGCGTTCCCGAGAAGAACTATGTCGCCTTCCTGAAGCTGCTGGGAGTCACCCGCGATCCCGCCACTCCGGCCAGCGCCTACCTGACCTTTAGCACCAGCCAACCCCTTTTGGTCAAGGCCCATTCCCGCGTCCAGACGAGCGGTACGCCCAGCGAGCCGCCAATCCCATTCGAGACGGAGGAGGATCGTTGGGTTCTGCCCATCGATCTTGCTGCCGCATTCTGGTCCCAGTCGGAAAATGGCGACGCGGGTCAGGAGCTGACCAGCCAGCTTGTCGCGCCGCCCGCATCAGGCTGCATCGGCGAAGGCCGGGCGCTGGTGGTGGCCACCAAACAGACCGCTTATCTATACCTCGGTTTTGCTCGCGCGAAGGGAGCCCAGACCCTACCCATCGAGTTCTTGATGAGGGATCCGACCGGGGGAGCGCCACAGGTCTGGTGGTCCTGTTCCCAGAAGCCAGCCGGCAGCCAGCTTTGTGCCTGGTCCACGGAGCAGCTCTTGGGTGCGGACGGCAAGCTGAATGATCGGTGCAAAGTCAGCCTGAACGTCCCTGCGGACTGGGCGACCGCCAAGCTCTTTGGCCGGAGCACAGACTACGCTTGGATTCGCTTTAAGATCGTCAACCGGGAAAGCGCCACCACTGCCTGGAACTGCAATCTGGAGCGCATTTTATTTAACAGCGTCCTTGCGCGCAATGTCCTCACTGTGGACAGCGAAGACATTGGAGTCGGCAGCGGCGAGCCCTTCCAGGTTTTCAGGCTGAAGAACTGCCCCCTCTTCAAGGCTCCTTCCGGTTCGCCGTACGACCACTTGACCGTAAACATCGACGGCGCGCCCTGGATGCAGACCGAAGAGATCCCGTTTGGCGCTAGCAGTAACTATCGCGTTAACCCCGTCAGCGGCGAGCTTCTGTTCGGCAACTTTTCTTCGGACCCGAAGTCCAAGGGCAGCCCGAAAGGACAAGGGACCATGCCGGCGCCGCGCGCCAAGATCACCGCATCCTATCGCTACGTGGCGGGAGGTGAAAAAGGCAATGTCAGCGCCGGCGCGCTCTGCATTCCAGTTGGGACGCTGCCGGGGTTGATTGCGGTTGCGAATTTCGCGTCGGCCCAAGGGGGCGCGGACGAAGAACCGATCGAAGAGACCAAGCGCCGCGCTCCCCTGTTGTTCCGCGTCCGCAATCGTGCTGTCACGGTCGAGGACTATGAATACCTGGCCAAGGAGGCCAGCACCCAGGTCGCGGCAGCGCGCTGCCTACCACCGATGCCACCGGGACAGAGTTCGCCGCCGGGGATTGATCGCGGTCCGGGCAAGGTCAATCTGGTCATCACGGCCAAGACGCCCGCGGTGGTCGACAAGCCCATGCCTTCGCGTGAGCTCATCGACGAGGTAACGCGCTGCATCGATCAGCGCCGCACGATCGACGCACAGCTCACGGTGCGCGGACCCGCATACAGGCCCATCGCGGTCAATCTGACCATCAGTTTCCTGGCGAAAACGGGCAGCGATACAGCCAGCCAGGAGGCACAGAAGGCAGCCCTCCAGGCCGCACTGAAGGCAGCCATCGAGATCTTCTTACATCCGCAACTTGGTGGACCCGATGGCAGCGGCTGGAAGGTGGGCCAGAGCATCCATGTGGCAGACGTCTATCGCGAGCTGTTTCGCGGCGACCTGCTGTCCCCGGAGGTCGGCTATGTGTCCAGTCTGAGCTTTGCATCCGGTGGACCGACCTTCGTCAAGCTAGAGGACCACGAGCTGGTCTGCAAAGGCGTCGTCGCAGTGACTGTGACCAGCTAGGAGTGAGGAAGCGCGGACCATGGCCATCCCACCGAGCAACTACCTTCGCTATCTGCCAGCCGCGCTGAGCGGTGAGGCGCCGACGCTGGCGAGCCAAACGGAGCGCGGGACGCCGACCGCCTTGTCGCTTGACCAATTCTTGCGCATCTTCGAGACGGTCCTGTCGGGAAGGCCGGAGGTCGACTGGACGGAAAAACAACCCCCACCCGAGCTCCTTATCGAACAGCTTCATACTTTCTTTGATTTGGATAATCTGCCGCAGCACTTTCCGCGGCGCAAGGAGTGGATCGAGTGGCTCGCCGACTGGGTCGGGTTGGGTCTGCCAACTTCGAAGGAGCTGGCGTGGGATGAGCATCAGCTTCGTCGTGCCGTGGCGCGGGCGGTTTCCCTTCAACAAGAGCGCGGACTCCTGAGCGGGCTGCACAAGCTGCTCGAGCTCTACGTGCCGGCGAGCCAGCGACCACGCGTCGCCGTCGATGACGGCGCGGTACTCTACGCCTGTACGCCGCGCCTGGGCGAGCCCGCTCCCATCTACACGATGCTCGGCCGCTGTAGCGCGAACGGGGAACCGATCACGCAACCGACCTGCATCGTTGTTGTCTCGGAGACCGAGCTAATTATCGGTGACTTGGGGACCCCGACGGGGGCGGGTGATCCCAAGGCGAAGCCGGGTGTCCATCGCCTGTTGTGGGACTGCACCACGGGATTTACGGCGCAGCGGCTCAGCAGCGGACTGCTCAGCCAACCCATCGGGCTGGCCCTTGACTCCCACAAGAACTTGTTTGTCCTTGATAGCGACGGCACCACCTCGAACCTGTACTGGCTGCCGGCCGGCCAGGTCGCGATGACTCCGGAGAAGATTCCGCTCAACCTGTCAGATAAGGGGTTGGTGGCGGTCCTGGCATGCAGTGAATCGCAGGTCCTGCTGCTGGGAACCCAGCCTTCCTGCCTGTACACGGTGAGCGTTACGCGGTCAGAGTCGGCCGGAGTGGGGTCGTGGACCAGCAAGACGGAGTCCTCGACGCTTCTCAAAGAGACCTTGAGTCCGCTGTGTATGACCTTCTGGAATGATAAGAAGAGTCTAATCATCGCCTACGAGCGGAGCGGAAAATCGGACAGCCCGCCGGCGAAAGTTACGGTCTATCCCTTTCCGATCACGAACGTGGCGGACAAGACCGAGGTTACGCTTGGCGCTGTCGCAACGCCGGTGGCCATCTGCCCCAACCGCGCCGCCAACCAGTTATACGTACTGGACCTGGGCCTGTCGCCGCGGCCGGACAATCTGCCGCG
>CALFML010000170.1 GCA_937879845.1 uncultured Myxococcales bacterium
TGCAGGTACGTCAGCGCCTGCAGGAGCTGCAGGAGCACGGCGACCTGTTGCACCGCCGCGCTCTGCCGCGCCGCCGCAAGCAAGCTTCGTCCGTCGGTAAGCAGCTCCATGGTGAAATAGGGCTGGAGGGCGCTGTCGAAGCCATAATCGATCACGCTGATGATGTGCGGGTGGCGCAGAGAGGCGAGCGTCCGGAACTCCTGCGCCAGCGCCAGGCGCAAGGCCTCAGGGACCTGCCCCGGTTCGTCGAGGTCGGTGTCCGCTTCCGGCTTGCGATAGCGCGACATCACCAGCGTCTCCGCACTGGACGTCGTGCCGGAGGTGAGGTCTTTAGACTCCGCTGTGAACGCCAAACGCTTGAGCGCCACCTGCCGCCCCGTCAGAAGATCGAGCGCCCGGTAGACCGCACCCATCCCTCCCGCTCCCAGCTGGTCAAGGACCTGATAACGCCGTCCTAGCTGCATTGTAAGAGTATCCACCGATCAAGGGGGCAGCGTGCAGCGGAACCGCGTCCTCCGACGGGAACTTGCCCGCTTTGGAACTGCGGGCGAAGGATCCGCGGCACCAACTCAGACCCGGATCCGGAGCAAAGGATCTTAGAACTGTTAAAATCGGAGAAAGGGAGCGCTGCAACGCCAGTTGAAACGTTCCGCAACCGCTCCCGCGGGGAATAGCGGGAGGTCGTCGGCGATGGACAACGGACAAGCCGATATTAAGCCGGTGAACATCCCCAAGAAGGCAGAAACCCGGGCGATCGTTCCGTGGCGCGGTGAAGTGCCTGCAAACAAACGGCTTGGGTGCGGACCGCTTGACTTACTCGATGGGTTTCATTCCTGCCTTTATGCACTTGTCTCCCGCGAAAAAGAAATACGCATCCGCGGTTCGGACCAGCCAGCGGCCATCGCCCTCATCGCGCACCGTCAGCGCGCGGTGGTTGTGCGGCGGATCGGCGAAGCCGTCCAGGTCGAGCTCCGGATGCGTATCGACCCCGGGGCGGCGGTGCACCAGCTTTACTTCGGGGCCGATCACGGATTGGATCACCTCGGTCTGACCCAGGTGCAGCGCTTGCAGGAGGCGCCAGAACGCCAGATCCACCGCGGCGTGGGCGCTCGGTGCGTAGGGGTAGTGCAGCATCGGCTGCTTGCGCGCTCGCGCCTCTTCATCGATGACAAACCGCATCGTCGCCGGATCGAACACGAGATAGCGGGCGTTTTGCGCGACGAAGGCTCGCCGCTCGGCGTCGGTCTTGAATGTGCGGCCGAGCATGTCTTCCAGCCGGCTGCCCAGAAATCCGCGGATCTCTCCGCTGTCCTTCAGACCCCCGGGAAGACCGTCGAGCAGTCCGGAGAACGTCTCCACCACCAGGGCATCGGTGCGCACAAGATCGAGGAGACCCACGCTGGTCCACAGCAGCTTGGGCTCGGTGCGGGCGAGCTGGGCGATCGCGGCGACGCTGGCCCGTCCCGAGCTGACCAGAGCCCAGGTCGCCGCCCGCCGAGCCTCGGGCGCGGTCTGCGGATCGGCGATCCGCTCGACGCGCTGGCGTACGTAAGCGGGGTTGAGGTCCTGCCAGCCGAGGCCGCGAGCCGGCGCGAACAGCACGACCGCAAGCGCCACGGCGATGAACAAAAAACGATTCGAGTGCATGCGCGCCTCTCAGTGTAGCGGAAAAGCGGCGCGGCGGAGATTCGATCGGTCCGGCGCGTGGAGCGCGCGCTCCGGGAGCTTGGGCCGGGTCTGCGCTTCTCAGCTCGTACCCAGTCTTGCTTCCATCAGGTCCACTTCTCTTATGAGTTTGCGGGACGTCTCATCATCCATTCCATGGGAGCGGACGATGCGATAAAGCTCGTCCCGTTCGGCGCGGAGTCCGGCGAGGCGCAGCTGGCGTTCGATGGCGCTTATCTGCCGCGCCCGATCCCCGTCGGCGCCGGTTCGGGAATGGCCTTCGATGCGCTGAAGGTAAAGCTCCATGATGCGCCCCCCGACTTCGTCGTAAAGCTCGGCATCGGCGCGGCCTTCCTCCAGGTCGCCGCGGGCGCGCTTGATGGCCGCAATCGCAGCATGGGCGGCGGCGATGCGCGCTCGATCTTCCTCTTCCTGATGCGAGGGTTCGGGCGGTAATTCGAGCCCTTTGAGGAGGTAGGGCAAGCCGATGCTGGCGATGATGAGGGATAGCAGGATGACGGAGGCGGCAAGGAAGATGGCGAGCTGGCGCGCCGGGAATCCCGAGCCGTCGGTGAGCGTCAGCGGCAGGGTCATGACCCCGGCCAGTGTGACCGCACCTCGGACGCCGGCGAGTGAAGTGGCGGCGATGAGCCGCCAGCTCGGTGCCGGGGGCTTTTGTCCTTTGCACGTGGCGCGAAACATGGTGAGGCGCAAGGACGTAAAGACCCATAGGAATCGTAATGCGGCGAGCGCGCCGTTGATGGCGATGGCATAGATGAGCAGCCAGATGGGTCTGTGATGTCCGGTTTCGCTCACGGCTTGCTCCGCACCGATGACGATCCGCGGCAGCTGGGCTCCCAGCAGGACGAAGATGGTGCCGTTGGCCGCGAACTGAATGGCATCCCATACGACGCTGCGGCGCACGCGGGTCACGGCCAGCGCCTGGCCGCTGCGCTCCGCGTAGCTCATCGTGATCCCGGCGGCGACAGCGGCCAGGATGCCAGAGCAGTGGATGTGCTCTGCAAGGAGGTAGGCGCCAAAGGGAATCAGCAGGCTGATGAGGATTTGCGAGCCGGTCTCTTCGCCGTAGCGGCGCGTGACCCAGGTCTTGATCCGCGCGGTGAGCCCGGTGACCAGTACGCCGATGAGGATGCCGCCCGCCGCGAGCCATAAAAAGGTGCCCAAGGCGTTGACGATGGAGAAGCCGCCCATGAGCGCGGCGGCATTTCGTCGAGGAGCCCACCGCCATGACCGTGACCACCAACCTGCGCGACGACCACGATCTCATCTTGACCACCCTCACCTGCTTCACGACCGCCCTCACGCGCGCGCGCAGCGAGCCAGCCGTGAAGCCACAAGAACTCGCGCCTTTCATCGAGTTCTTTCGCGGCTTTGCCGATCAGTGCCATCACGCCAAGGAAGAGCTGTTGCTGTTTCCGGCGCTGGTGCGCGCCGGCCTGCCGGCACACGGCGGACCCGTCGGCTGCATGCTGGAAGAACATCTAGCCGGACGCACGTGCCTGGCGATCATGCACGACGCCATTGCAAGCGCTGATGACGACCCGCAAGGCGCAATGGTCACCC
>CALFML010000171.1 GCA_937879845.1 uncultured Myxococcales bacterium
GCTGGCGCAGGCGGCGCAGCTCATCTCCGGGTCCCTGCTCGGCGACTGCTATCGCGTGCTGCGCGTGCTCGGCTCAGGAGGCATGGGGGTCGTCTATGAGGTCGAGCGGACGACCGATTGCCGCCGCCTCGCCGCCAAGGTGCTGAGCGCGCAGCCCGATAGGACGGCGATCGGCCGCTTTGTCCGCGAGGCGCAGATCCTGGCTCGCCTGGACCACCCGAACCTCATCGCGATTTCCGACATCGATGTCACAAGCGGCGGCGTGCTGTTCATCGTCATGGAGCTTGTAAGCGGCTCTTCCCTGGGCCAGCACCGGGCCGAGTTTGGCAAGGCCAACCGGCGATGGGAGCTCCACATCCTGCGGCAGGTGGCAACGGCGCTGGCCGCGCTGCACGATCAGGGCGTCGTGCATCGGGACCTGAAACCGGAGAACGTGCTTTTGACCCGCTGCCCGGAGGACGCTTTGCCGGTGGTCAAGCTGGCGGACTTCGGCATCTCGATCCTGCTGGATGAAGTGAGGTCGGTGCGGCGCATGGTTACACCGAGCACCTCCGCCGCGGCAACCCCGGTTGCGACGGCCATGGCAAAAACGGAAGACGACGGCGTGGCGGCGGTCGCCGGATCTCTTTCGACGATTAGCCTCGCCACGGAGCCGCAACCAAGCTCCGCCCAGGCGCTGACCAAGACCGGGATGATCGTAGGCACGCCCCTTTACATGGCGCCGGAGTTATTCAGCGGCTCCAAGAACGCGCAGCCCGCCGCGGACATCTTCAGCCTGGGCGTCATCGCGTTCGAGCTCCTCACCGCGCAGCTGCCCTTCGCCCGCCCCGCGATCGTCGCCCGCGCCCTGCGTGAGGAGGTCGCGGTGCCGTCTCTGTCGCGACTACGGCCGGATCTGCCGCAAACGCTGGCGGCGATGCTCGAAGGCTGCCTTAGCGCCGAACCGGAAAAGCGACCGACCGCGCAGCAGGTGGCGCTGCAGCTTGTAGCGCCATAGGCCGGGTGCTGGCAGCGCCGCGTTCGCGGCTGCGGCAACAAGTCAAACCGGGGCCGAGCTTGCGTGCTAGGGTGTCGCCATGTCCCAGGCGATAAATGCCACCAAGCGTTATATGCAGCCGCCGCCGCAGTATGCCTATGACTGGTTCTCGCCCCTGCGCTCTACGGACGTGGTCCCCGGCAAGATCACCAACTTCAACTTCATGGGCCATGAGCTTGTCGCGTTCCGCGATGCGGCCGGCAAGCCGGTCGTGCTCGACGCGATGTGCCCGCATTTTGGCGCCCACCGCGGGGTCGGCGGCCGCGTGGTGAACGGCTGCTTGCGCTGCCCGTTCCACGGTCTGCACTTTGATCACCACGGCCAGTGCATAAAGGGCGATTTCGTCGCCGACCCGAGGAACTTGCGCCACATCAAGTCCGTGCCGTGGACGGTGCATGAGGCGGCCGCGTCGATCTTCATCTGGCACGGCGCCGATCGCGAGCGCCCCGCCCGGCCGCTGCGGTTCGCCGAGCCGGGCTTCTTCGACGGCTGGAGCCCGCCGGTCACCAACGCCGGACGCCGGCTGGCCCCGACCAACCTGTTCTACCCAACCGAGAACATCGTCGACATCCAGCACTTCTATGCGGTGCACCACTGGGAGCTCAACCGCATCGAGCAGCAGCCGGCGGAGGTCGCGGACGGCTCCTTCAGCGCCGTGATGCGCATGACCTGGACCGCGGGAGCCCAGAGCCCGCACGCGCTGATTCGGCGCCTTGGCCGCGTCTACCGGAGCTCGTTCCAGTTCAACATCGCGATCCTCGGGCCGGGCATGGCGCTGTCGATCTCGCGGCTCGATCCGGAGCAGGGCAGCCTGGAGCTTATGAACATCATCCTGATCACGCCGGTCAACCCGACCGACTGCCACATCCGCGTCGTCAGCTCGGTCAAGCGCAGCTTCTCCGGACCGCTGAGCCGCGCCGCGCGCCGGGTGCTGGGCCGCGGACCGGAGGAGCTGCTGGCGCAGATCTTCCTGGCGATTGCGACCAAGGACTTCGACGGCGATGAGATGATCTGGACGCACCGCCGGTTCCTTCAGAACCCCAAGCCGCTTCCCGACGACGGGCCGCTCATCGCCTACCGCCGCTGGTGCGAGCGCTTCTGGCCGGCCGACTATCTGCCCGACCGGCCCGCGGCCGCCATCGCCGCCGCCTCCTCCTCCCCATAAGCGCCGCGGCAACGCCGTTTTTGCATCGACCTGTCCGATGTCGCGCCAAAACCGCGCGATTCACAACGCAGAACTTGCGTAATTGCGGAGCGGCCAGCGGATTGGCGCTCCACTTCGTCCCCTTACGCACGGACCGCCCAGCCAGCCATCCTGAGAGCCGCCGGGCATCGCCTCAAAAGGCCGCGAATCACCGCAACAGCGACGGTCGAAGATCGCTCGCACGGGACATCCCGTAGCGCCATTGCCACGCCCGAATACCCCGCGATAAAGCCTCCAATAAGGGGGGTCCCGTCTCCTTTTTTCCATGCGACCCGCGATGAGCGGGTGCTGGCACGAATGCTGCGATTACCCGAAACATCGCACTAACCATCGAAGCACTCTGGACAAAAGGACAAGCGGCTTCGTTGCTCGGCGACATCATTCACAAGGAGACGACACATGAGATCGCACACCCTTTATTCGCTTGGTATCCTTTCGTTGCTCGTAGCCGCAAATACGGACGCGATGGCGGCGAGCGCGCAGTACGGCCAGACTACGTACCTACCCAGCACGATCCCCAATATCGATGTCTGGCCGCTCGGCGGGGAGCAGTACGACGGCATCGACCTGGACACGTGCTTGAAAAAGGCGCAGGCGCGCGGGTTCCACTTCGCCAGCTATACGGCGGGCCGGTTGCCGATAAACTCGCGGTGCAACCTCTATACTCAATCCACCACCACGGCGGTCGGCGGCGTGTCCTACAACACCGATTGGGAGCTCATTTCCGTCGAGCCGTAGCAAGCCCGAATTCCCATCCATTGCGCCGGCCCGTTGCCCCCTTGCCAGGGAGCACTTGGGCCACGCGATGAGCCGCTCACCGCAGGTGTTCGATCTTCATGTCGGGCATGGCGGCCCAGGGGTGACACCGCTCCTCGTAGACAGATACCTGGGGCGACGGAAACTGCGGATCGGCGAACGCGCCCACGGCGACCGCGACGAAGTCCGGCAGAGCCTCGGGTTCCCAGTACACGGTCGCGCCGCAGACCGGGCAGAAACTGAAGCGGGCGCGGTTGCCGCTGTCGGCGATGCGCACATACTGCGTGGCACGGCCTTCGATGTGCGTCTGACCGCGGGGAAAGCGTGCCTGCACCCCGAACACGCTCCCGGTACGCTGCTGACAGGCCAGGCAATGACATATCGAGGTCCGCACCGGTTCCCCCTCGCAGAGCACGCTAAGCTGTCCACAGACGCAAGACGCACGACGTTTTGACATAGGCCACTTTCCTCGACCGCGACAATACTGAGAAAGTCAGAATTTCCCAGCCTTTTCACGCACGGGAGTAAACACCTGGGGACTTCGCGAGGCCGATGGATAGAGATCCATTTTGGTGCGGCTTTATGCAATCTTACGGGGCCTCCTGCATGCTGGCCCGCGACCCGACAGAGGACGAGCAGACAACCGCCGAGCACATCGCCGAGCGCATCGCCGAGCGTATCGCCGAGCGTATCGTTGGCAGCTTCGTTCTCGGGCGCAAGCTCGGGGAAGGCGGCATGGGGGTGGTCTACGAAGCGGAGCACCGGCGCAGCGGGCATCGCGTCGCGGTGAAGCTGCTGCACGCCGAGGTGACGGCCCGGCCGGCGCTGATGCGGCGCTTGCGCATCGAGGCGCAGGCCGCCAACCGCGTGCCGTCGCGCGGCGCAGTGCAGGTCCTCGACTGCGTGGAGCAGGAGGACGGCACCGCGTTCCTGGTCATGGAGCGGCTCACCGGTGATTCCCTGCGGACGATCCTCGGCCAAAAGGACACCGCTTTGGCGCTGCTGCCGGCGCTGGCGCTGCTCACCCGGATCGCGCGGATCATGGCCGCCGCGCATGCCGTCGGCGTGGTTCATCGCGATCTCAAGCCGGCCAACATCTTCCTGATTCCGGCCGAGGACGCGGCCGCGGGCGCCGAACCGGATCTGCTGCGCAGCGAGGTCAAGATCATCGACTTCGGCCTGGCGAAGCTGCAGCCGGAACAGCCGCCCTTGGGCACCCCGCCCGAGCGCAGCCTGACCCTGGATGGAATGCTCATCGGCACGGCGAAGTACCTGGCGCCGGAGCAGGCGATGGACCCCAGCGCATCCGACGGCTTGGTCGACGTTTATGCGCTGGGCGTTTTGGCGTACGAGGTGCTCGCGGGCCAGCCGCCGTTCGAAGCCGAGAGCGCGTGGGAGCTCGTGTCGATGCACCTGCGAGACACCCCGGCGCCGCTGCGCACGCGGCGGCCGGAGGTCCCGCAGACCGTCGCCGAGCTCGTCGAACAGATGCTCGCCAAGACCCCGGTGCTGCGGCCTAACATGGCGCAGGTGTACGATCGCCTGCAGGCGCTGTCCGCCGCACTGCGGGACGAACCGCCGCCCGCGCCGCATGCGGAGGCGCCGCCGCTGCTGCTGCCGATCGCTCAACGGGCGCCGGTCCGGCGCTGGCGTCGCATCGGGGCGGTGCTGGCGCTCGGCGCGGTGCTCGCTCTGCTGCTCGGCGGGTTCGCGCTGGAGCGGCGCCGACAGCGCCAGGCGCAGCGGCAGAAAGAGGCGGCGCTCGAGGTCGCGCAGCAGCTGGTGCGGCTCATCGGCCAGCGCTTTCAGGACGTGCCGGGCGCCGCGGCGGCCACGCGGGAGATGTTCGATGTCACCGTGACGCTGCTCGATCGGCTGCGGGCGCAGTCGCCGCCGGACGCGCAGCTGGACCAGGACCTTATCCACGCGCGCACCCTGCGCGGCCAGCATCTGCGCAACCACGGCAACCTCGCCGACGCGCAAGCTGACTTCCTGCAGGCGGTGGCGCTCGGCGAAGCGCTTACGCAGAGGCATCCGGCCGCGGTGGCGTACCGCGCTGCGCTGGCCAACGCCTATGACTCGCTCGCCGATACGCAGGAGCAGCTCGCTTCGCTCAAGCAGGCGCAGGTGAACTATCTCCGCGCGCTGTCGCTGCGCCAGGCCCTTTTGCGGGAGCGGCCGGACAACCCCGAGCTGCACCGCGACCTGGCGCTGAGCAATGTGCACCTGGGCGACCTCGCCGACTCCCTGGGCCAGAGCGCCGAGACCAGCGCCTACCTGGAGGCGGCGCGCCGCGACCTGGAGCCGCTGTGGAAGTCGGAGCCGGACAATCCCAAGTACCGCACCGTGCTGATCGGCGTGTATTATCGGCTCGCCAAGCTGCTGCCCGTGCTCGGCCGCACCGCCGACGGGATGGCGGTGGCGCTGCAGGCGAGCGAGCTGCAGGCGCGGCAGCTCGCGCTGGAGCCGTGGCGGGACGGACACAAGCAGCTGATGGCGCGGGTGCAGCTAGAGCTGGGCGCGGTGCGCCAGCGCAGCGGTGATCTCGACGGCGCGGCGCAGGCGTTCGGCGAGGCGGTGCGGGTGCACCGCTCGCTCGTGCAGATCGACGGCAAAGATCCGCAGTACCGCCGCGGCCTGTCCGACAGCCTGCGCAACGCCGCCGATCTGTCGCTACAGCGCGGCGAGGTGGACGAGGCCGAAAAGCAGAACCATGAGGCGCTGCAGATCGACGAAGCGCTCACGCGGGAAGACCCCGCGCACCGCGGCTACCGCTGGCGGGTGGTGACCAACCACCGGCGCCTGGGCGACATCGCGTTTGCGCGCGGACAGCAGGCCGCGGCGCGCACCGCTTACCAGCGCGCGGTGGAGCTGCAAGAGTCGCTCGTGCTCGCCGATCCGCACAACGCGCAGCAGCGCCGCCGCCTCGCCCAGCTGCTTGCCAAGTCGGGGGCGCAGCTGCTCGCCAGCGGCGACCTGCCGATGGCCCAGGCGCGGCTCTCGCAGGGTCTGCAGATCGATGAGGAGCTGCTGCGCTCCGATCCGCAGCGCAGCGAGTATCGCCAGGCCGTAGCCACCGCGCAGCAGCAGCTGGCGGCGGTGCAGCGGCGGCGCGGCCAGCTGCGCGAGGCGGAGCGGGCGCTGACCGCGGCGCTGGCGACTCAGATGGAGCTCGCCCGGACGGATCGCGACAATGCGCTGGTGCGCAAGGAGCAGCTGGCGACGCTCTTGGAGCTGCGCACCTTGGCCGCCGATGCGCCCCGGGCGGCGGCGCTGAGCGCGCAGGCAGCGGCGCTCTTGCGCGAGCTCGGGGACCGCCACGCCCTGGAGCGGGACGCCCAGCTAGCCGCGCTGCGCACGGCCGTGCAGCGGGTCGAGTAAGCAGGAAGCCGACGAGATGAAGCAGAGCCCCACATGAATCCGACGCCCGATCGCACCCAGACCCTGAGCCTGGTCCAGACGGAGCGCCAGTGCGGCGCCGCGCGCGCCTATCTGCTGGTGGTCGCCAAGACCTCCTCCTTCGTGCACAACCTGCCGGCGGCCGGCGAGCTCGTGGTAGGGAGGGCCGACGACGCGGCGATCCGCATCGAGGAGCACGCGGCCTCCCGCCAGCACGCCCGCTTTCGCGTCTGCGCCGATCGCGTCACGGTCTGCGACCTGGGCAGCCGCAACGGCACCTGGGTCAACGGCGCGCCGATACGCGGCGAGCGCACCCTGGCCGCGGGCGATGTGGTGCAGGTCGGCGGCGTGGCGATGATTCTGCAGCTTGGGCCGCTCGGCAGCGCGGCGGGCGGCGTCTCCGGTGCAGCGGGAGAACCGCCGCCGGTGCTGAGCCGGCTGCAGCTCGGGGAGCGGCAGGTACTGCTGGCGGACCCGGCGATGCTGCAGCTCTACGATCTGCTGCGGCGCCTCGCGGCCAGCCCGCTGCCGGTGCTGGTGACGGGGGAGACCGGGACCGGTAAGGAGAACGCGGCGTTCGCGGTGCACCTGTTTTCGCGGCGCAGCGATGGTCCGTTCGTCAGCATCAACTGCGCCGCGATCCCAGAGGCGCTGGTCGAGAGCGAGCTTTTCGGGCACGAGCGCGGCGCCTTCTCGGGCGCGGTCGCCGCCAAGCCCGGCCGCCTCGAAGCGGCGAGCGGCGGCACGCTGTTTCTCGACGAGCTCGGCGAGCTCTCCAGCGCGGTGCAGGCCAAGCTGCTGCGCGTCCTTGAGACCGGCCGCATGCTGCCGGTCGGGGCCACGCGGGAGCGCGAGGTGGATCTGCGCATCGTGGCGGCCACCAACCGCGATCTGGAGGAGGAAATCCGCGCCGGGCGGTTTCGCCAGGACCTCTTCTTCCGGCTGTGCGCGGCGACGGTGGTGCTGCCGCCCCTGCGCGAGCGCCGGCGCGAGATCGCGCTGCTCGCCGTCGACTTTCTGAACAGCGCCTGCGCCCGCGCCGGGCGGACGCCGCTGCGGCTGGCCGACGCGACGCTGCAGCTGCTGCTCAGCCATGCGTGGCCGGGCAACGTGCGCGAGCTGCGTAACCTCATGGACTATGCCGCGGTCGCCGTGCTCGAAGACGAGCTGCGCCCGGAGCATCTGCCCGGGCGCATCCGCAGCCCAGAGCGTCCGCCGACCCAGGCGCCGCCGTGCACTCCCGCCGCCGTGCCGCCCGCCGCCGCGCCGCCGCCGCCGCGCGCAACCGATGCGTCCCCCTGGCCGAACATCGCCGATGAAGTCGCGGCGCTGGAGAAAAAGCGCATCGCTCAAGCCCTTGAGCACAGCGACGGCAACCAGCGCCGTGCCGCGGCCCTCATCGGCATGCCGCTGCGCACCTTCGTGAGCAAAATAGAGCAGTACGGCCTGCGACCCGAGGCGCGGTCCGCTTCTATGCAAGACCAGGGCCTGGACCCGGCCCGCAGCAGCCGAAACGTCAAGCGCCAGCCAAGATGACGCTGCGGCCTGGCGGGCTCGATTCGCGCACTCAGCCGCGGCTCCTGCCAGTGCGGGCGGATTGATTCCGGCAGCGGCTCGGCCTCCTATGCAAGCTGCTGGCTCAAGCGGGGAACCCTCGGTACAATCGGCTATGCTCTCCGCCCGATGCCTGCCCGCGGATCGATGCGACCGGCCCCTGTTGCACCCGGCGGCGACCTCCCTGATCGGCAGCTGCGCGCAGCCGTGACAGGCACTCCTTTTCCCAGTACGACGCGCTTCCAGATCCTGCGGCGGCTGGGCCAGGGCGGGATGGGGACCGTCTTCGCGGCGGTTGACAAGGACCACGGCACGACGGTGGCGCTCAAGACCCTGAACCAGATGACCGCGGATGGGCTGCTGCTGTTCAAAAATGAGTTTCGCGCGCTCGCCGACATTCAGCACGAAAATCTGGCCAGCCTGTATGAGCTCATCGAAGACAAGGGCCTGTGGTTTTTCACCATGGAGCTCTTGCCGGGTACCGATTTCATATCCTACGTCCGACCGCTGCCGGACGGCGACACCGACGCGGAGCCCGATGAAGGAGCGACCTCCGATATTCCGATGGCGCCGGTGCAGATATCGACTTCCGATCGTCCCCAGACCCCGCTGATGACTCCTTTACCGACGCCGCCGGCGGCCTGGGAGGAGTCCTCGCCGCTGGTAAGCCCGGCCGCCGCGCAGCCGCCGCACGCCGGCCAGCTCGACGAATCCCGGCTGCGCTCGGCCCTGGTGCAGCTCGGCCGCGGTCTGCACGCCCTTCATACGGCCGACAAGATCCACCGGGACATCAAACCGCATAAGGTACTCACCGAGAGAGAATAAGCGTCAATCGATCCGCGGCGGTTCGAAGTGCTTGCAAACCAAGGACTTGGAAGCGGATCGATATTCGGCTCTCTCGGTAGGATTAGAAGTAAGGTTGAGCGGCGCGGTGGCGCCGATGTCATGCAGACTAGGTGCTCCGTCTGCAAATTGTTGCTAAGATTTCTGAGCCTGTCGAGCCGGTTGCGGGTCGCTAATTCGCTCGTCAGGTATGCGAATCAGAGCCGCTTACGAGCTGGCCGGGCTGCTCACGGTGCTGGGCTTCCTGCTGGCTTTCATGCTCAGCAAGACCACGGGCGGATGACTTCTCTACGGCCAGATGCCACACTCGGCATAGGCGGTCTGGATGCGCAGCAGGCCCATCGCATAGGCGGCAGTCCGCAGATCGACCTTGCGCGCGTGGCTGAAATCGCACACCCGAGCAAAGGTGCGCTTCGTCGCAGACTCCAAACGGCGCAAGACCTCATCCTCATCCCAAGACTCGGCGTTCTTGTTCTGCAGCCACTCATAGTAAGACGCCGCGAGGCCGCCGGAGTTTACTAGGATATCGGGCAGCACGGCGATGCCGCGCTCAGCGAGGATCGCGTCGGCTTCGGGAGAGGTGGGACCGTTTGCACCTTCGGCGATGAGCTTGGCCGTGATCACGCGGGCCTCTTTTACGCCGATCTGCAGCTCGCGGGCGGCGGGCACCAGGATATCGCAATCGAGGGCGAAGAACACATCGCGGCTGATTGGCTGAGCGTGCTTGTAGCTCACTACGGAGCCGGCCATCTTTGCGTGCTCGAGAAGCTTGTGGGGGTTGATGCCCTCGGGATTGAAGATATAGCCCATATGATCGCCGGTGGCGATCAGCGTCGTGCCGAGCTTGCACAGGATCTGGCCCATGTAACTGCCGACGTTGCCGAAGCCTTGGATGGCTACCATCTTGCCGCTCAGGTCGAACCGGCTCGCCTGAGCCCATTCAAGGATGCAGCGCACTGCGCCTTGGGCCGTAGCCATCTCCTGGCCGAGCAAACCGCCGCAGCTGACGCTCTTACCGGTGACGATGCGACGGACCGCGTTCTTATCGAGCGCGCCGACGATGTTCATATAGGTGTCCATGAACCACGCCATGGTCTGCTCGCTGGTCCCAAGGTCCGGGGCCAAGACGTCGTACTCGGGGCCGATCGAGTTGGCCAGCGCGTGGCAGAAGCGACGAGTGATGCGCTCGATTTCTGCCTTGCTGTGACGCGCCGGCTCGAACGCGATGCCCCCCATGCCGCCGCCGAAGGGAATGTCATGCAGCGCGGCTTTACAGGACATCGCCAAGGCGAGCCCTTTGCAGTCGTCAAGAGTGAGATCGTGGCAGTAGCGAAGGCCGCCCTTGTAGGGGCCCAGGATGTCATTGTGCTGGACGCGGCAGCCCTTGAACATCTGATACGAGCCGCTGTCCATCTTCACCGGAAAGTTGACGACGATTTCGTTCTTGGGCGGGCTGAGAATCGCGGTCATCTCGTCAGGCAGATTGAGAAACCGCGCTGCCTTGGCGACCTGGAGGGTAATCAGCTTGTTCAAGTTGCCTCGGGACGAGCCCAGAGACTCAGAGGGGGACTCAGAGACTGTCCGGCAGTCCAGGGCTGCGCCAGCGGCAGTTGACATTTTGACTCCTAGATGGAACAAAAGAAGTGGGGCATCTCCGCTGCGCTTTCTCGTTCATGAGTTCACGTCGATGACACCCAAGTTCCTGCGCTCGTGATCCACTGGTTGTCTCAGTTCTCCTCAAAAGGAGTCGCGTGGACGACCTTGATCAGCGAGATTAACAAATCATTCTCCAACGATTGGCGAGTTGCAAGCCAAAGCGCGAGCGATGTCGCGTGGAGGGCGCGTGGGACGGCAGGAGGTGCAGCGGCGCAGGTCCACCATCAGGGTGAACTACGGCCTCCGGGCCGAAGCCGCTATATCTGACAGCGTCATCCAAGCTGCATCGCGCACCGCCGGCTCTGGATCGCGTAGGACGGCTTGCCACAGAGAGTACTTGACCCAGGGAATGCCGCTGGAGCGAAGCGCCCGCGCTGCTTCGATCCGCGCGAGCGAACGCTCATCATGGAGTAGACAGTCTATTAACGCGGCGATCGACTCAGGTCCATCGATCTTACCCAGCGCTCGAATGCTCGCCCTCTGCACCATCGGATTCTTGAGCCGAGTGACCAGAGCCGCGACAGCGCGGCGCTCGCCAAGCTGGCCCAGCGCGCCGATCACCTGCCGACAGGACTCGACGTCGGGGCAGTCATAAAGCAGTTGAAGGAGCCGCCGTCCTGCCTCGCGGCGCTCGGTCAGACCTCCCGGCGCAGCCAGCAGGGTGACCAGCGTCTCCGTCGCCTCCACGTCTTCCAAGCGAGCCCGTAGAAACGGCTCCGGCCCTACTGGAGACGCAAGGCCTGAGCGCAGAGCTGCTGACTGAAGAGGGACACCCGTAATCAGTCTCTTCACGGAGGCAGGTCCAGTGTTAAGACCCCACAACACCGCAAGCAGCACCCATTCAGAAATGAACTGACGCAAAGGTAGTAAGTAGAGTGTCCGCAAGCTAGAGCCGATTCTCCACACGTTCAGCAACGTTCGTACCAAGTCAGAGACTTGCTATCCGGGCGCTCGGTGCTGCCCGATCGCGAGCCGTTTGCCTACGCCTGGGTTGCCTTTACCGAGGCTAGCGGAACCACCGTAAGTTGCAGCGCTCTGGCGTAGCGCCCTGCCTGTAGCCTTTTGCCACAGTTTGACAAAAGATCACAGCCAACTTGGTTCGCGCCCGCCGGTCGCAATACGACCCACCGCGCTTCCGTACGCGTCGAAGCCACAGGTCCAAGTGTGTAGGAAAGAGTGAACCAACGTGCGCCCCTGACGACTGCCGGACAGCATCCAGAAGCACAACTAAGACGGATTCAGAGTATATCGGGGACTACGGGCGTGTGAAGAAAGACGGCTGTTGCCAACAGCTTTCCCCGACTCAAACTCATCACCTAGTGAGGACGGACAAGAACGGGACCAAGGAGAGGCGCCCCTTTTACACCACAGGGGAGGAAAGCTGTTGGCGTTGGGGCAATAAGCAAGAGTAGTGCCATGCCTACTAGTGGACGATCATAAGGCTACCCTAACCATCTAGAGCGACAATCCATAGAAAGGCAAAGGAGTGCGCTTAGCATCGATCGGCATGACCCTGTGCCGCCAGAGCCAAGACGCGATTCGCGGTCGCCTCTGATACTTCCCTTCCCTTTGTACCGGATGGCGTCGTTCTTGCATTTCGAGATGCTGCGAAAGCTCGATTCGCATGCCAGCTGATAACCGGCCTCACGTCTCCCTGTCCGCCATCGCGGCGCTAGTCGAGCCCGCACGTATAGATGCTATCTTGGCTCGTTTCGTTTCGGATGCAGCGGAGCGCGCCTTCGTCACCCGATGCATCGTTGGCACCGGGCCGGCGCACCACCGAGGGGCTAACTATGTGTTGCTCGCTCTTCTCGCGCAACTGGTAGAGCGATATGACTCAGCAAGCGCTCCGCGCGAACACGGCGAGACGGTCCCAGTCCCGATTCGCCTGCCGCCCTCCCAGACGATAGGGGTCACGGGGCGAATGTACCCGCTGCGTATGGATACCGCGCCCCTCATGGGTCTGGCAGCGGAACAACCCCATCGACTGGCGGCGATGATTGACTGCTTGCTCGATGGACCGCCGCAGCATGCGCTGGCGAACGCGCTGATGGTCAATCTCCTGGGTGTGCTGTTGGCACAGCTGGAGCCGCGTGCCAAGTGAGCAGTCTACCTTTCGGCATCGCCCAAGCTTTTGAAGTAGCCATGGGCGAGCTTGGATTCGCCAGCGCTGCCTGGCTGTTCGTCCGTGAGGTAGCCGCCAAGGGCGGCGAAGCGCTGGTGCAGCAGCTACGCGACACTCAGGGTCGCGCGTTCCCTGTCCTGGATGCCGTCGCCGCCTCTTGGCAGCAGGGGCAGCGTGAACCGGTAATCAACCTCGCTCCGGTCGTCTCGGCCTGCAGCGGCTTGCGGCGGCTCCTCATCGTCGGTCTGGAGGCGGACTTCTTGGACGCTCTGTTGCCGCAGCTTGCCGGTATCGAGGTCGGGCTCCTGCGCTACAGCCTGGTCGAGGTGGACTGGGGCCGCGTGCAGGCCAACTACCACGGCCAAGCCACACTGATCGACCTGGTGGGGTTTCAGGATTTCGCCGGAAAGGATGGCGCCATCCTGACGTTCCTCTATAGCCACAGCGCGCACATCGCCCACGTACGATCCGCCTGGCTGCGGCTCATCGGGGAGGACGTGCGCTCCCAGTTCCGCAGCATCATCGGCTGGGACGTGCTCAACTCCCCATTTGCGGTCTACCCGCGCTGGCTTGTCGAGACCACGACTCACGATTTCTCGGACATCCTATGAAGGGACCGCAGGTTGTCCTGACACTAGTCCTGGTTGGAGCGATCGCCCTGCAAGCGCTGCTCCCCCGGTTTCGTCTCCTCATCGTGACGACAGCCGCTGGGCTCTCATGCCTCTTGTCGACGCTGCTCGGCACGGCGAAGACGCCGCAGCTGCTCGCGGAAGCCCCCTGGGACGTACTCATAATCCTGATTGGACTGGGGCTTCTCTCAGAGGTCCTGGTCGCCTCGCGGCTCTTTGGGATCTTGGCCGTGTGGTCAGCAGAAAAGAGCCGGGCCAGCCCGCGCCGCGTGCTTTTGTTTTTTGCCATAGGACTTTATGGAGTCAGCGGCCTTGTAAACAATCTGACGGCGCTTCTGCTGGTGCTGCCGGTCTTGCTCATCCTTCTCAAGCTCATGGGGGTAGACCAGCGCCACACATCGTGGACCCTCGGGGTGCTCCTAGTCGCCTGCAACCTCGGCGGCGCCGCCACGCCCATCGGGGACTTTCCGGCGATCCTACTTCTCGGACGCGGCAGCATGAGCTTCTCTGGATATCTGGTGCACGCGGCACCGCCTACGGCGTTGGCGCTCCTCCTCGTGCTGGCCGTGGTGCTACTCTTCGTCCGGCCCGACCGGGAGCTCAAGCACAGCGCCCTTGCGGAGAGCCTCTCCGTTGCCGTGATAAAGAAGCTGTATCGGAGCGTGCGCCTGGACAGGCAGGTGCTGCTGCCTACCCTGGGTCTGCTCGGGCTCATGCTCCTGGCCTGGTTGCTCATCCCGACTTCGACGGGAATTACTCCGGAGCTCATCTGCTGGATAGGCGTCGCGGCGGCGCTGCTGTGCCGCCCCGCGCTCGCCGAGCGGCTGCTGCGAACGCGGGTTGACTTCGAGGCCGCGCTGTTCCTCCTGGGGCTGTTTCTGATGGTCGGGGCCGTACGCCGCACCGGACTCTTTGCCGATTTCGCCGCTGGACTGAGCAGGCTCCCGGTGGCGCCCTGGGCGCAGCTCGTCCTGTTCTTGATCTTGTCGGGTGTGACCACGGGCATCTTCTCCGCGGGTCCCAGCATGGCCGCGCTGCTGGAAGTCGCGGAAGGCCTGGCGCACCGCTTTCCACCAAGCGCCGTCTACGTCGGGCTGGCCCTCTCCGTATGCGCGGGCAGCTCGCTGCTACTGACCGCGGCCACCTCCGGCCCGCTGCTGCAGACCCTGGCTGAGCGTGCCCAGCTTCGCAGTCAGCAGGGAACGCAGATTCACTTCGGCTTCTTCGACTTCCTCCCAGTCGGTCTGTTAAGCTACACGATAATCCAGTCTGTAGCGATCGTATATGTTCTGTGGGCTACGCAGTAAGCCCTTCTCTAGTATCGCGGCAGAAGTCCGCCAAGCGACTGCCAAACCCGCTCATGGCGAGGGCGTCGAAGCGAGCAGGTTCGCGCCTGGGTCCTGCGGCTCTGGAGCGGTCCGGGGCTCCAGATTCGGCTCCCGCAGCGGCGCGATTTGCGCGAACACGTCAGTCAGCGCCACCGCTTCCGCGGCTCCGGCCGGTGACTCTCTGCTAGCAAGTTCTGAAAAGAGCTGCGCCATCTCCGCATCTTCGGCGGCGCGGACGCGCGCTCGATTTTGTCGGATGCGACGCTCTGCCGCCTGTCGTGAGCCGGCGATTCCGTTCGTGGCGAGGCTATCTTGGAGCGCTGCCGTGGTCAGCTCATGCAGCCGCTTGGATACCCGCTTGAGCAGCTCTTGCGACTCGGGGTCAAGCTCTGCGGTACCGTATCGTTTGTAGCCGCGGCCGTTGCCGAACCAGACCTGCTTCAGTTTTCCCCAGGTGCTGGGCTCTGGTGTATCGAGCAGGACGGCGACTCGCTGACGATCTCGTGGGAATGCACTGGAGAAGATTTCATAGGTCAAGTTTTCGGAAACAGCCTGAATGCGCACAGGCAGCGGTCCCAGCGCAAGATATGGGACAAACTCGATCTGACCGAGCGCTTTCTTCAGCCGCCGTCTCTGCTCGACATCAGGGAGCTGCTCCACATCAACGGACCGCCTTGCGCGATCGGGTCGCTTGAGCTGAAGCTCGCCGCCCAGATCCTGGGATTCGACCGCCGGACGCTCTATCGCAAGCTGCAGCGCTATCGGGAGGTGAGCTGACTGTGACATTTTGCCTCGATCCGACAAAATGCCCCAGACAATTTGGTCCACGTCGTCCAACGCGGTTCGCCGCTACGTAGCGGCTACGGGTCCTCAGTTGGGCGGTCGGACGGGCGGCTGAACGCAGAGTCCTCCATGCCCACGGTCTGCGCCGCCCGATCCTGAGTGCCATCCCGAAGGTTGAGCCCATGCAGGCGGTAGCGGTGGATGAGCTCATCCAGCGGCACAAGCTCGGAGACATCAGATAGGGGGAAGGTGTTTTTGGCCGGTCTGGGCTCTCGGAGTTTCTCAGGCAAATCGTTGATGCCGATCTGGGCCTGGGTCGCCAGCGCCACCGCGCGAAGCATGCAGAGCTGGAGCTCGCGAACATTCCCCGGCCAATCATACGCGAGCAGTCGCTCCGCCGCCTGGGGAGAGAGCGCCGCCGCGGGCCTGGCCAAGCGCAGAGCGAAGCGCTCCAGGAGGTGCTGAGCGATGAGCAGCACGTCGCTGCCACGGCTGCGCAGGGGGGGGCAGGTCCAGGCGCGCGACGTTTATGTGCGCGCAGAGCTCTTGGCTGAAGCCCTGAGCAGCAACCAGCGCGTCCCAGTCGCGGCGGGTCGCGGCCATGACGCGGACCTCGGCCGCCGCCTCATCGCTGCCGCCTGAAGGCCGCCCATGCCGCTGCGCCAGGCCGTGCAGGAGCTTGCTCTGTAGGCCGGGCGGCAGGTCGCCGATTTCGTCAAGGAGCAGCGTCCCTCCACCGGCCTGCTGAACCAGACCCTTGCGCGCGGTGCGGGCCTCGACCCATGCCGGTCCGGCAGGGCCGAACAGCTCGCTCTCCAGCAGCGCTTCGGGCAGCCGCGAGCAGGGAACCGTCAGGAAGGGCTTGTCACACCGGCGGCTCTGCTGGTGCAGCTCACGCGCGAGGCGCTCCTTGCCGGTGCCGCGCTCTCCCGTGATGAGCACTGACGCCTCGCTCGCCGCGACCCGCCTCATCCGTTCACGGAGACGCTGCATCGCCTGACTCGACCCGAGGAGCTCATCGTGCGGTTGAAACGAGGTGACGGCTCGTCGAAGACCCTGGACCTGCTCGCAGAGCGCGCGGTGCTGGACGGCGCGGGTGAGCACCAGCGCCAGCGCATCGACCTCAAACGGCTTAGTCAGAAAATCATAGGCGCCGGAGCGCACCGCGGCGAGCGCCCGCTCCTGGCTGCCCAAGGTCGAAAGGAGGATGAGCGGCACCTCCGGATGAGTGGCCAGCAGATGCTGGCAGAGCGCCATACCGCTGACCGTCCGCAGGCTTTGGTCGATGAGGAGGACGTCCACCGGCTCTCTGGGAATAAACGGCAACAGCGTCAGGGGCTCCGTGCTCCAGAGCACGTCGAAGCCGCGCTTGAGCAGGCCGCGCTCAAGCAGCTCGCACAGGCTCCGATCCTCATCAAGGATGAGCACTCGCGGCCTGGGCACTCGCTGGCCCTTGGGCCCGAGGTCACTCTCGGAAGCAACGCGGTGAATCAGCTCCCTTCCCATGGCTGGCTTCGCACCTCGACTCAACCGCCGTCGCGGCGGATTCTTCTGGGTGAGGTCCTCCTGGCCTGCCCTCCCCAGCGGACCAGGCAAGAGCGGGCTCGATGACTTGGTGCAATAGGTGCGAGAGCAAGTCTCGTTCCACGATTTTTCTTATGTCGCCCTGCCTCCTCGCGCGCACGCAATGGGCTACTACGGCGTCGCGATGAAATATAGTGTGAGAGAACTCCGCACGCTCCAAGTCGCTCTGCGACCGCATCCAGCCGAAGATGCGCCTTGGCACATCGGATGCAACAGCCCGGCCTCCATGCGTGTCCTGATCTCTGGAGCCGGGATTGCCGGCTTGACCTTGGCTCTTTGCCTGCAGCGCCAAGGGCATGAGGTGTTGCTCATCGACAAGATGCCCCGGCTGCGTAGCGATGGCTACATGATCGACTTCTTCGGTCCGGGCTATCGCGCCGCAGAGCTGCTGGGACTGCTGCCGCGCTTGCAGGTGCTGCACCAGCCGGTCACGCACACGACGTTTCTCGCCAGAGACGGAGCACAGCGCTTCACCATTCCCTACTCCCAGCTGCGGACGCTGACTCGCGGAAGGTTCTGCAACTTCCTACGCGGCGATCTTGAGCGGCTGTTGTCCGAATCGCTGACAGGCCGCGTCCCCATACGCTTCGGTACCGAGGTCATGAGCGTAAAAGAGGATCGTGGCGCAGTACACGTCATGCTATCTGATATAACGACTCATTCCTGCGATCTGCTCGTGGGCGCGGACGGCGTCCACTCGAGAGTGCGAACCCTGAGCTTTGGCCCTGAACAGAGCTTCCGGCGCTATCTGGGCTGCCATGCCGCGGCCTGCATCTTGGAGCGGCCGCCCAGTCTATCGGCGCAGGATGGCACGTACTTCACCATTTCGCTACCAGGTCGGCAGGCCGTGATACATCCGCTCCGCGATGGCCAGGTGGCCGTTTTTTTTGCCCATGCAGACCCTTGTTCGACTTATGAGACCGTCCAGTTTGCCATCCGCAGCAAGCTCGCCAAACGCTACGGAGATCTCGGCTGGCACATCCCGGAGCTGCTCAGGCGACAGAGTGAAGGCTCCTATGTTTATTACGACACCGCTTCCCAAATCATCATGCAGGCGTGGACGCGGGGGCGCATCGTGCTGGTGGGAGACGCCTGCTGGTGCGGCTCCTTGCTCGCCGGTCAGGGCGCTTCCCTGGCGATGGCCGGTGCCTATGCTCTTTCGGAGGAATTGGAGCGAGAAAGAGACATCCCGGCGGCGCTTTCACGGTACGAACGACGCCTGCGGCCTTTGGTTGAACTGAAGCAGAAAGAGGGCCGTGACTTTGCAGGATGGTTCGTTCCGGAATCAGCGCTGAAGTGCGCAGCGCGGGACCTGGCTCTGCGAATGACATCTTTCCTCTCGGCGCTTCCGCTGCACAACTACTCGCTCGCCAACAGCGAGGCATTTTAGCCCCGCGCGCTGCGGGGCCGCAGCAGACAAGCCCTGGCGCGGCGCGTGGCGTGGGCACGCTAGCGACCGGGCAAGGCTGCGTAATCCGGAAGCACAAGGTCGTCGCGCAGGCTGCGTCCCATCGCCAGCTCCGCCACAAACGGAATCTTCATCGCCCGGGTGATGAGGTTTCGGATGGATATCCCCAGCTGGGTACTAGGCGCAAATGAGGACGCGAACTGGGTGGCCGCTTTCTGCTTGGCTTCGATGAAGGGCCGCAGCCGCGCTTCATAGGATGCGAAGGCAGCCGGGTGGTCGCCCTGGAAGCGGTGCAGCTCGCCCGCCAGTACGTAAGCCTCGATCATCGCCAGCGCGGAGCCCTGGCCAGCCAGCAGCGATGGACACGCCGCCGCGTCGCCGATGAGCGCGATCCGTCCGCGGCTCCAGCCGCTCATGCGGATCTGGCTCACGCGATCGATGTACACGCTCTCGCAGCCGTCCATCGCCGCCAGGATCTGCGGGCACTCCCAGCCTGCATTCTCGAAGCGGACGCGAACCTCACGCCGCTGCGCTGCGACATCCGCCGAGCCCCGCATCATTGCACCGCGGACCCGCGCTTCATCCTCGGCTGGTCCCACGGCCGCTCGGCCGCGTACTACAAGCTCGAGGAGGCGCTCGTGTGGTCGCAGGCGCCGGTGCGCGCGGGCGACGTGGCGGTGGAGCTCGGCAGCG
>CALFML010000172.1 GCA_937879845.1 uncultured Myxococcales bacterium
ACTCGTTCCCTACACGACGCTCTTCCGATCTTGCGAGATCGACAGCCCGGAGGCGAGCAGCTTGGCCTTCAGCGCCGCGATGTCCTTGTCGTCGACCAGAGCGTGATCCACGGCAGGAACCGGGTCCTGCCAGATCAGCTCTTCCTTGGGCACCAGCTTGCCGAGGTACCGGACGCGCGGCCCCATGTCGCGGTGGGTGAGCTTGAACCAGGCGCGCGCAAAGGCGTCGGCGAACTCCTGCGGGTTCGCCATGAAGCGGCGCGAGATCTTCTCATACGCCGGGTCCATGCGCATCGCCATGTCGGCGGTGGTCATCATCGGCTGATGGCGCTTTTTGGCATCATGCGCGTCCGGCACCGTTCCCGCGCCCGCATCGCCCTTGGGCTTCCACTGCGGTGCGCCGGAGGGGCTCTTGGTCAGCTCCCACTCAAAACCGAACAAGGTCTCGAAGTAGCTATTGTCCCACTTGGTGGGAGTGGCCGTCCATGCGCCTTCCAGGCCGCTCGTGATGGTGTCGCCGCCCATGCCGGTGCCCAGGCGGTTCCGCCAGCCCAGGCCCTGCTCCTCGATGTCAGCGCCTTCGGGCTCGATGCCGACGTGGGCCGCATCGCCGGCGCCGTGGGTCTTGCCGAAGGTGTGGCCGCCGGCGACCAGGGCGACGGTTTCCTCGTCGTTCATCGCCATGCGGGCGAAGGTCTCGCGGATATCGCGGGCCGAGCCGAGCGGGTCGGGATTGCCGTTCGGGCCGGTCGGATTCACGTAGATAAGGCCCATCTGCACCGCGGCGAGCGGGTTCTGCAGATCACGGTCGCCGGTGTAGCGCTTGTCGTCGAGCCACTTGGTCTCCGGGCCCCAGTAGATGTCGTCCTCCGGCTCCCAGATGTCGGCGCGGCCGCCGCCGAAACCGAAGGTCTTAAAGCCCATCGACTCCAGCGCGACGTTGCCGGTGAGAATGAACAGGTCGGCCCAGGACAGCTTGAGGCCGTACTTCTGCTTGATCGGCCACAGCAGCCGCCGCGCCTTATCGAGGTTGGCGTTATCGGGCCAGCTGTTCTCTGGTCCGAAGCGATGCGCACCGTTGCCGGCGCCACCGCGGCCGTCGGAGGTGCGATAGGTGCCGGCGGCGTGCCAGGCCATCCGGATGAAAAACGGTCCGTAGTGGCCGTAGTCGGCGGGCCACCAGTCCTGCGAGTCCGTCATCAAGGCATGCAGGTCTTTGATGACCGCATCAAGGTCGAGGGTCTTGAACGCCTCGGCGTAGTTAAACCCCGTGCCCACGGGATTGGACAGCGAGGAGTGCTGGTGCAAGATCTTGGTATTGAGCTGGTTAGGCCACCAACTGGCGTTGGTCCTGGCCCCGCTCACTGCCTGGGTGTGCGTGGCGCCCGAGAACGGGCACTTGGATTCGGTCGACATGAGTTCCTCTTCGTAGGGTTTGCGTTTGGCCGTGCCGGTCAGTTCCGCGCCAGAGCATCGTAGATCAAATCAATCTTACCTGCCATTACCAAGGTTTTAAGAATCTGCAGGGCCGGTTGAGAGTGCGGGTTGCGCGCCCGGCGTAAGCGGGTCTGGTCGGCGCCGCCGCGCATCATCGCACCGGAGACTACCAGAAACTACCGATGCGCTCTATGGGGTAGGATCGGGCAAAAAATGGCGCTCGATAAGGGCGTTAACTTCGCCGGGGGCTTCGTCGTGGGGAAAGTGGCCGACCTCGGGGAGAACCTGAAACTCGGCGTCGGGCAGCGCCTGGCGCCAGCGGTCTAGGTGCGGCGGACCGATGAAAGTGTCCGCCCCGCCCCACACAACAAGCAGCGGCCGCCCGCAAAGGGCCGCGCGCTTAGCCCACAGCGATTCCATATACGCGTCGGTGGCGTACGTCGCCCGGAGAAATCCCAGCGTGCCGATGCGGCTCTCCGCGTCGGGGAACATGCGCATGAAGCGGAGATGGCGCTCACGCGACAGCGGCGTCTTTTTGCCCCAGCTGGCCTTTACCATCACCCGCGCCGAAAAGTTTAGGCGGCGATAGAAGAATCGCAAAAGCCCACTTTTTATGAGCGGCAGCTGGCGCTTGAAGTTGGGATCTATCGCCAGCGGCCACAGGAACGTATTCATAAGGACCAGGGACGAGAAGCGCTGCGGCTCGTCCAGCAGCAGCGGCAGTCCGACCGGCCCGCCGTAGTCATGCACGACCAGCCGCACCGGCGGCGCGCCCGGCGGCGCCACGTGATCGAGCAGCGCCTTTAACACCGCCGTGTGATCCGGCAGGGAGTATGAAAACGTCTGCGAACGCTCGGAGAGTCCGAACCCCAAAAGATCCGGCGCCACGACGCGGAAGCGCGTCCGCAGCCGCTTTATGAGCTCACGGTATTCGTAGCTCCAGCCGGGCGTCCCGTGAATCAGGAGCACGAGCTCCGCGTCGGGGCGACCTTCGTCCACATAGTGCAGCCGGCCGGCCGGATGCGGCATGTAGTGCGACGCAAAAGGGTAACCGGCCGAGTCGAACCAAGGCTCTTTGGTCAGCGCAGAGGGATCCTGCATGAGCACTCCTTGTCGTTACGAGGGCTTCCGGGACGAGCGCGATGTTTTGCCCTCTTTCGGCGCGCTCGGAACGAAATAGCGGCGCAACAGGGCGACGGTGACGGCTTCGATCGGATAGTCGGGCTCAAGGACCAGGTGCTGCGAGATGCCGTCGATGAGGGCGAACAGGATACGCGCCTCGATCTCGGGCGCGGGAACTCCCGCCTCGGTGAGGATGGCGCAGAGCCCAAGGCGTATGCTCTGGGTCCAGCCGCCGAGGTCGGGGCCGAGGTCGGCCAGCACCGCCGACTGCATGCGCACCCCGTATGAGACCTTCCAGAAATCACGATCGCGCGCGACCAGCGCAAAGCTGCCGCGAATCAGCGCTTCCAGCTTCTCTGCCGGCGGCCGGTCCGCCACCAGGGCGAACGACTCGAAGACCTTGGTCATCGACTGCTCGAAGAGCGCCTGCAGGACATCCTTTTTGCTGCGGAAGTAGTTGTAAAGCAGCCCCTGGGCGATGCCCGCCTCTTGGGCGATCATCCGCACCGTCGTGCGATCGTAGCCATGCTGGGCGAACAGCGTCAGCGCCTGCTCCAAGATGCGCTTGCGGCTCTCTCGCCGGATGGCCTCGTTCTGTTCTTCGCTCCGCGGCACTGGGGAGGTCCTTTGGCAGCCGGACTTTCGTTGAATGAACGCACGTTCAATATACGAAAATGAACGAGGCATGTAAAGGAGGCTCGGCTAAGTCGGGGATGTTCTGGGAGGAATCGGAAGATGCGCTAGGGGTATGGTCAGAAATAAGCGGCGGGCGGGCTGCGCCGCGGGTCCCGTCGCCTGCGGCACCCCGTCGCTCACGCGCCGGGGGCCCCGCCTCCGGCGCCACCCGCTGGGGAGCAGAATCTCGCGGCAAAATTGGCGGGTGCTCTGAATCGGGCAAAACGGAGCGGGCGGGCTGCGCCGCGGGGCCCGTCGCCTGCGGCACCCCGTCGCTCGCGCGCCGGGGGCCCCGCCTCCGGCGCCACCCGCTGGGGGCAAGATGGCGGGCGGGAATCGGGGGATTAGCCGATGACGGGGGCGACGCAGCTGGTCAGATCGAAGAGAAGGAAGATGAGTGCTGCCTCTTGGGGGGTCAGGCCCGAAGTCGTGCAGCCGTTGGGGAAGGCCATCGCGGTGCCGGCTGCGGAGTGATCTCCGGGCTGGGCGGCGGGAGCGCCGGAGATGTGGAGGTCGGTGAACACCATCTGCCCGCACTGCTGATCCGCCGGCGCGCTCAGCGGCGTATAGAACGAAAAATACTGCGACGGCGGGTTGGCCACGGCGTTGCTAAGACCGCCGGCGCCGGTGGCCTTGGTCAGGTTGAGCCAGTTCAGGGTGCGCGCGGGGTCGGGGTTCATGCGCGCGGGGGTCACGTTGTTATTCTGCTTGGTCAGGGTGACGCGAGTGTAGTTTATGGGCAGCTTGCCGCCGGCGTTGAGCTTCATGCTGTTTTGCAGAAACTGCTGCAGCGCCAGGCCCTTGGCGAAGTTGGTGTTGATGGTCGCCTCATCGCCGGGGTTGTCGTTGTTGTAATCGCCGCTGTTGGGGAGCAGGAACTGGGCAACGGAGCTCAGCGGCGGCTCCGTCGGCAAGTTCGGCAGCTGCACCGCCTGCTGGATCCAGATGTTGTGCCAGTGCGAGGCGAACACGCCGAAGTGGTGGGTCCACTTGGTGGGCGTGAACATCAGGAACAGC
>CALFML010000173.1 GCA_937879845.1 uncultured Myxococcales bacterium
GGGGTGTCGTCGACGGACAGGAAGTCAAAGCGCGGGAACAGATCGCAAGGTCTCCCCCGGCTCGCGCCGAAGGGCGCAACTGTCAGCCAGGCATTCACGGCGTCCGCCAAGCGCTCAGCCAGGAACCGGTACGTCTGATAGACCGCGGTGTACTCGTGCCCGAACGGGTAGCATAGGACCACGGCGCAGGAACGCGGCTCGGCGCTCGGGTGATAAAAGCCCAATAGCGGCCGCGCGGGCGGACCAAAGTACAGCGGCTCGGCCTTGGCCGCGCTCATGACCGCGCTTCCAGAAAGTGTACGGGCGTGGTGAGCGTATTTAAGGCGGTGAGGGTCCCTTGCAGCCGAACCTCGGGTCCTTGCGGGCGGAGCGCGATGGTGCGCCGTCCCTCGGGCTCCAGGTGGAAGTGGTTGTCGTCCGGGAGGAAGCCCGGCGCGCTGATGACGACCGATTGGGCGTACTTCTGCGTCCGGATGTCGAGCTGAAAGGCCCGTCCCTGGGCGCGGCTCACCGTAACCGTAAGTCCTAACTCTGTGTGCGCCGCTGCCGGGAATCCCACGGGAAAGAAGAACGCCGTGTCGTGCACCGCGCCGGTGGACGTCTCAACCAGAGTCGCGACGACCAGATCATGGGAAGGCGGGCCGAAGCGGTAGGCGTAGCTCGTGTCCACAAAGCCGGTGAAGAGCCGGTTCAAAGGAATCTCTACGTTGTCGCGCGGAGCCAGCGCGGTGCTGATTTTGCCGTCGGCAATTTTGATCTCGCCATGACGATATAAGGCCGCTTGCAAGGTCACGTCGCGCTGCTGCGCCGACTCATTGGCGGCGTGGAGGTAGAGCCCGTTGCAGCCCTCATCGGTGATGCTCAGACTCAGCGGCTTGCAGGCGCGCTTCAGATAATAGTAGGCGGCTTTGGGAGTTCCCAGGGAGTCGATGAGGCCCCAGCCGGCGCCGGGCCACAGGTCGCGCAGCAGCCAGACCAGCGCCCCGCGGCAGCTTGCGCGCCGCCGCCGCCACTCGGCGAATGTATGGGCCATGACCTCGCCGGTGACGACGCGGCTGAGGGCGAGATAGCGCTGCGGGTCGCTGTAGCGCAGCGCCATCGGATCGACGCCGAACAAGAGCCGCAGATAATAATCCCGCACGTCTTCGAAGTCCCACCCCGCCCCGACATCGCGGGGCACGCGCGCCTTCCACTGCGGGTGGTGGACGACCGCGGTGGCGCCTTTGAAGCTCGCCTCCACGGTGCTCTCTTCCGGGACGTTGGCGAACGCCAGGCACTCGGCGGCGAAGCGCAGCTCGCAGCGGCGGGCGTCGTCCAGGGGGCGCAGGTAGGCGCCGACTCCGTAGTAATGGGCGACGCCGGTGTTGACCTGGAACGGCAGCTCGCCGCCGCATGGGCTCGATGGTACGTAAGGTACGTCAGGCCGCAGGGCGCGGCAGACTTGCGGCAGGACCTGCTGAAACAGGGCGCTGCTCCAGGTGTCGCGCGGCAGCCCGAGCATGGCGGCTTGCTGCTCGACCTCGCTGCCGCCGCACAGC
This sequence comes from uncultured Myxococcales bacterium, assembly GCA_937879845.1. Taxonomy (GTDB): domain Bacteria; phylum Myxococcota_A; class Polyangia; order Palsa-1104; family JAEUJZ01; genus CALFML01. Next base: position 1,539 of record CALFML010000173.1, read on the forward strand.
ACGGTCAGCGCGGGGCTCTGCTGCAGGCCGTCTAGGAGCTGCCGCGCCTCCGCCGCGACGCTGGCGGTGAAGTGCGGATCGCTGCTCGGATAGTCCATGTTGGCGAACATGAAATCCTGCCAGACCAGGATTCCCAGCTCATCGCACAGCGCATAGAACTCGCGGTCTTCGTAGAGCATGTTGCCGGGAAGCCGCAGCATGTTCATCCCGGCATCGCGGACCGTCTCCAGCGCCTGGCGATACGCCCCAGGGGAGGCCCCCAGGCTGACGATATCAAGCGGCGTCCAGCAGGCCCCGCGGCAAAAGATCGCAGCGCCGTTTATGTGCAAGGCAAAGTCATCGCCGGCGCCGGTATGGAGCGCCAGCTGGCGAAACCCGAGCCGACTGCCGCGGACCGCGATCTCCTGCGTCCCGAGCTGCATCACCACCTTGGGCTCATACAGCGGCTGCGGGCCGTGAGTATGCGGCCACCACGGTGCCGCATCACGCAGCCGCAGCGTCCCGGAGAGTTGCAACGCGCCGTCTCCGTCCGGCTCGCACCGCAGCGCCGCCGCAGCCCGGATCGTCAGCCGATCAC
>CALFML010000174.1 GCA_937879845.1 uncultured Myxococcales bacterium
GGCGGGCAATCAGGTCCGGGCCACGCTGAACCTCAAGAGCATGGATGTGGAGTGGGTCCGCTGGTACACGCCCTCCGGATCGCCACCGGCGAGCATCCCGCTCACCAACCCCGGATTCGAGTCGGGAACCGCGGGCTGGACGACCTGGACGCCGACCGGCACCGCCGCCGCGGCGTTCAGCGAGACGTATAACGGCGCGCACTCCGGCAGCTACCACCTCACGCACTACAGCACCGCGCCGTTTGAGACTTGGACGTATCAGACGCTGTCCGGACTGGCGCCGGGGAATTACAAGGTTCGGGCGTGGGTGCGCAAGGGCGGCGCGTTCAGTCTGTCGCGCCTTCAGGGCAAGACCTGCGGCGGCTGCGCGCCGGTCTACACGGACTTGGGTACGTACGGCGGATTTACTCTGGTAGAGACCCCGAGCATCGCGGTGACCGGCGGCTACTTGGAGTTCGGCTTCCACACCCGCGCCACGGTGGCCAGCGGTGCCAACTTCATTCACATGGATGATGTGGAAGTGATAAGGCTCTAGCGCAACATTCCGGCTTGGAGGCGGCGCTGCCGCATGGTGGAGGAGTACACGCCATGGGCGAAGATGAGGATGGATAGCGCCAGCAAGATTCCGGCAGCGACCCGGCCGGCGTGATAGTACGCATTGACCTCCGCCTGCTGCTGCGCCTCGTGCGCGCCGGCCCGCCACCGCGCTTCGGCGTTGGGGAATAGCTGGCTGCACGCCTCCTGCGCTTGCGTCGTCAGGGAGCTGCGCTGGCACAGCACGCGGTAGAACCGATCCCGGCCCGGCCGCTTCTCCGCCTCAAACTGCTTCAGCAGGGCGAAGAAGGGCTGCTGCTGCTCGGACTTGAACGCGGCCAGACGCGCCAGGCCGCCATCCAGATCGCCGGCCAGCAGCTTGTCTTTCACCCACCCCTGCTCACGATCCGCCGGCTCGGCGCATAGGGCTTGCGCTTCGGCCGCAATCTCGCCCTCGCCCTTGCAGACCGCCTGGTAGAGCGCGTCGCGGCCGCCGATGTGGCCTTTGTCATAAGCCGCCAGCACGGGGGCCAGCCGCTTGCCAAACGGCGGGTTGAGGATGCCGCTGGGCAGGTGGGTCTTGACCGGCTCGTTGCGCAGGCCTTCGATGTAGCGCTCGCGCAGCTCCAGCGCTTCGGAGTCGCGCAGCGGCATGGCGAACAGAGCGTCGGCGCACTCGGAGTAGGAATACGGCTCGTGCAGGCCGTCGATGATAAGCTGCGGCGCCTCCGGCACGCGCAGCTGGCAGCTCATGCGGTAGACGAAGCGGCGCAGGGGCGAGTGCTCGACCGGCGCATGCTCCGCGAGCTCCTTGAGAGCCTGGGCCACGCCCGGAGCCTTGCCGGCGGCGATGGCCTGGCGGCACGCGGTCGGGGCGTAAGCCAGCGCTTCCGCCGCCGCTTCCGACCAAGAGCTCATGCCGAAGAACGGCTCGCGAAAGCGGAGCTGCTTGGCCAGCGCCGCGCACGGCTCGGCCGGGATCGGGGCCGCGGCCGCTTTGGGCTCAGCGCTGGCGGCAAGCTCGACGCCGCTCTCCACCGCCGCGGCCATCGCCGCCGGCAGCGCCATCCCAGTCACGAACGTCCACGCCAGAACCTGAAAAAACCGACTCGAAGATCGGGTCAACATTTACGTCCTCCATCCTGCTGCTTGCCGCGTGGCTCCCAAGGAGCCGGTCTACGTGGCCCGTATTCGGTCGGGCTCTATGCGAATGACGCACGCGCTTTCCTACAGTCGCAAAAAAAATCGCCAAAGAGCACGACAGAATCAATCGGCTGAAATCTCGCGAACTTGCGACCGCGGCCGTTGTTATACCTCTGATGCTCGCTGCCTCAGCTCCCGACCCTGCGCCTTTTTACCTGACCGCGCTTTTGCGCGGGGTCAAAGTCCGCCGGGACGAGCTGCGCGTGCTGCTCATCGCCTTTGCGGCGCTGTTCTGCCTGTTTACCGGCTACGCCAGCCTGCGTCCGGTGCGCGACAGCTTGGGGGTGGCGGTGGGGACGCGCCAGCTCGGCAACCTGTTTGGCTGGACGTTTATCGGCATGCTGACGGCGATGCCGATCTTCGGCTGGCTGGCATCGCGATTTTCCCGCCGCGTGTTCTTGCCGGTGATCTACTGCTTTTTCATCGTCAACCTGTTCGGGTTTTATGTGCTCCTGTCGCGCACTCCGCACCACATCTTTGGTGCGCGGCTGTTCTTTGTCTGGGTGAGCGTGGTCAATCTGTTCATCATCTCCGCGTTCTGGAGCTTGATGGCGGACCTGCACCGCAGCGAGCAGTCGAGCCGCCTGTTCGGCTTCATCGCCGCGGGCGGAAGCGCCGGCAGCATCGTCGGTCCCGCGCTCACGGCGCTTTTGGTGAAGCGGATCGGCAACGCCGACCTGCTGCTGCTGGCGGCGGGGTTTTGGTGCGTCGCGGTGATTCTGGTCGCCGCCCTGCTGCGTCGGCCGCGCCCTGATGCCGATGGAGCTGCGGAGCCGCACGGAGAGGCGGCGGCGCCAGGCCTTGCCGCACCGGCGCCCCCGGAAGATCGGCCGCTTGGCGGCAACCCGCTGGCGGGAATCTTTCTGGTTGGGAAGTCGCCGTACCTCATGGGAATCGGCCTGTTCATCCTGCTCTTGTCGGCGGCGACGACGCTGCTGTACCTGCAGCAGGCGGCGCTCCTTTCGCATGCGGTGCCGGATCCCACCGACCGCACGCGCTTGTTGGCGGCGCTTGATACCGCGGTCAACATCTTGTCGCTGCTGCTGCAGCTCTTGGTCGTCGGGCGGTTGACGGTGCGGATCGGGGTGGCGGGGGTCTTGCTAGCGGTGCCGGCGGTGCTGGTCCTGGGCTTTTTGGTCTTGGCGCTCGCCCCTGCGCTGAGCGTGCTGATCGGCCTCATGCTGGTGCGGCGCGTCGGCGAGTACGGTCTTTTGCGGCCGTCGCGCGAGGTGCTGTTCACCTCCGTCGATCGACCGACCAAGTACAAGGCCAAGAGCTTCATCGACACGGTGATTTATCGCGGCGCGGACTGGCTCAACGCCAAGCTGCACGAGCTCCTTGTGGCGCTGGGGCTTTCTACCTCGGGGATTGCGCTCGGCGGGGCGGCGGTGGCGGCGGCGTGGGCGGTGGTGGGGTTTTGGCTTGGCCGCCGTCACGCGAGCGGACGGGCAGCCCAGGGGTCCTAGTACTGGTAGCGGAGGCCGAACTGGGCGCGGAACGGCGCTTGGCGGTTGGTGACGTTGCCGTAGGAGGGACTGTTGCGCGCCTCGAACCCCGCTTGGCCGGTGACGTTGGTGCCGGAGCCGTTGACCGGGGCGACGAGGTCGAACAGGTTGTACAAGTCGACGATGACGATGAGGTGCTGGTGGATGACCTGGTGCAGATCGTACTGCGCCCGCAGCGACACATCGATGAGGTCGGGGTTGCGCAGCTCTGACCACTTGCGGATGTCGTTGGGATCCTGGTTCGGATCGATGCCGCGCCAGGCGTAGCGGCCGACGTAGCCCAGGGTCTGCGGGTACAGCCGCGTGGCCGGGCCGCCGCTCATGTAGTTGAAGTTGACGCCGGCGGTGAGACCCTTCCAGGTGTAGCTGGTGGTGGCCTTGACGGTATGGCGGTGATCGTCGTTGAGGTAGCCATAGAAGTGGAAGTCGCGCGGCGGGTCGTTCTTGAAGGTGCTCAGCTGATCGTCGATGGTCCCGTTGAGGAAGGACAGCGTGTAGCCGAAGAACACCTGCCAGCTGGCGCTCGGTTTGCCGGTGATCGTAAAATCGAGCCCGTTGTACTGGCGGAACGCGTCGCCGAAGGTGCGGTAGGCGCTGACGTTGCCAAGGGTCTTGTCGCCAAATGCAGCGTAGTTGCCGCCGTCGAGCGTGCGCAGGGCGTTGACCTCGACGTTCTCCCACTGATCTTTGATCAGGCGGTAGGTGTAGGTGATGGCGCCGGCGACGTTGGGAAAAAGCTCGCGCTCGATCGCCGCGGTGATGAAGTCGGCGTGCGGCGGGTTGAGGCTCAGCTGGGCGTTGCCGCACTCGGTGCGCAGGGCGCCGTCGGCGCAGCGGCCGCGCAGATCGTAGCCCTGCGCGCCGCCCCCCGAGGTGAGGAAGCTGTCGAAGCGCCCGGTGGCGCGGTTGTAGTTCCAGGTCGAGTTCAGGCCGTTGAAATCCGCCTGGGCGGCGATGCGAAGACCGGCGACCTCGTTGCTGCGGCCGTAGGCGAACTTGAGCAGCGTCTTGCCGTCGCGGAACAGATCCAGCGAGGCGCCGATGCGGGGACCGAAGCCGAGCAGGTTCTGCACGACCTCGCCGAGCGAGTTCTGCGCCGTGCCGTAGTCGATGCGCATGCCGGGAATCAGGGTCAGCCACGCGGTCGGCTTCCAGGTGTCTTGCACGTAAAAGCCCAGGCCCCAGCCGCTGCGCACCTGGGCGCGCGGCGGCTCGTACAGCGTCCGCTGGTAGCACGGGGTGGCCTGCGAGCCGGGCAGGGGCCGCGGCTGCCCTTCGACGCAGCCGTACGGACGCTCCATGGAGGTCGGATCGCGCACGAGGACCCCGCGGTCGCCCGCCTGATCTGTGTGATCCGTATAGACGAGATTGCCCGGCGTCCCGAGCAGCGACGAGTTACGCAGGTACTGAAACTGCGCCCCGGCCTTGAACGTATGCGTCCCGAGCCAGCCTTTCTTGATCCAGGTCAGCGTCGGATCGAGCTGATAGCGTAGCCGCTGATCGAGGACGATGAAGTTCGCGTCCACGTTGTTCCACGACACCGTGCTCGCCTGGTCGGTGTGGGCGGGGCTCGTGAGGAGATCGGAAGAGCGTC
>CALFML010000175.1 GCA_937879845.1 uncultured Myxococcales bacterium
ACGTGTGCTCTTCCGATCTGGCTGAAGCCGTGTCCGGAAACGCCATGATGACACCGACCGAACGCCAGACTGCGCTGGAGCGTATCACGATCCGTTATTCGCTCGCCAACTTGCGAACATTCCCGTGCGTACAGATATTGGAGGGCAAGGGGCGGCTGTCGCTCTGCGGCGCGTGGTTCGATATTTCGACCGGCGAGTTGTGGGTGATGAACCGCGAAACCGGCGATTTCGAGCGTCCGGAACTAGAATAGGCGGGAGTGACGATGCGGGAATCCAGGGGGCGGCACAAGTTCGGAGTATTGCTTGCGGCATTGTTTGTCGTGGCAATTCTGCCGGTGACGGCGCATGCAAGCCTTGAGACCGACATCCTGGATCGCTGGTATTCGTTGCTTGGCAAGGCCGACGCCACCGGCCTTGCCGGCATGCTGGCTCCAAAAGCCAAGATCAAACTGGAAGATATCGGGACGACGCAAACCAAGGCGGAATTCCTCGATTCGATGGCGGCCTGGAGCGAAGCCATCTCTCCTCCAGAAGGAGCCCAGGCGGCCAGCGCCGATGCGAGCGGCGCCGGCACGGGCTGGCCGCGCTGCCCATACGCCCATGCCGCCACGGCCGGAGCCTTCTGACGGAGTCCAGCGAACCCCGGATCGGCTATAACGTCGCGCGCGCCGCTTACCACAACCTGCGCGCTCAGTGTTTCCGCGTGGGCCGGCAGCTTGAGATGCGCTTGATCCGTACCGACAACAAAGCGTCCGGTATGCTGCCGCCGCAGCGCGCCGTCCCCGACAACCTGCACGTTTTTTTGCGCATCGATCAGAACGGAGCCGCTTTCGTCCACCACGGCGATCCGCACCCGCCCGCCGACCGCTCCGGTTGCAGTCATCTCAAGATCAAGGGCACGCGCATCGCCGGCTGAAAAGCGCATGGGAGCTTGGTCGATGCCAACCTGGAGCGCGCCCGCCGCCGTGGCCTGCACGCGGAGCTGCTGCGGCGGTCCTAGATAGACCAGGTTTATGGGAACGTGAACCTTCTCCCCCTGCCGCAGCCGCTCGGGAACCGCGACATCGAGCAGCAGCGGCACACCGCCCGCAAACGGGCTGGCGGCAAACGCCGACGAACCCTCCGCGCCGTAGGCTCCCGCGACCAGCAGGTAGCGCCGGGGAACCACAGAGAGCGCCAGCGGGACGCGGGTGGCGGCCGGTGCGAGCACGCTAAACTCGCCGACGCCCGGCTCCGGACCTATGACCTGCGGCTCCAGTTTGTCCGCTGTGTCACTTAGCAGCGCCGGCGGCTCTGACCACGACGACCGAGGCGCGTCGCTCTCCGGTTCCGCATGATCCGCCGCCTTGATCTCGAACACTTCCCCCAGCGCCGCAATCGTCGCCCGACCGAGCTCCACCTGCTGCAGCCGCGCCAGGAGCAGATCTTCCCCCACGGCCTCTGCGTAGATCGTCCCCGATGCCAGGATGCGCGCGAACGGCACCGCTAGATCGTCCGCCGTGTTCAGCCGCCCGTCGGGCCCTGCGGAGACGATTTCCCAGCCGGGAAGCGGCTCGAGAAAACGGAAGCGGGCACTGGTCCCGCGGCTGCGCTGGAGCGAAAACGGATGGCCCCAGGCATCAAACAGCTCTTCCTGCTTTATCGCATCATGCTCACCCGCATCGGACCAGTCGATGAGCCCGAGCAGCCAGCGACTGGGATCGCCGCGGCGGGCCCACGCATGGCCAAGCTGCTTGCTGCGGACAAAGTGTTCCAAGGCGACATAGAGCTGAAACAAGCGCTGGCGCGTAATGCGGCGGGCGGCGTTGTCGAAGGTGATCGTGGGATCGAGCGCCGCCAGCCCCTCGATCGTCAGCGGATTGCCGTCGAGGCCGACGAGCCCCTCCGCCTTGAGCTCGGGCACAAGCAGGCTCAGGATCTCGTGATTGAAGCGCCAACCGGCGGCGCTGCGGAACGCCACCTCGTCGAGATGATCGGGGAGGCTCTGCTCGATTCGCTGCTCCAGCGCGCGCAGGATGCGGGCGAGGCGGCCGCTCACGAAGCGCTCCTGGGCCCGCCGGGGATCGCGCAGCCGCCCCTGCTCCACCGGATCCGTAGGGGCCGGCAGCGGCATGACGATTCCGTCGCGCAGAATTGCCGAGACCCCCTCATCGGTCGGCGTCCGGGCGGCCAGATAGCCGCGCAGCAGAAAGGCGCTGGCCAAGCTGCCCGGCGCCGCCGCCGGACCATCGAGCCGCGCCAGCAGCTCCCGGCCGGCGGCAACCGGCAGCGCGAGCACGAAGCCGCTCGCCTGGCTCGGCGCCCCTTCCAGGGCGACCTGCACCTCCCCTTTGCCCGCGCTCAGCTTGACGCGCGGCGGCCGGCGCGGCTCGGACCAGGCGGTGATTCCGCCGCCGCGGATCTCGTGCCGCAGGGGCCCGATGAGCGGCCGGGCGCGCAGCCACAAGAGCCCAAGCGCCTCAGCCGGAACCTCGAGCATGACGCGGTTGCTGCCGCTGGCGGCGATGGCGGCGGCAATCGGCACCCAGCGGCCCGGCGCCGGGCTCTTGAGCAGCGCCACCTCGACGGGCGCCTGAGCCACTGCGGCGATGCGCTGGAGCCGCACCTCGACCGGACGCCCGGCTTCCAGAAGCGGCGCCGCGCGCACCCGAACGGTCGCATCGGGATCCACGGGCAAGCACAGCTCATCCTCTTGGCTGCCGACATGCAGGATCGCTGCGGCCACCGTGTCGCCGGTGCAGCCGGGCGACGCGGCCCCCCGGGCAGGCCCCAACGTGGTCTCCAGCACCGCCACCCCCTGCTCGTCGGTGCGGGCGCTCGCCGCAGCCAGCCGCATCCCTTCCAGCCGCAGCTCGGCGCCGATGAGCGGCTGGCCGTCGGGCTTATGCAGGCGGACCAAGATCTGTCCGGGCAGCCCGGGAACAAGCGCGCTGCCCTCGACCGCCCAGGAGAGCACGTGCGTCCGCCGCGTCACCCGCACCTTTACTTGGCCGCTCCCCGTACCGAGTCCTTCGCGCACCGCTTGAACTTCGCCGGTCACATCAGACAGGACTTCGTTCGTCGTGACCTTCCACGGAACGCGCGCCCGTCCCTGCCCATCGGTCACCACCGGCGGGACGGATTTTGCGGCGGTGCTTGTGGGAATCGAAAGTCCGGTCAGGGTTGCGCCTTTGACCGGGCGGCCGTCTTTGGTGCGCACGACGACGTCGACCTGAACCTCCGTCCCGGGCGCGACCACTTGATTGAGCGGGGCGCCTTGCACCACCAGCGCCGGAATCTTCGCCCGCGCGGTGGACAGACCGGATTTCTTGACGCTGGCGGAGCCGTCGCTCAAGGCGGCCTCGATGTCAAAAGACACGCCTTCGGCCGCGGGCGCCGGCAGCGAATAATGGAAAAATCCCGCCTGATCCGTCTTGAGGATCGCCGCCGCGGCCAGGGGCTGGCGGTTCTTGCCGAGCGCCTCCACCCGCACCTCACGCTGCGGCGCGGGCCGCTCGCGCGTCTGGTCGATCACCCGGCCCCAGACAAGGACCGGCTCACCGGGTTCGAAGACCTGCCTGTCGACCTCGAGCTCGGCGCGATACTTTGGCGCCAGCTCAATGGTGACATCGAACTGGCGGCTGACTTGCTTGGCGCGAACCTTCACGCCGAGCTCGAACGAGCCCGCCAGGGTCTCATCCGTAGGAATGTCGAAGGCCAGCTCGGCGTGTCCGTTGGCGTCGGTAATCGCCTTGGCGATCGGCTCCTTGCGGTGAAACGAAACCTGGGCGCTCAGCGTGGCGTCGGCGGCGGGCCGCAGGGCGCGGCCGTGCACGACCTCATAGACGGTCACAAACCAGCGGAGCCGACCGCCGTGCGTCACCCGCAGCGCCCCTTCGATGCCCATCTCCAGACCGGTGACCTCACCCGCCGGGACTTCACGGTGCATGCTGGTCTGAGCCTGCGCCGGCACAGCGGCGGAAAACCCGAGCAGCGCGAGCAGAATCATAGCGGCCTTCATGGCTTGAGCTCCGTCGCAGCGATGTCCCAATGACGCGGCTTCAGAATGAACACGTCTTCTGTCTGATCCGCCGGATAAGCGGCCACGCCCAGGCCGCCGAGACTCCCCGCCAGCGACCAGCGCAGCGGCAGCGGCAGACGCTGCGTCCCACCGGGCGGCAGGGAACGCAGCTCCAACTGCAGCGTGCCGCGCGTCGCTTCGGGAAGTGCAACGGTCAGCGCCTCCAGCCTCCGGTGTCCCTCTTCATCGAGCTCGGCCCCGGCGGGCAGAGTCACCTCGATCACCGGCCGGCCGATGGTGCGCGGGGAGCGGTTCTGCACCACGACCGCGAGCGCCGCCCGCTCGTCGCGCGCGTTGGTCTTGCCTTCGATCGTCGTACGGAGCGAACCAGGACGGGATGGGGCGAGCTCCCAAGGCAGCCCGTACTCGGTGGCCGCGCGCACGTAGACCGCGGCGTGACCGCCCGGCACCTCGACTCGGATCCGGTGTTTTCCCGGTTGCGAGAGCGCTGCCGCCGCCAGCCGTCCGCGTCCCCCGTCCAGCGCCACTTTGTGCAATTTCCCGTCGATCTCCACGGTCAAAAGGGCCGGCTCCGGTCCTTGCGAAAGCAGCGCCGCGACAAGATGGGCGAAGGCGCTGGTGCCGCGATCCAGGCTGCCGCTGCTTTGCTCGATGCGCGCCAGCGTCCGCACGCGAAAAAAGGCGCGGCCCTGCTCCCCTAAAAGCAGCTCCGCAAGGGCCACGAGCGCGGTCGCGGCATGACGGTGGGCGCCGGATGAAGCAATCCAGGTATCGCTGCCCACGCGCACCTCCGACCGCCTTACGCGGCGTACGAGCTCCCGCGCCAGCGAGAGATCCGCATCGGCCGGCGCGGTCGCCGCCAGCGCCGCGGCCAGGGTGGCCAGCAGCGCCGGATCGTCTTTGACTCCGGCTACGTTGCTCGTGATGTCCTTGCGCAGCGCTCGCAGGATGTTTCCCAGATCGGCGGCTTTGGCGCTGCGCGCGCTCAGCTTGCGCGCCGCCGGGGCCAGCCACAGCAGGATCCGCGCTTTCTCAGCGACATCGTCTTTCTTGAGCTTACCTAGCGCCCGCGACAACGCCGTCAGCGACTCTGTCACCTGGGTGTCGGCGACCGCGGGCAGCGTCCAGTTTACCCCCAGGAGCTGCGCCAGACGGACCGATGACGCCCCGGAGGCGGCCGATAGCGGCGCGACCGCAGCGCGCTCGCCGCCGAGCCAGGAATCACGCCAGGCGACTTGCTCGGATTCGTCACTGGTGCCAAACAAAGCCAGTCCGACTTGTACCGTGACCTCTGCGCCTTCGCGCGGAACTGCGGCCGGAGGGACCTCCATCGTCAGCTCACCGGTCCCGCGCACGAGCATGTCCTGCGCCTGGCGCACCCGCCGCGCTGCCGCCAGCACGGTGAGCGGCCGCCGCACCGCATCAAGCGGCACCCCGGCCGCCGACTCCAGCCCGATGAGCACCTTGCCCTCCCGCGGCTGCGTAAACAAAAGCGGCACTGAGAGCTCCGCCGCGTCATTGGCAGCGACAACCAAGCCGCCGCGTCTAATGGGCGCCTCCCCTTCGGCGGCCACGATGATTCCGGCGCGCAGCTCCTCTTGACTGCTATTGCGCACCCGCACCGGCAAAAGCAGCGAGTCTCCGGCCGTCGCATAGTGCGGCACCGGCGCATCTACGACCGTCTGCTTGTCGACCCGAAGCTTGGTATTGGCCGACCAAGTCCATCCGTCCTGACTCCAGACAATCGCTTCGACCAAGTAAGTCGTAACCGCATCGGGCAGCTTGACCTCCAGCGCGGTCTGGCCCGACGGGTCGAGCACCAGCGACGGCAGAAAGAGCAGCGTGGGGGGAAACTTCTCCCGCACGAGCTGCGCCAGATCGACCATCGGCGCCCCTGCGGAACGCCCATGCACGCTCCCGGCCTTGGAACCATAAAGACCGCCGCCGGCAGCGCCCGCGCCGCGTCCGATCGTCCCCAGACCCCCCATGCCGAACGACTCGCCGATTTTCTGCTCATCGGCGAACGCCCCTTCGCTGATCTGCGCCGAGACCGCATGCCCGCGCTGCTCTTCCAGCACCTCTGCGGCAACGCGCTTATAGGCTTCCAGCAGCCGGGTGAGTACGTTCTCTCCCGGGGATAGGTAGGCAAGCCGCTCCATCAGAGCGTCCTCACCGGAAGCGATGGCGTAGGGAGTGCCGGCCGGTACGGCGCGGGCGAATACGTCGCGCACGTCGTCCGCCGTGCCGAAAATGGTATCGGGACCGGCGGAGCAGAGCTCCAGCCCCACGGCCTCGCGGGCGATGATCAGCGCGGGGTGGGGGCTCGGGCGCAGCGCGAAGCGGCCGCCCCAGGGATCGGTGAGGTCTTCGGCGCGGACTAGACCCCGCGTGACCATGCGGGTGAGCCAGCGGCTGTACGGCTCGCGAGCCGCGGCGCGCCGGATGGGCGCCGCCTCATCGCCGGGATCGAGGTACTCGGTCAGCGCCACCAGAAGCTTCACGAGCCGCGCCCGCGCCACCCGCCGCGCGACGTTGTGATAGGAGAACTCCGGAGCGCTGTCCTGCAGCATCGCCAGCGTCAAAGCGCCATCGCCAAGCGTCACCGGAACATCCGTTAGATCAGTAAGAATCTCCGGACGGAATCGTCTTGCCGCGCCCTGTCCCACGGCGACCTCGCCGAGGGTGCCGTTGTCGAGCGCGGTGCCAAGGGCGGTCTCCACCTGCTTCATGACGTTGGCGATGCCGCGGCGCCGCAGCTCATCGGCCAGGGGAAACGGATCGCGCAGGACCTCACGCTCCGCCGACGCCTCAAGCCCCGCTTGACCGCCGAGCGGCCGCCCGAGCGCATCGACGAGCGCCGGTGCCGCAACCGGAGCTTCATCCTGAGCGATGTACGCCGCCATCACGGTGCGCAGAAACGGCTCTTTCGCACCGCTGTCCGGATCCAAGACCGCGCGCTCGAACGACTCCTCCAAGAATCGGCTGGCAAACGGGAGCTCGCCCTGGTGCAGCGCGAGATCCCGCACCAGCACCGCCCCCCAGGTCTTGGCGGCCCCGGCGCGGGTCTTGAGCGTGAGCTTGGCCGTCGAGCGCACGTCATATAGGGGCCGGTCGGGTTGCAGCTCGGCAAACGACGGCCGCGCCGGCCGCACGAGCAGGGCGTCCACGCCCCCCTGCCCTTCCTCGGTTCCCGCTTGCATGAGCGGCCGGGCGCGCACCCGCATGACGCCGACCTGATCCGGCGGAATGTGCAGGGTGACTCTGTTCGTCCGGGTCTCCGCGATCACCGTATCGACAACCCCTGTACCGGATAAGAGCTCGACGACCACCGGCTGGGCGAGCGCGCGCAGGCGCCGCGCCAGCGTCACCGCCACCGTATCGCCCGGCGCCACAACCAGCTTTTCGACCGTCGGAACGACCTCCAGATGCAAGAGCACCGGTACAAGAATCGTCGCCGTGCGCGTCAGCGGTCCCTCCACCCGCACTTTCACCGTGGTGGTCGCGCCGGTGTCAGAAGTCGTTGCGGCGCCCGGCGGCAGCTTGGTGCGGACGACGGCGATGCCATCGCTATCGGTCTTGAGCTTCTGCTTTGCCCCCGCCACCGCCGCGCCGGTAACCTCGATCGTGGTACCGAGCGGCGGCGGCAGCCCGGCCCCGTCCTTGACCTTGAAGTAGAGCCGCCCATCGAGCTCAGGGACCAGACCGCGGTTTGGCGGCACCGCTTCGGCCTCCAGCGAAAGCGGTACGGCCAGCCGCAGAGACGCCAGCGCGGTCGCCGAGCCGTAGGCCGGGTGCCGGATCTCGACCCGGATCTGCGCCGACCCGGTGTCTCCGACCGTATAAGTCGGCGCGTGCATGTCTACCGCGGCGATGCCCTGCGCATCGGAGGACGCCGTCGTCGTCTGTTCATTATCGAGGTGGATCACGACGACCGCGTTGCGTACGGCGGCACCGCTCGCCGCCGTCACCTTCACGCTCACCCGGATCGGCTGACCCGGCTGCGCCGTCTCCGGTGTGAGCTTCACGTCCCCCCACAGGCGCGCCACCGTACGTGTACCCACGCTGTAGAACTTGCTCACACGTTCGGCGCCGATCTCAGCCAAGATCGAGTAGCTCCCTTCGGCCGCTCCCTTGGGAATCGGAACCGCGATCGAGGCCACCCCGCTCTCATCGGTGACCGCGGTAAGGACGGTCGTACCGCTCTTGAAGGTCACGGTTTTTTGCGCCAGCGGACGGCGCGAGCGCTCATCCCGCAGGCGGCCCCACACGTGCACGGTCTCGCCCGGCTCATAGAGGCTGCGATCGGTCAGCAGATCGAAGATCCAGGGCTTTGACGCCGTGATCGGGAAGGCGAAGGTGCGATCGCCGCTTGCGTCTCCCACACTCATCTGCAGGTTGAGCGTCCGCGCCTCTTCCTCAGGGATGGGCACGTCGATCTGGAAAAAACCGTGGGCGTCGGCTTGCACGCTCTGCCAGGGCCTTGACCCGGCGGCTTCGCCGTCCACCGTGCAGCGGGCCCGCACCTGGCCTTGTGGCAGCGCGCGCAGCTCGGCAAGGCCGCGGACTTTATAGGCAATGCCGCGGAAGCGGGCCGGCCGGCCCGCCAGCACCTTCGACGTGCCGTGCAGCGCCAGCTCAAACCCCGAAGGCGCGCCTTGGGCAAACACCACCGATCCGGAAATCGCGACTAAGACGATGCCTAATAGAAAAATTCGCATCGGTGCTTGGACACGCCAAGCGCCGCAAGGTTCCCGCGCAATCGCATCGGCGCAAACCGCCGTCCCATTCTTGGCGGATCGGCATTGCCGAACCCACCTGGGGCGCGCTGGGATATGCTCCACCCATGCGGCGTCCCCTTGTCAGCTCGCTCATCGCCTTTTTGGGTCCCCCGGCCTGGACCTTGGCGCGATCGCGGTCCGTCTGTCTGATTCTTGCGGTGCTGAGTCTTTCCGCTTGCCAAGAGCACGTACGCCGCGACGGGCAACAGCTCGTGCGGTATCGCGGGCCGGTGCGGCTGGTCCTGACCGCCGCCTTGGTCGCGCCCGGGAAAGACTCCGGGCTTCCTTGGGATGGGCCGGGCAGCCTGCCGCCCGATGTCAGCGCGGGGCTGCGCGCCGTCCGTCCGCGCAGCATGGCGGGCACGCTGTTCCGCGCCCTGGCCGAGGGGACGGGGCTCGGCGCGCTGGCCAAGCTCCTGCCGTGGACCGCCAATGCGTTCATAAGCGGCATCGCCGCGCCGGATGTCCAGGTGGAGATCTTCCTAAACGGCGCGCTGCTTCAGCGCTCGCCCAAGGTGGCGAACAGCTATTATCCGACCTGGTCCGGAGTGTATACGCCGGCGGTTGAGATCCACGACTTCGATCAGCTGGAGCTGCGCGCCGTGGACCGCGATGTACTTTTCCACGATCAGATTGGCGTCTGCACGAGCCAAGGAATGCCGTGGGTCGATGGCTATGGCTACGCATCCGGCTTGACCTTCCAGTGCCTCGGGCAGCTGTGGGCGGTGGCGTTGCGCGTGGTGCCTGCCAACCTCGCCGCGGGGCAGCAGCCGGAGATGGAAATAGCGCCCCTGGACAGCGGCGATAGTGGCGACAAAGGCGAGTAACGCCGCCGCGATGCGCGCTGGCCGCAAAGCCCGGAGCCTACGCGGCGAGAAAAGCCGTCCGCCGCGTTCCCGGTTAGGATACGATGAGCGCGCGACAAACTAGGAGAGTCACATGAGCACCGCATCGGCACTAAGCTGTCCGTCCGTCAAAGAGCAAGTCAGCCCGGAAGAGTGGGAACAGCGGGTAAACCTTGCGGCCTGTTACCGGCTTGTCGCGCTATATGGCTTCGACGATCTGATCTTCACGCATATCTCGGCCCGCGTGCCGGGGCCGGAGCATCACTTTCTCATCAACCCCTACGGCATGACCTTCGACGAGATCACGGCCTCCAGCCTGGTCAAGGTCGACCTCCAGGGGAACAAGGTGATGGACAGTCCCTTTGCGATTAACCCTGCCGGCTTCACCATCCACAGCGCGATCCATGCGGCGCGGCCCGATGCCAAGTGCGTGCTGCATGTGCACAGCCTCAACGGGGTCGCGGTCTCGGCGCAGAAGGACGGGGTGCTGCCGATCTCGCAGCAGTCGATCTTCGTGCTGTCTTCGCTTTCGTATCACGACTATGAAGGAGTGGCGCTAAACGAAGAGGAGAAGCCGCGCCTTGTCCGCGACCTTGGCGACAAGCACTTCTTCATGCTGCGCAACCACGGCCTGTTGACGGTGGCGGACAACATTCCGGATGCGTTTCTGTTTATGTACTTGTTTGAAGCGGCGTGCCAGATCCAGGTGCGGGCGCAGGGCGGCCGCTCCGAGCTCATTCCCATAAATCCCCGGATCATCGCCGGCGCCCAGGCCCAGGCGGCGCAGGTCACGCGCATGTCGGGAGGACAGCTGGCCTGGCCGGGGCTTCTGCGCAAGCTGGAGCGGCAGGATCCGTCGTTTCGCGACTGAGCCGCGGCGGCCCGCATGAAGCGTCCCGAAGTCCACGTCGTCGAAGCCGAAAAGCGCCTGTCGCAGAGCCTGATCTGGCGGCTGCAGCGGCGCTTCTTCGAGCAGCGCGGCGTCGCCGCCTTCAGCCAGGGCCAGCTCCCCCACTACATCACCAGCAATCCCTTCATCGCCCAGGCCTATGCGCGGGTGGTGCTGGGCTACCTGCGCGATACGGCGCCGCGCCTCTGCCCGGAGCAGCCGCTATATATCATTGAGCTTGGCGCCGGAACTGGGCGCTTCGGTTTTCATTTTCTGAAAAAGTTTTCCCGGCTCCTTGCCCAATCGCCGCTGCGTGAGCGGCGGTGGTGCTATATCCTCACCGACTTCACGGCGAGCCTGGTCGACCCTTGGCTAGATCATCCGGGGCTGCGTCCGTTTGTCGCATCCGGGAACCTGGACTTCGCCTTGTTCGATGCAACCCAGCCGAGCGAGCTTTTGCTGCAGCACCGCGGCCTGACCTTGACGCCGGAGGCGGTCAAAAATCCGCTGGTGGTGCTGGCCAACTACGTCTTCGACGGCCTGCCGCAGGACGCATTCCGCCTGCAGGACGGCCGGCTTTATGAGAGCCTGGTCACCCTCACCTCTTTCCAACCTGAGCCGGACTTGCAGGCAGCCGGATTGCTCGACCGCCTGGATGTGCTCTACGAGCAGCGCCCGGTCCGCGGCGATTACTACGCGGATAAGACCCTCAACCGGCTCCTGCAGACGTACGCGCAAGGGCCGCAGGAGGGGATGCTGCTGTTTCCCAGCGCCACGCTCTCCTGTCTCAGCTATCTGCGCCGGCTCAGCGGCGACCGGTTGCTGCTGCTCACCGGCGACAAGGGGGATCCGACCGATGAGGCGCCGCTGCCGCAGAGCGCACCGGCGATCGTCCATCACGGCAGCATCTCCATGATGGTCAACTACCACGCCATCGGCGAGTACGTCCGGCAGGAGGGCGGGGAGCTGCTCACGACCCGGCAGCAGCACGCCAACCTGAACGTGTCGGCGTTCATTCTGGATGCGCAGGAAAAAGATCATCCAGAGACCCGCCATGCCTACCTGGAGAACGTGCAGAGCTTTGGACCGGATGATTACTTCCTGGTCCGCAAGAGCATCGAAGGGAACCCGAGCAGCTTGAAGCTGGAGCAGATCCTGGCGTGGCTGCGGTTTAGCGGCTGGGATTTTTGGATTCTCGGCGGGTGTTATGCGGCGCTCTTGCGCTGCTTGCCGGATGCGGCGGAGCCGTGGCGAAAGGAGGTGCGCCGCGCCATCGCCGCGGTGTGGGACACCTACTATCACATCGGCGAAAAGTGGGACTTGCCGCTGCACCTGGGGACGCTGCTGTGCGTCATGGACTGCCATAGCGAGGCGCTGAAGTATTTTCAGTTCTCCCTGGAGCTTTTCGGACCCGGCGCGGAGACCCTGAACCGCATCGCGGAATGCCGCGGTCACGAGAGCCGGCCGGAAGCGGCGCGCTCGTGATGCCGGGATCTAGACGGGGATGAGGGCGCAGCGGCGGACGACCTCGAACAGGGCGGCGCAGGCGATGACGACAAGGACGTGGTAGACCTCATGGTAGCCAAAGACGCGCGGCCACGGGTCGGGACGCTTGCGGGCATAGATGATCGCGCCCAGCGTGTATAGGATGCCGCCCGCCACGTGAAATAGCGTCCCGGTGGTGCCAAGCTGTCTGAACTCGGCCGCCAAACCAAAGACTCCGAGCCACCCGAGCGCCGCGTAGATGCCGACATGCAGCACGCGCGGCGCCGTCGGCCAGAACAACGTCTGGGCGATTCCCAAAAACGCGCCGGCCCAGACTCCGGTGCATAAAAGCCGGCCCAGGCTGCCGCCGATGGCCAAAAGACAGATGGGAGTGTAGGTCCCGGCGATGAGCAGGAAGATCGCCGAGTGATCGCACAGCCGCATCCGCGCCCGCGCCGCAGGGGTGTAGGTAATCCGATGGTATAGGGTGCTGATGCCTAAGACCATCAGCAAGCAGACGCCATAGATCGTCACGCACCCAGCAGCGAGCGGAGTCTTCGCCGATTGTCGCAGCAGCACGATTGCGGGCAGCGCGAGAAAGAACGCGAGGGCATGAAAGGCGCCGCGCAAAAGCGGCCGCGCCGCGGCAAGACCCTGGCTGTTAGGAAGATGATTGGACATGCGCGCCCCATCCATGGCATCCGCTACGTACGCAGTCAAACAAAATGAGTCCTTTGCTGGCTACGCCGCGGGGCCCGTCGAAATGAGACGGCTGCGGGCCGCGCCGCGGAGCCCGTCGCCGTCGGCTTCCCATCGCTGACGCACCGAGGTTCCCGCCTCCGGTGCTGACCGCTGCGGGACAGAGTCGCGCAGCCGATTCGGCTGGCTAACTCAGGACTCCTTCGGGCCGGTGGTTGGCGAGGTTCGCGCCACGCAGCAGGATCGGCTGGCTATCGACATCCGCCGTTCGTCCACGGCCATGGCACGACGTTTGCTCAGCATTCGATGCTGCCAGGTCGCCGACTTCACGGTTTGAAGGATGGTTCACTATGCACAGAGCTATTTGTCTATCGCTCCTGTTATTTGGAACTCACTGCAATAATGCCGGGGTGGCCCAGCCCGACCTGGGTACGCCCCTGCCGGACCTGGCAGTCGCCGCCGAGGATCTCGGCATGGCCGCAGCGGATCTGAGCGCGGCCCCGGCGGATCAAGGAGCCCCAGGGGCCAGCAAGATCTGCAGCGCCGATG
>CALFML010000176.1 GCA_937879845.1 uncultured Myxococcales bacterium
TACGAGATACATTGGCGTGACTGGAGTTCAGACGTGTGCTCTTCCGATCTCTGGACCAAGCGCCGCCGCAACCGCCAGTGGCTGCTGCACGCCGGCTCCCGGCTGCGCGAGTGCGATGAGCTGCTCAAGCGCTTCCCGGGTCTGTTCAATCAGGTCGAGCAGGAATACCTCACCGCCTGTCAGGCCCAGGCGCGGCGGGCCCGCCTCAGCTGGGCGGGGCTGTTCCTGGCGTTTCTCGGCAGCGCGCTTTTGATCTCGGCGCTCGCCGTCGCCACCCGGCGCGAGCAGAAGCGCGGCGGGACCCAGCTTGTGGCCGAGACCCACGCCAAGCAGTGGGCGCAAGGCCGGCAGGCCGGTTCGCTGGCCATGCTGCTCGCGATGGAGCCGGGAACGCGCCTGCGGTCGCTCGATCAGGGCATCCTGGCCGTCGCTCCTTTTTTCAAGCAGCGGATCGTGCCGCCGGGAGCGGCGCTCGGCGGGCTGCATAACGGTCTCATGGTGGCGACGTTCGTGGCGCCGCTTATTCCCGCCCATGCCGGAGCCGCGACCTGCGTCGCCCTCTCGCCCGATGGCGCGGTGGTGGCCAGCGCCGGAACCGACCGCCAGCTGCGGCTGTTTGCCGCCGACAGCGGCGCCCTCGTCCACGCCGTCAGCAGCGGCCGGGCCACGGTCAATGCCCTTGTGTTTGCGCCGCGCGGAGACCGCCTCTACGCCGCGGGCAGCGATGGCGCGCTGCGGGTCTACGACCGCCGCAGCTTGCAGCTTGTCGATACGCTCGATGAATCCGCCGATGCCGTGCTGGCCCTGGCGATGTCCGCCGACGGCTCGCTGCTGGCGGCGGGAACTGCCGGCGGCGCGATCCGCCTTTTCGACCGGGAAAGCCAGAAGCTCAAAAGCCAGCTCGCCGGCCCGCCGCGCCCGGTCCAGGCGCTGGCTTTTTCTGCCGACGGCGCGCAGCTGGCAAGCGGCAGTGACGATGGCACGCTGCGGCTCTTCGAGCTTGCCGCCAAGCGGCCGCGGCCCAAGGTGATTGCTGCGCACCGCGGCGCCATACGCGCTCTGGCCATCGTGCCGGGCAGCGACACTCTGATTTCTGGGGGTGAAGATCGGTTGGTGCTGAAATGGAAACTCTCCGACGGCGCGCCGCTCAACGACAGCCTGCCGGTCGGCTCGGCGGTAAGCGCGGTCGCCGTCAGCCCCGACGGGCTCTTGGCGGTCGGCGATGTCGATGGCACCACGACCGTCTGGCGGCTCGGGGCGCGGACGCCGCTGTGGGTGGCGCGGGACGAGGCGCAAGGCAAAGTCGCGGCCGCGGTCAGCGGGTTGATGTTCGCCCCCGCCTCCGCGCGCCTCGTGGCGGCGGCGAGCGATGGGCTCCTGCGGTTCTGGCACTTGCCGCAGACGCCGGCCGCCACCGTCTTGCCGGATCACGACGCGCCGGTCATCGCCGTTGATATAAGCCCCGACCGGCGGCGCTGCCTCACCGCGGCGAGCGACCGCAGCCTGCGAATCTACGATGCGGCCAGCGGCCAGCTTGTGCAAAAAGTGACGGAGCTCGATGCGCCGGTGGCCGCCGCGGCGTTCGCTCCGCCCGGTGAGGTGACCGTACTGACGCGCAAGGGCACCATCGCCCGCTACCATGAGGCCTCCGGTGCGCTTCTCGCGCGGCAGGCGCTGCCGGTCAACCGCATCACCGCGGCGCAGCTCGATGCGAGCGGCCGCCGCGCCGTGATAGCCGATGGGAATAGCGCCCAGCTCTGGGAGCTAGGCGGCGGCCGGGTGCTGCAGCGGCTGGAGCATGCGCAGGCGGTGCTGGCGGTCGCGATCACCACCGACGGCCAGCAGCTCGCCACCGGTGCCGCCGATCAGCGGATTCGGATCTTCGCCGCCGACCAAGGCACGCTCAGCCGCACCTTGGACGTACCCGGCGGGACCCTGTTCGCGCTGCGCTTTTCCCCCGATGGACATCGGCTCTTGAGCGGCGGCGCCGATCAGCAGGTGCGCCTGTGGGACCTGCGCAGCGGCCGCTCCGGCGAACTCCCGGCCAATAACAGCCACAAGCAGATTGCCTTGGGCTTCTCCCAGGACGGCGGGCATGCGATCGTGGCCAGCAGCCAGGGCATGCTCACGCTCTGGGATCTGGCCGGCCAGCAGCCCCTCTTCTATCTCCACACCCGCCACCCCGTGCTGCGCAGCGCCGCCCTCTCCGCCGACGGCCGCTGGGTCGTGACCGGCGGCAACGACGGCGCCGCCCGCCTCTATTCGATCGATCCGGCGGAGCTGTGGAAGCACGCCTGCGCCACCCTGGGCGCTACCGTCCGTGCAGAAGATGATGCCCGCGATACGTGGGAACAGGCGCGAGCCGCGTGTCAGTCCACGCGGTCGCCATAGCGCAGCTAGCGGGACGTGGGGCGGGGCTGCAGATGATGGCTGCGCAGGACGCTGAGCACGCCCTGGGAATCGGACTCACATAGGGACAGCAAGGCCCCGCCGTTGGGGGCCGTTTCGACCAGGGCCGCGGTCAGGCGCGACTCGGTGCGTACGCGGCTCTGGTGGACGGGATCGAGCCCCGGATTGCGGCGCAGCTCATCCAGCCAGTCGTGCCAGTCGGCGTCGCTCGCCTGCTCGCCGGGCAGGCGCATCAGGCTGATCCAGGTTCCGGTGTTGACGTAGACCAGACTCTCATCCTGAAACCAGCGCGCGGCGTGGGTATGGCCGGTGATGATCGCGTCGGCCGCGTGCTTGGCCGCGAGCTTGCGCAGCGGCTTGAGCTCGGACTCCTCCGGCACGAGGTTGAAGAACGCATCGCCCTGCTTGCCGCCCATCATGCGGTGCGCTTTGGCGTACAGCTTCAGACCGTTTTTGGCCAGCTTCACGCCCAAGGTGTCGGGCTGGCCGCCGGCGAAGTTTACGGCCAGCTCATCGCCGCGTAACAGCGCCTCCAGCTGCATGCGCTCGCCTTCGTTGAGATCGGCCGTGTCGATGCGGTCGGCGAGCGCCAGGTCCGGCTCGGCCTCGCCATCGGCGCCGCCTCCGGCAAAGGAAATCGCCGTTCCGGCGTTGCGCAGGACCTGCCACAGAATGCTCAGGCTCGCCTTCTGAAACAGCAGGCGGCACGCCGCGGCATCCACGGCCAGCGCGGCCAGGACGGCGCCCTGGAAGTCCGGTTTGAGGAAGTCGGCGAAGCGCATCTGGAACTGATCGCGCAGTGGGTTTAGCAGCTTGCGCACGAGCAGCGATCCCGCCGGATAGGTGAACTTGCCTTTGTGGCGCGGCGGCTCGCCGCTAGGGCCGGGCAGCCGGTCGTACTCGACGCGATTGAACTCGTCGTCGTGCTCGCCGTGGGTGTAGAGCAGCCGGACCCCGCCGAGCTCCAGAAACGCCGGCTTGTCGCCCAGCGAAAACTGCAGGCGGCTGGCCACGGCGGCTGGCTGCGCAAGGGCGCGGCGGAAGACCGCCTGGACCTCCGGAAGCGCCATCTCGACATCGTGGTTGCCGACGCGGATCACCACCTCGCCGCCATGCGAAAGGAGCTCGCCCAGCGCGTGCAGCAGGGCCGCGGCCACCGGCACCGCGACGATGCTGTGCGCCTTTTGCACCGCGCGATTGACGTCGAGCTCCAGCGGCTCATCGCCGGGCAGAAAGTCGAAGGCATCGCCGTTGAAGATGACGCGCAGGGGCCGCTGCCCTTCGCGCTGCAAGAGCCTGGGGAGAGCGTTGCCGCCGGCGTAAAGACCCTGCGGGCCGTCATTGCTTATGTGCAAGTCAGAGAGGATCAAGGTTCGCATGACGAAAGACTCCTAGCGTGGAAAGATGCCTAGCGCGGACCGCGTTGACGTAAGCCGTTTGCGAGCTGGACGAGCTTGCAGAATCCGTCCAAATCCGTCGCTTCCAGGGTGGCAAGCCGCGCGGCGCTGCGCTCGATGGACTGCGCGACCGCAGCGGTCAGAAGCTGCAGGGCGGCATCCAGCCGCGTCGGGTCGCCGGGTGCCGGAGCCATGGCCGGTGCTGCGGCAGAAGCCGACACGACCGGAGCCGGAGCCGAAGCCGGAGCCGGTTCGGCGGCAGCGGCGGGGCTTGCGGGCGGCGTATTTACTTCCAGCGGACGACCGGCGGCCGGCGGAGTCGCCTGCGCCGCCGCGCCGGCTTGCTGCAGCGGGAGCTGCACCGCCGGATCGCCCAGCACCACGTAGCCGCGTGCGTCGTTGTTGGCCGTCCACAGACCCGCCAGCTCGTACGGGCTCTTCTTGGGAGTGTCTTCATAGGACTCCTCTTCGAGCACACCCGACAGCTCGGTCGCCTTGTCGGCGTAGCGCAGGTTCAGGCTCTCAGTGGCCCAGCCCACGCGCTGCCGGCTCAGCAGCTCGCGCACCATATCCTCGAAGCTGCCAGTGTGCGCCGAAGCGTCCGGAGATAGGAACGAATAGCCCCAGGCACGCTCGACATGACCGATGACCGCCAGGGCGCCGCCGGCCGGGTGGCTGAGGAGCTTGCGCGGCAGCCTCGCGACGAAGCCGGCGGGGGCGAGCTCCTCGCGCTGACTCTTGCCGGACTGGCGGGCGAACTGATCGAGCCTGGGCGTCCCGGCGCCGTAGCAGGCAAAGAACACCGCGACCATGCCGGCAAGGCGGTTCTGGCGGGCGAGATCGTCGCCGGAGAAGTAGAAATCCTCCGGGATGTGATGCTCGCGCCAGCGCCGCGGTCCGGGCCAGTCCTGGCAGAGCAGCGCGCCTTGATGGCGCGCCTGCAGCGGATGGCCCTTGGGAAATTCCATGCCGTGGCTGGCCGTAAACAGCAGCGCCGGACGCGAATCCCCCCCCAGAAGCTGCGCGAGGCGCTCCTTGGTCGCCTGCTCTTTCAAAAAAGCGTCGAACTGAAAGGGTTCATCGGCCCGATACTCGGGACGAGCCGACAGCAGCTCATGGAGCCGCTTGATCAAAAAGCGGGTGCTCATCTCGGTCGCCTTGTCATCGGGATTGCTGACGCCGAAAAAGCTCACCTGCTTGGGCAGGGCAATCTCTCCGCGCTCGGCGCGGACCACGCTGCGCGCGTAGTTGGCGTATTCCTCCAGGGTCTCGAAATAGATGCGGCCGACGCCGCGCATGACATCGAGCTGGTACTGAAATGAAAATGGAATCTCTTCCGGGTCGCCGACCAGCAGCACGTAGTACGGCAGCTGTTTGGGATCCGCAGGCCCTTCGGAGACCTTGATGCGCTTGAAGAAGTCGCGCTTTTCCTCTCCCGGTCTGTACCCTTGTCCGCCTTCGAAGATGCGGAAGCGCTCCCCGGCTTGCTCGCGACGCAGATCGAGCAGCGGCTGCAGGGCCTCCTTGTACGGCGCCGCGTCCGCCTTGGCCGGAAAGACCACCGCCCATCCCGCCTGATCGAGCCGCGCCGGATCGTTGCCCGGGCGTATCGGGTGGGCGCGGTTGCCGGGGTTGCTGCGCGCTGCACACTCCTGCCGGTCCGCCTCTGCCAGGGGCTGGCTGCCGCGAATGCAGTCGGCAAACGCGGCGCCGGACATCGGCGGCAGGCCGTAGCCGCCGGTCGCGCCGTTTACGCCGTTGAAGTGCAGCGGCTCCTGCCGTTCCTCCAAAGAGCGCAGCAACTGGGCTCGCCCTTGCTCATCCAGCTCTTCATGGAGAAGCAGCGAATCAAGATCGATGGTCATGGCACGCTCCTTGTGGGGTCATCCGCAGGCTTGCCGATAAGGCGCATGACGAGGCGCTGCACCGCCGGCGGCGTCCGCGCCCAGTCTTCATCGCTGATCTCAGCGGAGCCGGACGGCGCGGCGGCAACCGCGGCGGCAACCGCGGGGGCCGGGACCACGCGCCCGGCCGCGGCGGGCAATAGCAGTGCGCCGCTTGTGGGCCGCTCGGCAAAGCACAGCCGCGCCGCCGGATCGCCCAGCACGACGTAGCCGCGCGAGTCGTTGTTGGCGGTCCACATCGCCGCCAGCTCATAGGGATCGCAGTCCAGACCGTTATCTATCTCTTGCAGCTGCTGGGTCAGGACCGTCGATAGCTCGGCGTAGCGTTCGTTGAAATATTCCAGCGCATAGCCGACCGGCAGCCCTTGCAAGAGGCGCAAGAGCACGCTCTCAAACGCCGCGGTCTGCGACTTGTTGCGCGCCCCCGGCCAGGTATAGGAATACCCCCAGGCGCGGTCCACGTGACCGATGAAAGCGAGGCTGCCGCCGCCCGGATGTCCGAGCAAGCGCTGCGGCAGGGACGCCACGAAGTCATGCGGCGCGATGCTCTTGCGGCTTCGCGGATCGCCGCTCTGATAGGCGAACTCATCGTGCTTGGGGGTCCCGGCGCCGTAACAGGCGAAGCCGAAGACCATCATGCCGCGCAGGCTGGCCTCTTTCGCCAGATGGTCGCCGGCGAAGTAGAAGTCCTCCGTGAACGTTCCGTGGTAGCGCGGACCCGGCCAGTCCTGACATAGGAGCGCCCCCTGATGGCGCAGCTGGCGCGGGTCGCCGTTTGCAAACTCCACGCCGTGGCCGGCGGTAAAAAGGATGGCCGGGGTATCCGCGCCGCCCAGCATCCGCCCGAGCTGCGCGCGGCTGGCTCCAGCCGCCGCGACCGCATCCACTTGGAAGCCGTGCGCATTGTTTCTGAGCGCCTCAGTCAGCGGCTGCACAAGGTGCCGCAGGCTCAGCTGCGTCGATGGATCATCGGGATTGGCCACGCCGAAGAAGCTCAACCGGCGCGGCAGCGGCAGCCCTTGCGTCTCGGCCGCCACCACCGTGCGGGCGTAGCTTTGGTATTCATCAAGTCGATCGAAGTACAGACGCCCGACGGCATACTGCACGTCGAGCTGATACTGGAACGCAAAAGGAATCTTGTCCGGACTGCCGACCAGCAGCAGGTAGTACGGCACGCGCTGCGGATCGGCGGGGCCGGCG
Source organism: uncultured Myxococcales bacterium (assembly GCA_937879845.1). Lineage (GTDB taxonomy): Bacteria > Myxococcota_A > Polyangia > Palsa-1104 > JAEUJZ01 > CALFML01. Next base: position 6,911 of record CALFML010000176.1, read on the forward strand.
GCGTCGGCGCCATGGCGGGTAAGAAACCGGGACTTGCTCTCTCCGGGGCGGTAGCCGGCGCCTGCTTGGTACACCTTGAAGAGCGGCCCGGCCTGCGCCCGGCGCAGCGCCAGAAGCGGCTGCAGCGCCTCCAAGATCGCCGGGTCGGCGTCATGTGCCAGGATGACGCCCCAGCCAGCCTGGGCCAAATCGGCGGCATTTATACCCTCTTTGACTCCCTTGTCCTTGCGCAGATCGATTTCTTTTTGCAGAGCCGCGCAGCGGCGCAAGCTGGCGCGATGCTCCGGGCTGCCCGCAGGGAGCGTGTTCAATCGCTCCTGCTCTACGCGCAGTTCGGTCTCCAGGGCGCGTACCCGCTCGCTGCCTTGATCGTCGCGCTGCTTGCGACGCTGCAGGTCCTCCAGGTTGCTCGGTTCCGGCTGGCGGCAGATGAGCCGCATGAGGGACTCACCGCTCATCGGCGCCAGGCCGTATGTGCCGGTGCTGCCGTTGACGCCGTTGAAGTGCAGCAGGTCGTTGCTCATCGCGATGGACTCCGAGAAAGCCGGGCGGCTCGCGGTGAAATCGCCAGCAGCACGGTGCCGGTTAGGGCCAGCGCGCCGCCCACGCCGACCAGCGCCGCGCCAGCCGGCAGGGTCTCAAACTGGGTCAGGCAGAGCGTGCCGGGCACGCTCGGGTTGTCGGCACACTGACCGTTCAAGGCGATGGCGGGAGCGCCAAACCCGATCAGGGCCAAGCCGCCGGCAACGCCGAGGACTCCGATAGCGAGCTGCCAGGTGGGCAGTCGCGCCAGCGAAGGCGACCGCGATGGCGGTGGCGGAGAAAGACAGGCTGGACACGGCGGCGGGGCCGGACACGGCGGCGGCGGCGGCGGGTCCGGCAGGTCGCGCAGGATGATGCGCGCCTCGGCGGTTTGGTTGTCTTTGACTGTGAGCCCGGCGCTCTCCGCATGGAAGCGCTTGCGCTTGACGGCCAGCTTGTGCGGGCCGATAAATGCATCGCCTTGGTAGGGAGTCGTCCCGACGACCCATTGATCCAGCGTCAGCTCGGCGCCGCTGGGATCGGTGAGGATGTGCACCTTGCCGCGCGGGCGCTCCGCCGCCTGCTTGAGCAGCGGTGGGAACAGGGCCGCAAGCTTGGCCGCGGCCTGCTCGGGCGTACACGCCGGGCAGCGGATCTCGGATGCCGCGGCGCTAGCGCCGATTTCGACATCGAACAGCTCCAGCGCCAGCTGCCAGTCTGTCCCGCGGGTTTCGGCGTGCGCGGTAACGACGTACTCCGCCTGCAGCTTGCGTCCTTTGATCTGCCGGCAGTTCTGTGTCGCTGGGCACTCCGCCGGAAGCGCGGCCGGCAAGAGCAACGGGGAGTACCTTTCCTTCTGCGCCGCGGTATCCAGCGCTTGGTAGAAGCGCTTCTGATCTTCCTTCCGCACCCCGGTTGCTTCGAGCAGAATCAGCGCTCCGGGCAGGACGTTGATGATGAAGGCGCGAGTGGACAGGTTGTAGCGCAGCTCGGAGAGGCGATCCGCGCTCAGGAATACTTTCTCCCGCAGCTCGCGGTCGCCGGCGATAATCTCGACGGTGTGATTGCCCGGCGACGCCAGAATGGGACCCGCGAGCGGCAAGACGCCGACCGGCCGTTCATCGATCTTGATGAGAGTGCCGCGCGCCCCTTGAATATCGAGCTTGGAGCTGGGCGGCTGCGGCAGCGCCAGCACGCGCTCCGCTTCGCGATACTCCGGCGAATCAGCAGCGGCCTCCAGAAGCGGGTCGGCGAGATAGCGCCGCATCAGATCTTGCGCCTGAAGCGTCTGCCCTTCCGCCAGCGCCAAAAGCGCCAGCGCGTACAGCCCGTCCAGGCTTGGCGCTTCCAAATAGACCGCGCTGAGCTTCTGCGCCGCTCCGGCCAAGTCCCGCGCGGTCAGCGCGGCAAGCCCTTCCTGCAGTCGTCCCTGCGCGGCCGCTTTCTGGGCCGCCGCTTTCTGGGCGGCTCCAGACAAGTGGTCGCGGCGGGCCGCCGACTCGCCCGGGAGCTGGCAAAAGAGCACGAGCGCGAGCAGGGCCGTCCGCTGCCCATTATCAGACCGGCAGGGTCTCATGGGCAGACTCCCAGCTCCACCGTCTGGCGGGCGCGGATGCGGACCGAGTGCTCCTCCCCGCCGAGGCGGACCACCGGATTCCCCGGCTGCACCCACAGTTTTTCCTCCTGACATCCTTTCTTGGTCGCCTGCTTGAAGACGATGAGTCCCAGCCGGACCGACAGCTGCTCGAGCGACTTCTTGGCCGTCGTGCGGTAGGACGCGGCCTGGCCGTCATGCGCCTCGGTATCGATGACGCGCTGATACTCGGTCGCGGCGGCGTCGAGCCGATCTTGGATCTCGAAGATGCTGCCCTTGTAATAGGCGACCTCGCCCATGAGGAAGCTGCACCCCTTCTGCACCTTGCCGCGAAGCTTTTCGCAGCCGCTGTAAGCTCGCTCCAAAAGCCGCAGCGCCTTGTCGTACTGCTGCTTGTTGTGCAGCTCGATGCCGTCGCGTGCCGCGATCTCCACGGGACTTGCCTTGAGCTCCAGGCGCGTGGTCTTGTTCGCGCGGATAAGGACCGTCTTCTGCTCCGCCAGCGTAGTGATCCTGTGCTCTCCTGCCGGCAAGCTGATAGGCTTGGGACCTCCCGGCTGCCACCTCTGTTCGTCGAGCTGGAACTGGACGAAGGCGGGTCCTTCCAGCTGCAAAAGACCTAGCTCCTCCGGAGGAGGCGCCGGGGGCGCTGCCGCCGCGCTCAGATCCGGATGGGCCGCCAGATCGCTCGGCGCCGCCAGATCCGGCGGGGCGCTCAGGTCGGGCGGGGCGGCGGCGCCCGGGCCGGCATCAAGTCGAGAGCGGCCGCCGGAGCTTTTGCCGCCCGCCGCGGGAGCACTGACGGTGCGCGGCGCAGCCGTTTCCGCTTGTGGGGCCAGACCGGCCAGCAGCGCGCGCGCCCGCATCCGCACGGCCGCATCCGGGTCCGTGACCAGGACCTGCAGCACCGGCCATCCGAGCGCCTGCCCCTGCTTGAATGGAAGCTCCGCCGCCGTCTCCGCAGTGCGCTGCCGGATCTGGGGGTCGTTATCGCGGGCGGAGCGGAGCAGCAGCGGCAGTGCCAGATCAGCAGGGAGCTCGACCGCCGCCGCCACCGCGGTCAGCCGCTCTTGGGCGCCGGCATTGACAAAGAGCGTCAGCAGCTCTTGCGGCGTGGTCGTCCGTTCCTTCAGGCGGTTGAGCATCCCCATGGCGGCCAGCGCCCCCGCCCCGCCTTGGCCGAGCGACTCCTTGAGTACCGGAACCGCGCGGGGATCGCCCGTCGCACCGAGCCGCACCGCGGCCAGCGTCCGCACCTCCGGATCGGCGTCATGTAGCAGCGGCAGCAGCGACTCAGCCTGGCCCTCCAACTGCTCGACAAGAAGCCGGCGCGTCTCGGGCTGCTGCGCCGCCGCCAGCCGCTGCAGCTCCGGCAGCCGCTGCTTGGCGCCCAAGGAGACAAGCATTCCCAGCGCCAGCACCCTCTCGGTATCCGTAGCGCGGCCGAGCAGCGGCTCCACCCAGGACGCAATGAGCGGCAGCAGATCCACGGCCCCGCTGCGAGAAAGCTGCTTGGATACGCGCGCTAACGCCCGCAAGCTCTCTACTCGCACGGCGGCATCCGGATCGCTCAGACCTTCCCGCAGGAGCGGAAGGACTTCCCGATCGATCTGGCGGCCGAGCGCCCGGGCGGCCGCTGCCCGCACCCGCTGATCCGCATCCTTGAACGCCTGCGTCAGCAGCTTGCGCGCCTTATCGCCGGGCGTGTCACCGAGCACCGCCACCGCGGCTTGCCGCTGCAGCCAGCTCCCATCGCCAAGACCCGCCGCCGCCCAGGCCAGGCTGTCATCGCCCATGAGCGCCGGATCGTGCACCGCGATGAGCAGGATCGCCGCCGCGAAGCTCTGCCGCAGCTCCGGGCTGAGCTCCGATCCCGCAAGCTGCGCGGCCAGAAGGCGGGTGTCGTACAGCTCACCTATGGCCGCCAGGCCCTCGGCGCCGAGCCGCCGCGCCGCGGCCTGCGCGCCGGCGTCACCGAGCACGCTGCTAAAAGCCTGGCGCCCGCTCCGCTCATCCGGACTTGCCAGCAGCCGCGCCGCCAGCAGATGGTCCGGACCGCGCTGATGAATCAGCTCATGCAGCGTCTGCAGGGCGGAGAAATCGCCGAGCTCCGCCAGCCGCGCCTGGGCGGCGATGCGCTCCGCGGAACGTGCGGCGCCAACCACTTGGGCGCGCAGCGCCGCCACCGCCTGTGCCTCTCCGGCTTGCGCCTGGCAGGTCAGGATGGAAAGCCGCGGCAGCGCAGGCAGCTCCGGCCGCTCTAGAAACGTACTCAGGACCCGGCGCGCGGCAGCGGAGAGCCGAACGCAGCGCGACAAGGCCGCCCGCAGCTGCACCTCCGCGTTCGCACTGCCGAGCAGCTGTTCGAGCTCTGCGCCGCCATGCGGCTCGCCGAGCTGCTGCAGCGCGAGCGCCGCCCCAAGACGCGCGACCGGAACCGCTTCATGCTCCAGCCGCTGCAAGAGCAAAGGAATGACTTGGCGGTCACCAAGCTGCCCCAGCCCCTCCGCGGCTTGCCCGCGCAGCGCCGCGCTCGGGCTGTCTAAGAGCGTCTCCAGATCATGCCGCAGCTCGCGATCATGGCTCTGTCCGAGCAAGGAGGCAGCACTGACCTTGAGCGGCTCGGAGCCGGTCTGGAGGTCGCGGCGCAGAATCGCCAGCGCCCGGCTCCGCAGCTCGCGCAGCTCGCCCGGCCGCAGCGCTTCCTTCACGATCTTGGGAGCGAGGAATCGTCCACCGAGCTCCGCACCTCCGACAAGGAGCAACAGCGCCACAGGGACTAGCGCCCACAGCGGCACGGCGCGGCCGGCGACCATCACCACGGTCCCAAGACCCTTGCCTTGGACCTTCAAGAGCCCGGCCAGGGCAGAGGAGATCACCGCGCGCTCGCCGCGCTGCACCATGATCAGCTCGATCTCGCGCTCCAGCGCCTGCTCCAGGTCGCGCATGGACGCGAAGCGCTCCTCCGGCTTCTTCGCCAGGAGCTTGTTGACGATCTGAGCGATCGATTCGGGCACCTCCGGCGCCGCCTGCCGCAGCGGCGGGGCCGGCTCGTACATATGCTGGGTGAGCAGCGCCATCAGATCGTCTTCGCGAAACGGCAGCCGTCCGCTGAGCAGCTGAAACAGAACGCAGCCGAGCGCGTATTGATCCGCGCGGCCATCGACCGCCTTGCCCTTTATCGCCTCCGGCGACATGTAGTGCGGCGTTCCCAGGATCGCCGACTTCAGGGTCATGTTGCCGACGCCCGCCGCAAGCTCCTGCAGCTTGCCGGTCTGTTGCGCGGTCTGCCCGCCGGCCGCCGCACTGCCGTGGGCGCCGGGCTCGGGCGGCGCCAGCTCCAGCGCTACGGAGGCAGGAACGTGGCTCGCCTTGGCGATGCCGAAGTCGACGATCTTCACAAAGTCCGGCTGACCGTCCTGAGTGAGCAGAAAGATATTGTCCGGCTCAATGTCCTGCCAGCAAACTTCCGTCGCTGACAGCCTCCGCAAACACCCCGTGGGAACGGTTGCGGAACGATTCCCACGCTAATTTGCCGGTGCGCCGCCTTTCTTGGTTTCGGCCAGCAGGGCCAGGAGCTGTGCCAGCGTGTCCTCGTCGAGGTTCTCCAGCTGTGCCCTGGCGCTTGGACGCTTCGAGTCGCTGCTGCTCCCCAGCACCCAAACGACCCGGGCAGTCGCTGCGTTTTTCACCACCGAGCCCTGAGCATAGTGGCGCTCCGTCATCTGGAACGAGTGATGACCCAGGTTGGCCGCGACCACATGCGAGGCGGCGCCTGACTGAACGGCCAACGTCGCCCATAGCCCGCGCAGCGAGTGAGTGCAGACGATGGGAACCGCAGCGCGCTGGCAGAGCCTTCGCACCATCTCCCACATCTTCTGGGGGTAGCGCCGACCGCCGCCCTGGCTTTCACCGAACAGATGCGCATCCGGAAGCTTCCCGGCGGCAAGGCGCAACAGATACGGCTGTACCAGCTCCGGCACCTCTAAGTGCCGTCGTGCATTGGCGGTCTTGCCGGCGTCGATCCACAGATATCGCGCTCCGTCGTCGAGGTCACGGACCACCCGGTCGAGAACTTCACCGGTGCGCAAGCCCATGGTGAGCGCGACCAGGGCACCAATCGCCAGCGGGCGCTGCGTCTCCTCGAAATAGCCGATCGCGGCCTCAGTGAATCGCCGAGCTTCCTCAATGCGCAGCTGAGGCTTGCCCGCGTTCACCTTACCGACTGGCTTCACGTCTCGAAATGGGGACGCGC
>CALFML010000177.1 GCA_937879845.1 uncultured Myxococcales bacterium
CAATAAGAACGGCGCCGGCAGCCGACAGCAGGATTCCCGCCGCCAACAAGCCGCCGCCGGTGCCGCGGCCGTCGACCAGCCGCATCACCGGCTGACCGCTGCCGTTGACTTCCACCGGGCACGCCCCCCTAGGATCGCCGCTGACGCACTTTCCATCGTTGGCCAGCGCCGCTACGCCCACTGCGGCCAGCGTGACGCCAACGCCGATCCCCACCGTGCCCACCGCGATCCGCCAGCGCGGGCGCGCCTTGGGACTCGTGTCTGCGCCGCCCCCTGCGAGCCCGGCCGCAGCGCGCGGCGCGGAGTGCACCGGCCAGATGAGCACCTCCTGCCCGGCGGCTACATCCACGTCCTGAGTCTCGCTGCCGGCGTCGGAGATCTCGACCCGGTGGCGCCCCGACGGCACCGGCAGCGGCTGGCTGAGCGGCGTCACTCCCACTTCCTTGCCATCGATACGCACGCGCAGACCTGCGACTGTGGTGCCGATGCGCACATGCGAGGTATGCGTGCGCAGCGCTTGGCTTAGCCGCTCGATGTCCTCTCGGCGCTGTCCCAGGGGCAGCTCGGCGTCGGGTCGGGACGCGATATAGAGCTGATATTTTTGCAGCGCATCCAGACCTTGCTGCATCTGCTGCAGCTCGCTGTGCAGCGAGGCGATCGGAAACCAGAGCAGCTGCTTGGCCACCACCTTCTCATCGACATCCACCTCATCTTGGATGTAGCGATAGAGCTTGAGCGCACCTTGCAGATCGCCGGCGCGGCGCAGCTCTTCGGCGTCGCGGCACAGCGGCAAGGAGCACCACTGTTTGGCCTCCGCAGCGACTTGCACGCCGGCCGGCGGCGGCTCGCTCTCCACCGCGGCCTGGCTCTGCGTCGTCTGCGCCCGCGCAGCTGCGGCGGAAAAAAGAAGGCTGGCCCCAAGGACCCACACAGACTGCACCAAGCGTCCGCTGCGGTTCTGCATGGGCTCGAATTTTACCACGCTGCCTGGGAATAATAGGAGTGACAGAAGTCCTACTGCGCCAAGTATGCCAAACTCGGTGGGTTATGAGTCCATTTGCCGGATCCAATGCCGCGGCCGCGTACCTGCGGGGCGTATGACAAAAGCTTGGAATTCTCCCGCTGCCAAATCGTTCAGCGATGCCGCAGATGGAGCGGTCCGATCGCGAATGCAAGCGCCGTCCCGGCTTGGCGGCTTTCCAGGGAGCGCATCCGGTCAGACTTCGGGATGGAACACATCGGCCGGCGTTGGCTACGTACCGAATAAGCCACGATGATCTGCTAGAGCCGCTCGCTCCGGCGGGAGCGGACAGCCGGGCTTTCCAGCGCCAGTCGCCGGACAGGGTCGGCCTGCCCGGGTAGCAGGCGTGACTACTCGGTCTTTGCCAGGCGCTGGCGCAGGACGTGATCCACGCTCGCGCGGCCGGCGCCGGCCACGGCAAGCCAGCCGAGCAGCAGCAGCAGCAAGAGCTCCGGCAGGTACAAAAATTCGAGCAGTCCCTTCCAGTTGGCCTGGATGTGGTGCTCCGGAATCGCCGCCGTGGCCAGCGCCACGACCATGGTCCCGGCGAGCATCACCGCCGCCGGCCGCATCGCCAAGCCGAGCATGAGAAAGAGCCCGCCGAAAAACTCGACCGCGACCACAAAGGGAGCCTGAATCGCCGCCGCGGGAATGTGAAGGCTTTGAAAGTACGCCACAAACTCGCTCAAGTTCGCAGCTTTGTGCAGCGCCCCGCCGAGAAACATAAGTCCCATACACAGCCGGGCGGCGAGCCGCGGCAGAAATTCGAGCTGCTCTGCCGTAGTGTAAACACGAAGAATCTGCGTAGCGAGCTTGTTCATTACAAACTGTCTCCTTGGGCTAGCTTAATAATACTACAGAGAACCAATCGCGATGGAAGTAGTGCGCAGGCCGTGCTACGGTGCATCGGTTATTGGTGATCCCCATGATTTGTGTGTTCGCAGGGTTCTGGGTGCTCTCTACTTTCCCGATGGGCTTCCCGATGGGCCGGGCATGAGCCAGCACGATCTTCCTTCCGCCGAGCCAGCAGCCGCCGAGCCAGGTGCAAAACCGGGGCTTTTGCCGTCAGCCGCCGCCGGCGCGGGGGGGATGGCGGGTCTGCCGCTCCGCCGCATCGCCGGAGCGGCGCTCGTGCTCGGGCTCGTCCAGGGGCTCGGCAGCATCGTGCGCGACTGCGCGCTCACGTGCAACGTCGGCTACCGCCAGGCGCCGATTGCTTTTCTGATGGTCGCGGCGCTCAGCCTGCCGCTTGTCGCACTGCAGCTGCGGATGCAGCGCAGCTGGGGTCCGGAGCTGTGGCGGGTCTATTCCACGCTGTTCATCGCGGTGACGCTGCTGGCCTTCCGCTTCGCGCTCGGCGTTTTGCACAGTGAGAGCGGCGCGGCGACGATTCTCTCCAAAGCCACGTACCTGGGATTTTTCATCTGGGTGGATCTGGCCTTCATGATCTTGGGGGCGCAGCTGTTCTCGCTGATTCAGGGTGACGAGAGCGCCACGGATCGCGGGCTGACGGTCTTCGCCACGGCGATGTACGGCGGCGGATTCGCCGGCGGGCTCCTCGCCAGCTCGATCAACTCCTGGCTTGTCGACGGCCTGCACCTGCCGTTCGATGTCGCCCGCGACCACCTGATGATCGCGATGGCGGCGGTGCTTCTGCTGCTTATCCCGGTCGGGCGCACGGACTCGGCCGCAGCGCCAAGCAGCACCCCGGCGCCGCCGGCGGATAACGATGCCCCGGCGGAAGGGCCGCAGGGGACTTTGGCGCTCGCCGTGCGCATCCTGGCCGGCGATCCGCAGGCGCGGCTCATCTCGCTGGCGTTTGCGTTCGCCGCCGCTTCGGCGATCTGCCTCGAGTCGCTGTTTTACTGGATCCTCTCGGAGCAAGCCACCGGGGGCAACGGGTTTGTACGCCTCTTGTCCACGCTCGCCATCTGGATGAACGGCTTCGGGCTGCTGCTGGCGGCGGGCGGGGCTTCGCGGATCATCCGCCACCTGGGCATCGGCGCCGTGGTCTTGGCGGTGCCGGCGTGCCTGCTCCTAGGCAGCGGCTACCTGCTGCTGGCCACCGCGCTGCTCGCCATGCTGGCGATTCGCGTGCTCAAAGACAGCTTGTCGGGCGGTCTCTATGAGCCGGCCTCGGAGCGGCTGCTGGTCCGCATGCACGGCGCCAACTACGGCAAGCAGCGGCCGGTCTTCGACGTCGCCTCGCGCATGGGGACGGGAATCGGGGCGCTGCTCGTCATCCTGTTGACGCTGCTCCTCCATGTGCCGCTGCGCGTGCTGATTGCGGTGGTCGTCGGGCTGCATCTGGCCTGGCTGGCGGCGCTGATTCCGCTGGCGCGCTGGGCCCGCCGCCCCGTGCCGGCGCGCTCCTGAATCGATTCTATCTGACCCATCTGGCCTATCCGCCCGATTCGGGGGGACTGCGCCCGCCCGCGCGGCGGTTCCCGGCCGCTTCCAGAGCGCTACCAAACGGCGTTTTCTCGACGCAGTTTTAGCCGCGAACAGCTCACGATGGACTAATCCAGCGGCAATCGTCCGGCGACCGCGGTGGAAAATTTTTCCCCGCCCCGTGGGGAGCCGCGGAAACCTCCGGGTGGCCGGCTGCAGAATAGGGTAAGATTCCGGACAGGAGGCAGTCGTGTCTACATCCTTTCGCATCCGCCGCTTGCTAAGCTTCAGCGGCCGTGTGTCGCCGGTCATCGGCGGGCTGATCGTTGCCATCTTCGTCCTGTCGCTGATCGCGGCGGTGACGGCGCGCAACGGGCTGTCTTTGTACTCCTACGTCATGCTGGTGCCGGCGGCAGTCTGGCACGGCGAGATATGGCGGCTTCTGACGTGGGTATTTTTTGAGAGCGACCCGATAAGCCTCGTGTTCGCCTGCCTCATGCTCTACTGGTTCGGACGCGACTTGGCGACCGAGTGGGGCATACGCCGCTTCCTGCGCATCTGCGGCGGGCTGACCTTGGCGGTAGGGGTCGTCCTATGCCTGGCCGGGCGCTTTGTCTGGCCGGAGCTGATGGAGCACCCGTACCTGGGCAGCATGACCATAAGCTCGGCTCTGGTGATTGCCTGGGCGCTTACTTATCCCGACCGGCAGATCATGCTCTACTTTGTGCTGCGCGTCGGCGGCAAGCAGCTCTTGTACCTGGAGCTCGGGCTGACCGCGTTGTTCGCGATTTTCTACGGCGTGCCCGCGGTGCTGCACATCATCGCGGCGGAGCTATTGATGCTGGCCTATATGTACCGCTTCTGGGTCCGCCGCCGCCTGGATACCTTTACCGGCCGCCTGCGCCGTCGCCGCGTGCCGCCGGACATCCGGGTATGGGATGACAAAAAGGGCGATTTCCGGCCGCCGAAGTGGGTCAACTGATCGCAGCGCCAACCGAAGCTTTGTCGCAAGGAGTTTTCAGTGATGAGTGATCGCGCCGGCCTCCTTGTGGCCTTCGTCTTGGCCTTCGGGCTCACCGCTCCATCCGCCGCTTACGCCGCCGACAACGCAGTATTCATCGCCCAGAGCGTGCCGTCCGCGATGACGACCGGACAGACGGCCGCGGTCACGGTGACGATGCAGAACAGCGGCACCACGACCTGGGCACCCAGTAGCGACCTGGGATACAAGCTGGGGACGCAGAACCCGCAGGACAATACGCTGTGGGCCGGCACCACCCGCGTCTACCTGAACGCCGGAGAGTCGGTGATTCCGGGCCAGACCAAGACCTTCACGTTCAACATCACCGCCCCCGCGGCCCCCGGCACGTACAACTTCCAGTGGCGCATGGTCCATGAAGGGCTCGCCTGGTTCGGCGCCGCTTCCACCAACGTCGCGATCACCGTCACTGCACCGACGCCGTACGGCGCGCAGTTCGTCTCGCAGTCGGTGCCGGCGACCCTCACCACGGGACAGACGGCGGCGGTCACCGTGACGATGAAGAACACCGGAACCAACACTTGGACCGCCGCCGCCGGCTACAAGCTCGGCTCGCAGAACCCGCAAGACAACGGCACCTGGGGAATCGGCCGCGTGGACCTGGCCGCGGGCGAGGCAATCGGCCGCGACACCCAGAAAACCTTCACGTTCAATATCACGGCCCCCTCGACCGCCGGCGTCTACAACTTCCAGTGGCGGATGCTGCAGGAGGGAGTCACATGGCTCGGTGCGCTGACGACCAACGTGGCGATTGCGGTCACGGCGCCGGCGGTGCCCCTGTGTCCGGGGGTCGCGGTGGCGCCGGACGGCACCACCGACCTCGGGCCGGCGATCCAGACTTGCATCGACAGCATCCCCGCCGGAGGCACGCTCAACCTGCCGCCCGGCGTATACGGCATCGGCACCCAGGTGCTGATCAAAAAGCCGTTCACCCTGCGGACCCAAGGTCTGGGCGGAGCGGCCGGCGGCTGTGAGGCGGCGGGGGTAAGCTGCGCCGTCCTCAAGGCGCTACCCGCTTTCAACGCCAACGTCGGCGGCTTCCTCGCTGTCGAGGCGACGCATGAGGTGACCGTGGATCACCTCGTCCTCGACGGCAATCGGGCGGCGCGGCTGGGCACGGCGGCCGCCGCGCAGTGCGCTGCCGGCAACAACCGCTACGGCTTCAACGCGCGGATGAGCGACTGCAGCTTCTGCCGCTTCACGAGCAGCGTCAGCAAAAACGCCCTCTGCGGCTCCGGGATGGAGTTTCGCGGCAACGACGCCGAGATCACCAACAACGTCTTCCGCGCCAACGGCCAGAACTCCGCCAGCAATATGTGGTCGGACGGACTCACCATCCATGTCGCGGACCGCGCCACGGTCAGCAACAACACCTTCGTCGACAACAGCGACGTGGCGCTCATCCTGGGAGGCGGGCGCAACACGGTCGTGCAGAATAACGCCATCAGCCAGCCGGGGCAGGTGGTGTTCGCCGGCCTGATGCTCGACAACTTCAACGGCACGACCTCCGGCGACTTCACCGGCGCAGTGGTGACGGGCAATACCGTCGACTGCTTGCCGGCCCGCAACTGCCACTTCGGGATCGAGCTCGGACCCCACCCCTGGTACCTCTCCACCAACATCCTGGGCGGCGACGTGCACGGCAACACGGTGACGGCGGCGCGGCAGGGGATAAACGTCGAAGGGGCGGGAACGGGCGCGGCGCCGCTGGTTCTGTACGGCAACACGGCCAGCGGGTCGGCATCGGGCTCGGCCAGCTTCAACTGCGGCGCTCACCGCACCTCAGACTTCAACATCAACACCGCCGATTCGGTGGTAAACCGCAACGGCGACACCACCCCCGTCACGACGTTCGCCTGGCACATCTGCCCGTAACGGAACCCAGCACCCCGTCGCAGCTCGGCCGGGACTGCGGTTTTCCGCCGTGCCTTCCGCGGCCTTGTCCAACTGCCCTATCTTGCAATGGAAAGTGAGCGCGGCAGGTGTCCACGATGAATGATTCCGCGCTCATGGGCGACCGATAGAACATCCAAGAGCTGATCGATGATCGCGGCGGCGCGGGCTTTCGCCATCGGCTGGCCGTCTATGAGGACCAGCCGGTTCAGCGGCACGCCGCGGACGTACTCCATGATCAGATACAGGTCGCCGGAATCCTCAC
>CALFML010000178.1 GCA_937879845.1 uncultured Myxococcales bacterium
CTGGTCTCGGCGCGCTCCACGCCGCCGGGATCGTCCATCGCGACATGAAGACCGATAAGGTAACCACCGAGAGAGATAACCAAAATATCGTTCCGCGGCGGTGCGAAGCGCTTGCAAATCGCGGGCTTGGATGCGGAACGGGCAGCGCGGAAGCGCAGCGCGAACCTGGGGCGAGGGCGGCTCGCCGCGCATCACCCGGCGCCGGGACGGTGAACCCGCGGGATTGTGAGCGACGCGCGCCAAAGGCATGATTGACTTTACGAAGATAATCGGCGCTGGGTTTGGTCGCACCGGTACGATGTCGTTGGGGAGCCGCTGTGCCGTTTTCTCGGCGTGCCGGTGCCGCAAGGCGTGCCTCCAGCGGCTGAAAGGCAGGCTGGGGGCGGCTTTTCCTGCGCGCGAGTCGGCGGCTTACTCTGACCGGACGCGGGCGAGGTCGAGGACTTGCAGGGACACCTGTTTCTTGCCGTCGGCGACCCATTGCGTGCCAACCTCTCTGAAGCCGAAGCGGGCGTGGAAACGACGTGAGCGCTCGTTGGGAGGAACGATATCGAACTCGCAGGTGATGGCTGCAGTGCGGGTCTGCTGGGCGAAAGCAATGAGATCGTTGTATAGCGCACTGCCCAGGCTACCGCCTTGCCGCGCTGCTGAAACGACCACGCGGTCGATGTACAAGAAGCGGTCATGGCGCTTGGCGAACCACTGGTAGTTGACGCTGTCGTAGTCGGCTCCCGGTCCGAGCACCAACAAAAACGCGACGACTTGCGCCTCGAGCTCGATGACGCGGTGATACTGCGCCTGCCGGTGCAGGTGAGCGAGACGGGCTGGAGTCAATGGACTCAAGAAATGCTCGGACTCTGCATTGAGGGACAGGACTGCAGCAAAGTCGGCAGGGGCTGCGTCGCGAATCACCATGCGGCAAACATAGCGTGGTCAGTGCTCGCGGATAAAACCCAGCATGTCCAGCGTGCCCGGCGTAATCGACATGCCGCGGGCGGCAGGAGACGGTCTGCTGGCAAAATCAATTCCCCGACCCCGACTTCCCTTTATTCATCCGGCGGAGCTTGCAGACCTTTGACGCGCAGGGCGTAAGCCTGCATGCGCGCCTTATGCGGGGTCGTGCCGGTCCAGCGGCGAAAGGCGCGGAAGAACGTACTCGGCTCAGCATAGCCGAGCAGGAAGGCGACATCGGTGATTCCTAGGCTCTTGTCGCGCAGATAGGAGCGCGCCAGCTCATGGCGGACTTCGTCGAGGAGCTTGCCGAAAGTGACTCCTTCGGTGCGCAGGTGGCGCTGGAGCGTGCGCGGGCTCATTCCGAGCTGCTGGGCGACCAGGCGTTCTTGCGGCTCGCCGCTGGCCAAGGCCTGGGTGAGGTGGCCGCGGACCTGCTCCGCGACGCTGCGGTCGGGGTGCAGTCGCTGGAGCAGAGCATCGGCGTGGTGCGACAGGTAGCGCTGAAGGGCCCGATCGGCGCGCACGAACTTCAGCTCCATGGTCTCCCGCGGCAGGAGCAGGCGGCGGTACGGCTTCTCGAAGTGGAGCGGGCAGGGGAACAGCTCCTGGTAGGGCCGCAGATCCGCCGGACGCTTGTGCTGAAACCAGGCCTCAAGCGGCGCGCAGCGGACTCCGGTCAAGGAGTTTGTGAGCATGAGGAGTGAGATCATGCCGGACTCGCCGGAGTGCGCGCTCTGGGCGAAGCCGGGATCGACGGGAGCGTAGCGCAGTTCGAGGTGGCCGTCGGCAGGATGGAGCCGCGGCACGATCTGATCACCGCCCACCAGGCTGCGGTAGCGCTCAAACGCGGCGAGCGCCTCACGCGCCGTGCCGCACAACGCGACCACGTGTCCGGTCAGACCCAGCGCCGCCGGGCGGAAGCGGCGGCCGGCGGTGAATCCCAGGTTCTCCCGCCCGACCGCGGCCGAGAGGTGCTGCCACAAAAGGTGATGCGCGGCGAGTGTGATGCCGGCATCCGGATCATCGAGCGCCGTCGCCGAGATGCCGCTCCTGTGCAGGGCTTTGGGAATGTCGGCGCCCAGGCTCTTGGCCGCCGCCAGCAGGTGCCTTATGTAGGATGCGTTGACCGGCAGTTGATTCATGTGCGTGCTCCCCCGCGTTCATTGTCCGCTAAGAGGCGCGCATATTCCAAGCTGCCGGGAGGGATCGCCTGACGCGCGCGCAGAACCGCGCCGTGCCCGCGGCCGCGGCGTGGGGCTACTGGCAGCGGAACTGAAGCGCGTTTTCCAGCAGCTGCGGCCACGGCCCCTGACCGATCGGCTGCGGGGACGCAGTGATGAGCACGGCCCGGTGGCGGGCGCGCGGGCACTGGATGGAGCTTATGAGCATGTTCAGGGCGATGGGCTGGCCGGTGAAGAAGGGATCGAAGCCGGTGACGCGGGCCTCGAAGAAATCGGCGCTGCGACCGCCCAGGCTTACTTCGCCAAGGCGGCTCACCCGGCTGCTGAAGCCGGCCGGCGTGCAGGTCACCGCCGGCGGGCCGAAGTAGTTGCACAGCCCTTTGTAGTAGTCGAGCAGATCGCGCTCGAGCGAGTCGCCGGTGATCCGCGGGGAGCCGTCGAGCCAAAGGAGGAAGTTATAGCTCCACCAGCCGGTCGAAAGGGGTGTGCCGAAGTCGTTTAGCTGGTGCAGATCTTCGCTGCCGCGATAGGGCAGACCGGGCGCGAAGGGCAGGGGCAGGTCGAACTTGTCGGGGAACCAGCCGGTGGCTGGCAGCGGCCAGCTGTAGGTCGGCGCCGGAGCGGCCAGGGCCGCCGTCTCGGCGCTCGTGTCGCTTGCCTCGACGCCGCAGCCGGTGGCGGCGCCGAGGACGAACAGCAGGAAGTAGCTAGACGCGGTACGTACGGACATGCGCTCTCCTTGGGGCCGGAGCCCGCTCATTCCCTGGGCGACGACCGATGCGAACGCGGCGCCGACACGGCTGGTCCGCGGCGGTCACGGCCGTGGGCGTCGGCGACGTGCGGGCGCCGGGCGGCCACGCAACCGGGACCGCGGCCGGACGCCGCGCAACGGTTCGGTCAGGGCTGCTTGTTGTTCACTGCCGCTTCATCAGCGGGGCGGTACGACAACCAAGATAGGACCGATCGCCGGCCGGGTCAGTGGCCGCCCGCGTCAAGAAACTGGCATTCGGCGACATCTCCGACGGCCGGCGCGTGACCGGGGGCACTGCCCGGCGCAGGGCT
Source organism: uncultured Myxococcales bacterium (assembly GCA_937879845.1). GTDB lineage: Bacteria > Myxococcota_A > Polyangia > Palsa-1104 > JAEUJZ01 > CALFML01. The sequence continues at coordinate 3,198 of CALFML010000178.1, forward strand.
GCGGCACATCGCCAGGAAGAATCCGCCCCGGCTACGTTTTGCTGCTGAGGCTTCCAGGGAACGGCTCGTGGCAGGGTGGCGGATAGGTGCTCGAAAAACGCGCCGCGGTGCGCTGACCGCGCGCGACAAGTCTGGGTGCGGTCCGAGGAAGGCGCCGCTTAACCGCCGGTTCCACCAATACGGAGCTTGGCCAAGGTACGTACTTCGTCGCCCAAAGGAGCTAGCTGGACTTGCGACAGCGCCGCGTTCCACTCGAGTCGGGCATTTTGGAACCACTGCGTCAGGCGGCCGCTGCTCGGTTCTCTGTAGATGCTGCTGATGGGATAGCCGAATGCCTGCAGCGCCTGCGGGAACTTGTTCCAGAACGCCGCGAAGCCGACCTGGACCGCCTGGCCGTTCTGGGGGTCGGTGATCGTGTCGCATACGTTGTGCTGGACTTTGCGTCCGCCGTCTTTGAAATCGAAGGTGAGAAAGACGCAGCTCGGCTGCGCCGCCGCTTCCTCCTGGTACATCGGCAGGGCGCTAGTCCGCCAAGCCACGCCGAGCTGCTGCAGCCGCTGCTCACCCAGCGGGGCCGGCTGAATGTCCAGCGGTCGATCTTGGTCGGGATGCAGGTCGAGCCGGCTGTTGTGAAACCACTGCGAGCCCATCGTCGTCATCGGATCAATTTGCGGCGCGCCGTCCGGCAGATCGAACACCGCGCTGCCGCCCAGGTCAGCAAACAAACGCCAGGTCCGCCCACATACTTCGTGCGCCCGCTGGTGCCGGCTGCTGCCGAAGCGGATCGAGTAGTCCTGACAGCCCCAGTCCTTTATCGGATACCGCGCATCGAACTGGTGCGGACCCGGAGCGAGATCGACGCTCGGGCGGCCCCACCGGGTCTGGACCAGCTGTTCGATCGTGCCGAAGGTGTAGCCGGCCGCGCGCAGCCCATCGATGACATCCGGCAGCGCATCGCGGGAGCAGGGGTGGGTCTCGTGAAACAAGATGACGACGCCCTCTCCGCGCATCACCTGCGGATCGGTGAGCACCGCGGTCTTGATCCGCTGCACCTTCTGCGCAAACGTGTACGTCGAAGCCTTGCCCGGCGGCTGCGGCTGCGAGCTTGTGTACCACTCGTCGATCGCCCAGTCCGCGGCATCGGTGGAGTCGAGATTCCACAGCACGTTGATCCCGCGCTCGGCGACCCCTGGACCCACTTTGGCCAGGAGCATGTGATCCATCGCGGTGAGCTTGCCGGGATCCAGGCGGGAGATGAACGGAGAGCCGTACGGCGGCCGAACGAGCGTCAGCGGATGGTAGGGCGCCCCGGACTTGCGCAGCGCCTGGTTGAGAATCGTCTGGTTGTGATCGATCTCGGTGGCGATGCGCGCCGGGTCCACGGTCGCCAGGTCGGTGTGGGTCAGCGTGTGGTTGCCCAGCGCATGGCCTTCATCGAGGATGCGCTTGAGGTTGTCGCGATACAGCACCTTCATGCCGGTCGCCGGGTCCGTATAGCCCCCATCGAGCTTGGTCGCGACGAGCACATTGCCGTTATCGAAGAAGGTCGCCTTGACTCCCTTTGCCGCCAGGATATCCAGAAAGCCTCCCGTCCAGTCGGCGGGTCCGTCGTCGAAGGTCAAGTACGCGACCTTGGCAGGGAGCGCCTCGTGCGGGTAGAGCCCGACCGGATGTTCGAGGCTGAACCCCGAAGCCGCCGGCAGCTCGGTTGGCGGCGGATCGTCTTCCGGCATGGGCATGGGCATGGGCATCGTCATCGGGTCCGGTGGCGGGACGGCAGTGCTGTCTGCTTCCTCGCTGCAGCCGGCTCCGACGAGCAGCGCCAAACCAAAGGGAATAAAGTGTCTTCGCCGTGTTCGTGTGGAGCAGCTCATGGAGTTTCCCTCTCTTCGCTAAGTGATGGCGCCGGCTTCGCTCCCTGCGGCCAAAGCCGGCGCGTCCCGCATGCGGCAGCGCGGTCGATTTGCGCTTTGATCCAGACTGTCAACAGACCGTCAACAGAAAGGCTGGCTACTTATGCTTCCCGCAGCCTGGACGATCTGCTTTGCGGAGCGATTTAGCGCTGCGCAACGACGGCGGCGTTCGCTCGGCCAGGGGCAAGAGCGGATGCGTGGCATAGATCTGCTGCAGCTCGCGCATCGACGGAAAATCCATATCCGGGCAGCGCCGGACGCCGTGCTCGTCGGGGCAGCCTTGGGCGGCAAAGCGGAAGGTGCGCTTGAAGACCTCCAGGTACACGCCATGGCTGTAGTTGTACAGGTGATGGCCGATGCTCCAGGTCATCTTGTTGCGGTCGTTATACGCGCTGATGATGCTGCGCTGGTAGTCCGGCTCCATGGTCTTCGCGTCGAGATCCATGTGATAGAAGTAGTTGTAGTCCATGGGAATGGCCAGCGCATCGGGAAACCGCATGAGCGAGAACTCTAGGAGACCCTTGTATTGGTAGGGCGGATCCGGCGCGTCGACCTGGCTTGCGTCATAGACATAACCAAGCTCGCGCAGCACATCGTAAAGCTCGCTGTTGGTCGACAGCTGCGGCGCCCGGAAGCCGACCGGAACGTAGGGCTGCAGCGCCGGATGCCCGAGGTTCGGCTTGCCGTTGCCGTCAAAGAGCTCTTGTCCTTGATACATGACTGGAAACTGCGGCTTGGGCAGACAGATATCCAGGTCTTCCCCGTCCTGCTCCGGGTAGCCGCAGAACGTACCGCTCGGGCAGGCGACCTCGGAGTTACAGTCCGTGGTGCAGAACCCCTGCGTCGGCGTGACCATGGCGCACTGCTTGCTCGCGCACTGACCGTTATCGGTGCAGCCGGCGCCGACCGCGCCGGCCGGGGCACCCGGGGCGGCGCGCCAGATCGGGAACACCGCGCTGCCACGCGCATCGCGTACCGGCTGAAACAGGTTCTTGGTCACCAGGTTCTGATACTCCGTCAGCTCAGCCCGCCACTGGGCGGCGGTCCACAGCTCGCCGTCCTGATGGCGCACGGTGTGGTTGGCGATCTCGTGTCCTTCGTTGAGCGCCTGCTGGGTGAGCGCCCAGCGCACCAGAATTTCATCGCGGCTCAGCGCCCGACCCACGGCGGAGCCGGTGATATTCAGATCGTAATAAGCGGTGGTTACAAAGTAGGTGAGCCGCAGCGGATGGTGGTATTTGCTGGCGAGCTCGCGGGCGAACTCCATCGTCGACACCCAGTTGCGATAGGGGGAGCTGCCGCCGTCGAACGAGCCGTTTAGATACATCGGGATCGGCGGCGGTAATAGGTCCGGAGGCGGTGCCATGGCAAGGTCGGGCACCCCTGCAAGATCGGCGGCGGGCGGCGGCGGAGTCTGCTGCTGGTACGGCGGCGTCGGATCACTGCAGCGGACCAGACAAAGGAGGCCGGCACTTAAAGACAGACTCTTAAGGGGTATGAAGCG